>DATARC010000051.1:0-20077 GCA_036264335.1 Candidatus Dormiibacterota bacterium
GCGCCCATCCCGCCGATCCAGTACAGGACCGCCGCCAGCTCGACACCGATGATCACGACCGGTTCGAACGGCCACCACGAGAGCACCCCTAGGCCGAGGGGCATCTCAGAGGAAATACAGGACTAGGTAAGCGACCACGCCGACGACGGCGAGCATCACCATGAAGTTGCCGAACGCGGCGGCTGAGGCCGGCCTCGCCGTCGTGTCCCCGATCGGACTCGCCTGCGCGGTGAGCGTGCCGAGCCAGATGAGCGCCCCGACGACCTCGGCCATCAGCACGCCCTTCAAACCAACGAAGACGCTGACGTAGCCGCCGCCGAACTGCGGATCGAACCCGAGGTGCTTGAACTCGTAAACCTGGAACCCGATGTAGACCAGCAGCGCCAGGAGCGCGAGCAAGAAAAGCCTGCGGGCGGACCCAGGCGTCCTGGCAGCCGAGCGGGCCCCAAGCCAGACGAGGGCGGCGCCGGCAACGAGCAGCAGAACCATGATCCCAGCGATGCGACGATTTGGGTGCACAACCCAGGCGGGCATCCAGTCGTTTCCGTTGTTCAGCGACCGGAGGTAGAAGTACGCGAAGAAGAACGCGACGAACAGCATCGCGTTGGCTCCGATGAAGATCCACATGCCGACGCTGCTGACACGGGCGTCTACGTCAGCCGACCACTCAGGTGCGGCAGCCACGAGGTTGGGCAGGCCGCGGGAGTGCGGAGAGTGCTGGCTCATGAGGGAACCGGCTCGGCGCCGAGGCCGCGCAGGCTGGAATCGCCGGACCCTCCAAGATCTGCCACGGGCTTCGCACCAGGGTTGCCATAGTCATATGGCCCGCCTGTGAACACCGGGATCGTTTCGAAGTTCCGGCGGCCGAGCGGGGTCGGCAGCAGCCACTCGATGGAGCGCACGTTCCACGGGTTCGCCGGCGCCACCTTGAAGGTGAAGAACCACGACCAGATGACGTTGAAGGCAAAGAACAGCATCGAGGCGAACAGGATGTAGGCCCAAATGGACACCCAATCATTGAGGGTCTGCAGGTTCACGGAGTAAGTCGACACTCGACGCGGCATGTCAAGAAGGCCGACCGCAAAGAGGGGCATGAAAGCGAGGTTGAAGGCGATCATCATCCACCAGAAGTGGATCTTGCCGAGCGTCTGATTGAGCATGCGGCCAGTCATCTTCGGGAACCAGTAGTAGATGGCCGCGATGATGGCGAAGATCTCGCCACCGACGATGGTGAAGTGGAAGTGCGCCATCGAGAAGTAGCTGCCATGCAGGGTGACGTCGCTCGGCACGTCTGACAGGAACACCCCCGACAACCCGCCGATGAGGAAGTTGAAGAGAAAGCCGAGGCAGAACAACATCGGGACGGTCATCGAGATGCGCGCCCGCCACAGAGTTCCGAAAGCAACCAGGAACACGATGCCGGTTGGGATCGAGATCATCTCGGTTGAGAACATGAAGAACGGTCGGATGGCGGGAGCGATGCCACTCATGAAAAGGTGGTGCTGCCAGACAAACCAGCTGAGCAGCGTCACGCCGAGCAACCCCACGACTGCCGTGCGGTATCCCCACAGCGGCTTCCGGGAGAAGTGCGGAAGCAGCTCGAGGACGATGCCAAAAGCAGGCAGGATGAAGATGTACACCTCAGGGTGGCCGAAGAACCAGAACAGGTTCTCCCACAGGTAAGGGCTCCCGCCGGCAGCTGAGACGAAGAACGTGGTGTTAATCGTCCTGTCCAGCGCTTGCATGACGAGGGCGGCGGCGAGAATCGGCGCCGCAAACGTGCCGAGGATCGAAGCGGAGAAAACGCCCCAGACAAAGATGGGCAGCCGCGTCCAGGTCATCCCCGGCGCCCTCAGCCTGATGATCGTCGTCAGCATGTTGACGCCAGACACGACCAGCGCAAGGCCGATGAGGGTGAAGCCGACGATGTAGCTGTCGAAGCCCTGGTCCGCCTGCTCCGCGAGTGGCGTATACCCGGTCCAGCCGGTCTGGAATCCGCCGAAGATCGGGGCCGCCAGGAGAATGATGATCGCCGGCGGCACGAGCCAGAAGGACAGGGCCTCGAGGCGCGGGAACGCCATGCGGTTGGTGCCGATCATGTATGGGACGAAGAAGTTTCCAAACGGCCCCACGATGGCGGCGCTCGCGACGAAGATCATCATCACGCTGTGCATGCTGACCAGGGTCAGATATTTGTCGGGCGCCACGATCGGAGGGTCGGGGACCAGAAGGGCCGTGCGGATCAACATCGCCCCGATGCCGCCGAACAGCATCGCCATCAGCATCGCGACGAGGTACTGAACGCCGATCACCTTGTGATCGAGGCTGAGGTTGAGGTACCGCCAGGCGCCGGTGTGATCGTCGCCGGCGGGCTGCGGGGTAACGCGCCAGCCGAACAGCCGTGCCAGGGGGTAGTTGGCGAATCCGATGCCGACCAGGAACAGGATCGATGCGAACGAGTACCCGAGCAGCACCCCGGTGTTCTGGGCGTCGTTGAGCATGAAGCTGTTGCCCAGCTGCTCTCCGATCCAGTAGCCGAAAACGGCGAGCACGATCGCGGTGATGATGTTCGTCGGGATGACGATTCGGCGTTCGCTCGTCTGAATGATCGCAGGACCTTCGTCGACGATGGGTGCCACAGCCATCGTCAGGAACCCTTGACCGGTGGGTGCGGGAAGTAAATCGGGGAGTAAGGCGGCAGCTTCAGGCCGGCATTGTCCTTTTGCACCTGGGCGATCCAGGTCGCGAAGTCAGCCTGCGAAACCACGGCTCCGTTGGTATCGGCCATGTGGCCGTGCCAAAGGCCACAGAGCTCCGCGCACCTCACAGTGAACGATCCCGTGCGAGCTGTGCTCACGTACGTGATGTTGTCGACGCCAGGGTTGGCGTCAGCCTTGATCCCCAGCTCATAGGCCCAAAACGAGTGAAGGACATCAGTCGAGGTCACGTGGAACTCGATGTTGGTGTCGACGGGCAGCATCAGATGCTGTGATTCGACTCCGCCATAGTCCGGGAATCGGTACGTGAACCACCACTGCTGGCCGATGACCTGCACCTGGAGCCGGCTGCCTGCTGCGGTAGCCGAGCCCGTGGTACCCAGGGCGCCCTGGCTCGATGCGAAGCTCGTTTCTGCAGACGAGTTCTGCAGGCCGTTGATCCCGATGACGGCAAGGATCAGGACGATCACAGCCGTGATCGCGACCCAGGCCACCTGAAGGCGGAAGTTTCCGTAGCTGGGCGGACCATCGACCACGGCTCCGCGCGTCTGGCGAAACGCGAAGACCGAGTAGAGGATGAACAGCACCACTCCGATGAAGACCGGCGTCGAGATGACGAGCATCAGGTCCAGCAGCGAGGTCTCGTCCACGGATTGCGTGGACTGGTCGCCAGGCGGTAGATGAACCTGCATGGCGACGAAGACTCCGATGACGCTGAGCACAGCCCAGGCGATGAGCAGTCGAAGAGCGTGGGTGCGATCGGCTCCTCGCGAGGGGTTACTGGACGAGGGGTTACTGGACAATGAGCACGCCGTGCATGTAACCGAAGGTCGACATCGCGTTCCCGTTGCCGTAAATGCTGCCCGCTCCACATGGCACAAAGCACTGCCAGCGGAAGATGCCCGCCTTTCCGGTCTTGAACGAGAAGGTGATCTCGTTGTGGCTGCCCGCCGGCGCGGCATCGGCGATGCCCTGGAGCGGTACGAATACACCTAGGTCGGGGATGGCGAAGCTGTGCGCGAGAGTGGTCGGGTCGATCGCGTTGAAGTCCCCGGCCTGCGGGGCTCCGTTGCCATCGAAGTAGGTCATGTGGAATGTGCCGCCGATGATCCCTTGAGCCTTTCCCCAGTAGGGATTGCGAAGGCCTGAGGCGCCGTCCTCCTGGTCAATCGAGATCGTTACGACCGAGTTTGCCGGCACCTTCAAGATAGTCGTCGGCAGGTAGCTGACCCAGGTGGGATGGGGATCGTCCGGCCTCGGGAATGCGATCGCGTCCTGCACCGCCGCCACGGTCTCCAGGTGGATGGTGACGCCATTGCCAACTGACGTCGGCTGCGCGGTCAGCGTCGGTGGAAAGTGAAAGACGAAGCTGACGAGAAAACCTGTCAACAGCACCAGGATCACGGCCAATGCCAGCACGACGATGGCCAGACGCCCGCCCACTCGTGGAGTTTGCTGGGCTACCACTACGGGCGGAACATATCAGTCAGGCGAATGCTTGTAAATGGGCAAAATTGTGCGCAATTGTCCGAATTTTCTTGCAGCTCTCGTTCGGATGAGGTCGCTGAACGGAAAGCCGTGTCCCTGAATGGACAGGGTTAGACGTGAGCTGGGTCAGCCGGCAAGACCTCGGTTTCAGCTCCTCGCGAGGAGTTTGATGTCGTTCTCCATCCACGTGGGATCCGGCACGTCCGCAAACTCCACGCGCTCATTTCCGTGACGGTCGAGCAGGAAGATCACGGAGCTGTGCGCGAGGTCGCCGACCGCCGCCGGCTGAACGGTGATCCCGTAGTCATCCCAAACCGCCGTCAGCAGTGGCCTCGATCCATTGAGCCACGCGTACGGCTGTTTCAATCCGTGCGCGGCGGCAAATGTGCTGATGGCGGCAGGGGTGTCGACCTCAGGCCTGACGCTCACCACGACCACGGTCAGAGGCACGCTCGCTCCGAGGTCCGCCTGAACACCACCGATGAGGCTGGCCTGCAGCTTGCAAAGTGAAAGGCACTGCGTGTCGAGAAAGGTGAGAGCGACCACCCTCCCCTTCAACTGCGCGAGCGACACGGCGGCGCCGTTCTGATCTTGCAGGGTGAAGGACGGGGCGGCCACCGGCGGGTTCAGCACGATGTCGCCGATCAGGGTGGCCGGCGCGGGTCGCTCGAGCAGCTTCGGCGCGATGAAGCCGGCGGCCACGCCGACGACCGCGGCCAGCGCGACCAGCCAGACGGCCAGGTAGATCCGCCATTGACGCTCTGACAGGCGCAGGGTCCGCACGTCGAGCGGAACATACGCGCACAGGGACTGTCGCTGCCGGTTTCTGTAACCCGGCTCGGTAATGCGAGTCGAACCCCATGGGAGTGCGCATCAACCCGACCCGCATCGACCGCGAGCTCGCAAGACGTGGCTGGAGCGCCACCGACCTCGCCAGGGCGTCTGGCTGCAGCCCATCGACCATTTCCGGCGCCCGGCGCGGACGCCAGGTGACCAACGAGACCTTGAGCAAGATCGCTGGCGCGCTCCTAAACGCACCTGTCGTACCCGGCGTCGACGCCCTTCTCGAGCCCGAGGTGGCACCTATGGCTCAGGACCACCAGAACGGGCACGAACATCCGGGTCTTGTGATCTGACTCCGCCTTAGCCGTCTGGTTTCTGGTCGCCTAGACTGCGCTGGTGACGCAGCTTTACCACGACGCTCAGCGCCGGCTGCAGGACCGCTTTGACACGCGCCGCCTGGCCGACCGGATCGAGGAGCGAATCGTCCACGAGGTCATCGACGCAGGCGACGCGGAGTTCATCGCCGCCCGGGACATGTTCTTCCTGGCCACGGTCGACCCGCAAGGCAGGCCGAACTGCTCATATAAAGGAGGGGACCCGGGATTCGTGAAGGTGCTCGACGAGCGCACCCTGGCCTTTCCGAACTACGACGGCAACGGCATGTACCTGTCGATGGGAAACGCGCTGGCGACCGGCGAGGTCGGCATGCTCTTCGTCGATTTCGAGCACCGCTACCGGATGCGCGTCAACGGCACCGCGACCATCGACGAGAACGACGAGCTGATGACGGCGTACCCGTACGCGCAGTTCATCGTGCGCGTGAGGGTTCGCGAGGTGTTCCCGAACTGCCCGCGCTACATCCACCACTACACGCTCGTCGAGCGCTCCAAGTTCGTGCCCAAGAAGACCGCGCGTCCGCCCGTGCCTGACTGGAAGCGATCGGATTGGGCCTGCGATGTTCTGCCGGAGAACGACCCGGCCCGAGAACCGGCCTCCGCGGAATAGGCGCCCGCGCGCCCGGCGTTTCGATTCTGATGAGACGGATTCACTACGCCTGGGTCGTGGCCGTGGTCACGTGGATCACGCTGCTGGCCGCGGCCGGCTTCAGGTCCACGCCGGCCACGCTGATCGTGCCCCTTCAGCAGGAGTTCGGCTGGTCCAGGGCCACCATCTCGGTCGCGGTCTCGATCAACCTGGTGCTGTTCGGCCTCTTCGCGCCTTTCGCCGGCGGGCTGATGGAGCGCTTTGGAGTCCGGCGCGTCGTGGTCGGAGCGCTGATGACGGTTTCTGCCGGATCGGCGCTGACCGTCTTCATGAGCCAGCCCTGGCAGCTCGACCTGCTCTGGGGGGTCGTGGTCGGCGTCGGCACCGGGTCAATGGCCGGCGTCCTCGCCGCGACCGTCGCCAGCCGGTGGTTCGTGCAGAGGCGAGGGCTCGTGGTTGGCGCGCTCACCGCAGCCGGCGCCACCGGGCAGCTGATCTTCCTCCCCGCTTTGGCGTGGTTGGCGGTCAATGTGGGCTGGCGGGCTTCAGCTCTGCTGGTGGCCGGGTCGGCGCTCATCGGTGTTCCGCTCGTCATTCTCTTGATGCGCGACCGGCCGGCGGATATCGGCCTACGCGCCTACGGCGCGACCGAAGCTGATGAGCCGGCGCCGCCCTTGCGCAACCCCGTCCGAGCCGCGCTGGGCGGTCTCGCCATGGGCGTTCGGAACCGCAACTTCTGGCTGCTGTCGGTGAGCTTCTTCATCTGCGGCGCCAGCACCAACGGGCTGATCGGGACCCACCTGATCCCGGCCTCCATGGACCACGGCCTGCCCGAGGTGACGGCCGCCAGCCTACTGGCGGTGATCGGCATATTCGATGTCGCCGGCACGATGATCTCTGGGTGGCTGACCGACCGCGTCGACTCGCGCTGGCTCCTCTTCTGGTACTACGGGCTGCGCGGGCTGTCGCTGCTCTTCCTTCCTTATGCGTTCGGCCTGCAGTACTTCGGGCTGATCCTCTTCATCGTTTTCTACGGCCTGGATTGGGTCGCAACGGTTCCGCCGACGGTGGCGCTCGCGGCGGACACATTCGGCAAGCGGAACGTCGGCGTTGTCTACGGCTGGATCTTTGCGTCTCACCAGCTCGGCGCGGCCGCGGCAGCCTTTGGCGCCGGCGCGGTCAGGACCTACTTCGGCGACTACCAGCTGGCTTTCATGACCTCCGGCCTCCTCTGCCTGCTCGCCGCCGGCCTGGTCATCCGGATCAGCCGCGCCCGCGGGCCGCAGGCGATCTCAGCGCCGGTCCCCGCTCCCTCGTACTGAGGCGCATCGTTCTCGGAGGAACCGTCGGAGCCGTGCTGGCGCTCCTACCCATCGGCGCATCGGCCCACGCCCAGCTCGTCACATCGAACCCTGCGCCCGGCGTCACCCTCGCTACGACGCCGGCCTCCGTGGACCTGCTGTTCACCGAGCCGGTCACGCCGGCGGGCAGGGGCATCAGCGTCTACGGGCCGGACGGCGCGCTGGCTCAGAGCGGACCTGCGCAGTCTGATGGCCGGCGGCTGTCAGTGGCGCTGACCGGCTCGACGGCTGGGACGTATGCGGTGATCTGGACCGTGATCGCCACCGACACTCATCCCTCGCGTGGCGAGTTCACGTTCAACGTCGGACACTCGAGCCCGGTGCGGGCGCCTGGTTTGGGCGGGGGCGACCTCGGCCTGGTATCGCCTGTCGGCCTCGCACTGCAGGCGCTGAGCCGGTGGCTCCATTTCGGCGGCTACGCCCTGGGCATTGGCGCCGCAATCTATTGCCTGTTCGTCGCGCACGATTCGCGGCCGCTCCGGCTGGCCGGCGTCGGAGTCGCGCTGCTGGTGATCGCCGAGCCCCTGGCGTTGCTGGCGCAGACCGCCAGCCTCGATCCCGCCCAGACGTTTGATGGCGATGCGCTGACCAGCGCGCTGGCGTCGCCGTTCGGGCGTGTGCTGGGCCTGCGGCTTGCAGCGGCCCTCGCCCTTTGGGCGGTGCTCGGAGCGCTGAAGCCGGCACCGTGGTTGCGGTGGTCGGTGCCGGCACTCGGAGCGGCGCTCGCGTTGGTGGACGCCACGGCGGCGCACGCGATTCCTGCACTGCCTCAGCCCCTCGGGCTCTCCCTCAACGCGGTGCATGTCTTCGCCATGGGCACGTGGGTGGGCGGCCTGGCGGCCTACATGATCGCTCCGGCCGGCGGGTTCGGCCGCGTGGCGATCTCGACCGCGGCCTTGATGATCCTCAGCGGGATCGCGCTCGCGCTCCTGCACTTCGGCCAGTTGCGGGACTTGATGAGCACGAACTACGGCCAGGGCTTGCTCGTCAAGCTGCCGCTGGTCGCCGTGGCCCTTTACATGGCTCGGCTCGGCCGCCGGCGGTGGGAGCTCGCAGCGCTGGCCGCCGTGATCGCCGTGGCCGCCGTCATCGTGTCGCTCCCGCCGCCCCGTTAGGCTGGTTCTGATGAGTACCACCCCGGCGGCCGCAGACCTGGTCATCTTCTCCGACTACGTTTGACCCTGGTGCTACATCGACTCGGTCAGGGTCGAACGGCTGGAGAGAGAAGGACTGGTCGACCTGACATGGCTCCCTTACGAGCTGCACCCGGAAACGCCGGCGGATGGGATTCCGCGCGAAGCCTACTTCGGCCGCGCTCGCTCGCTGCAGATGCGCAGCCGCCTCGACGACATTGCGGACGAGGTCGGGCTTGTAATGAAGCAACGTGACGTGCTCATCAACTCGCGACGGGCGCTGGGGGCGGCTGAGTTTGCCCGCGAGAACGGCAAGTTTGCCGAGATGCACCACGCCCTATTCAAGGCGCACTGGGAGCTGACCGCCAAGCTCGAGGACGTCGACGATCTCGTACGCATAGGCACCGAGGTCGGCCTCGATCCGCTCGAGCTCCGCCAGGCGATCGAGGAAGGGCGTTACGAGAACGTCATCGATGAAAACCGCCGGCTGGCGGAATCGGTCGGCATCAATGCCATACCCGCCCACATCTTCGGCCGGCGTTACCTCGTTCTCGGCGCGCAACCTTACGAGGCTTTCATGCAGGTGATCGAGAAGTTGCGTGAGGAATCGGCCGCAGGAGGCAGCTAGTGAAAAGCACGCTCCGCGGCACGAGGGTATCGCTGAGGCCGGCGACGTCCGCCGACGTTCCGGCTTTGGCCGCGATTCGCTCCACGCCCGAGGTGTTCCGCTGGTGGCGGGGTGGTGCCGACATGGCCTCCGAGGTCGCGGCAGACCTTGCGGATCCCGATGCCACGACGCTGGCGATCGAGCTCGACGGCCGCGTCGTGGGCGCGATTCAATGGAGCGCGGAGACCGAGCCCGACTACCGCCATGCAAGCATCGACATCTACCTGGACCCGGCAGTGCACGGTCGGGGCGTCGGCACGGATGCCATCCGCACGCTGGCCCGGCACCTGACGGCTGACCGGGGCTTCCACCGGCTGGTGATCGACCCCGCATCGGACAACGCCGCCGCCATCAAGTGCTACAGCAAGGTTGGCTTCCGGCCGGTGGGGATCATGCGCATGTACGAGCGCGGATCAGATGGCACCTGGCACGACGGGTTGCTGATGGACGCGCTTGCCGAGGACCTTGCAGGCGGCCCTGGTCCAGATGCTCGACGCCGTGGCCCATTGGACCCGTTGCCTGTTACCTAGCTCGGAACCCGCGTAATGCGGCCGATAGAGCGGCCGGCGCCCCTATGATCGGCGCACCGTGGCGTTTTCAGTCGAGGACCTGGCCCGCACGGCACTCGTTCGAATCCTGCCACGCAGCCGGTACCGGTTGGCCGGCCCGACCGACTCGCGGTTCGCATCGTTCGCGGGCAACTCGTCCCGGATCGCCTACCGCCAGCAAGGCGCCACGCCCGCCTTCCTGATCTTTTCCGGCCCGGGCCAGGACCCGCGCTCGGCGGCCGCCGCCGCGGCCGCATGGGCAGAGGCCAACTGGCGTCCAAACGCGATCCAGCGACGGGTCCGTCCAGGCGTCGTCGTGGTCCAGGTGGCTGCGGCTGCGGAGCTGACCACACCTGGGCTGGTGGCGTCGACCGTGGTGCCGGCAGCGATCTGGACGGTCGATTCGGAGAGTGGCCGGGCGGACACTTCCGGCCAGCCACCCGGCTCGCCTTCGGGGGCCGAGGTCAGGCGCGCCGGCGCCGCGCTCGCCCAGGGCTCGCCGGCTCCGTCGCTCGGCGAGCTGGACCATGCCGAGCATGAGGTCATGCAGCTGCGGACGCGCGCGATGCCGCAAGGGGTCAGCGGCATCGTCGGGATCGTGTTGATCCTGTTTGCGCTCCGTTACGGGTTCGGCGTCATGACCAGCATCTTCTCTGTCGCGACACTCCTCCAGGCGCCCCCAGGGCTCGGCAACCGGCAAGGCGTGCAATTCGTCCTGTACGGAGAGCTCATCGCGAACGTCCTCATCCTCATCGGCATCCTGATCGGGCTGGCGGTCATCTTCAACATCGGAAACCTCGCGATGCGACTTCCTGGTTTCTCGAGTCCGGCGTCTCGGACTCGAACCATCACGTGGGTCGGTTACGCGTGCATCATGGCCGCGCTCCTGTTTGCTTTGAACATCGGTCTGCCGGCAGCAGGGGGGCCAGGAATCGGGAATGGCGGCCAGGACCAGTTCGCCCATGTGACGGTGACCCCTGCTGACGATGGCAGTGAAGCCTATGTCAACACCGGCGGCGATTTGACTGTGGACCTGTCGACCTGGCCTTCTTCGGAGTGGCCCGGCGTCACTTTCAAAACGAGCAACCCCAGCGTCTTGAGCCTGGACGGCGCTCCGTCAGCGGGAGCTCGGCCAGTCGCAGTGTTCACCGCGCGACAGGAGGGCGCGGCTCGCGTCGACGCCACCTCAAGCGACGGGCGCTACACCTTCCAGGTCAGGGTGAACGTGGTCACCAGCAGCAGTTAGTCGGCGGATACGCCGAACTGCTTGAACAGGAAGGCGGAGATCAGCCGGTAAGCCTTGAGCTGGTTGGCGCGCTTGCTGAAATCGTGGCCTTCGTCCTCGAACACGTGGTACTCGACGTCGACGCCAATCGACCGCAGCCTCTCCACCATCTGATCCGACTCGGGCTTGACGCACCGCGGGTCGTTCGCGCCCTGCAAAACGAGAAGCGGCGCTTTCATGTTCTCGACGTAAGTTATCGGCGAGCGCGACATCAAGAAGTCGACCTCCTCTTCGGGGTCGCCGACCCACTCCTTCATCAATCCGCGCCAGTGAGGCGGCACCGCCTTGGCGAACGTGACGAGGTTCGAGGGCCCGACGAGGTCGATCCCGCACCGCCAGTAATCCGGTAGGCGTGTCATCGCCGACAAGGTTGCGAATCCGCCGAAGCTCGCGCCGTACACCGCGATTCTCGTGCTGTCGGCCCAGCTCTGCGTCCGCAGCCACCTGGCGGCGAAGTCGATGTCCTTGAGCTCATCGCCTCCCCAGTCCCGGTGGATCAGCTTCTGGAACGACTTGCCGTAGCCGGTGCTGCCGCGGATGTTGGGGGCGAGCACCGCGATACCCCGCGACAACAGGTACTGATAAAAGGACGAGCTGCGAGTGACATGCGTTCGCTCCTGGGTCTCTGGTCCGCCGTGAATCGACAACAGGACCGGCACGCTGCCCTCTGCCCACCTCGGTCGGTAGAGCCACGCAGGAATCTGCTTGCCGTCGAAAGTTGGATAGTGCACGAGCTCGGGCTCGACGAGCTCCGACTCCGGGATGCCGCCGAGGAAGTTCTCGGTGATGCGCGTGACGCGACCAGCATCGATGTCGGCCACGTAGACATCGAACACCCGCGTGCCTGTGGCGACCAGGCCCCCCACGAGCCGCCCGTCAGGCGAGATCGCGAACTGCGAGCACACCCCTTGCGGCATCTCGGGGAATGGCAGCTCGCGCCCGGCCTCGATGTCATATGCATGGAAGCGCGAGTAGCCGTCCTCGTCGATCGTGTACGCAATGCGCCGGCGATCAGCAGACAGATCCACCTGCTCGATGCCCCAGGCGGACTGGATGTACGCGTCACGCCTCCCGGTGGCGAGGTCGATGGTTTCGATGAAGCTCTGCTCGGCGCCGCGGTCCGTGATGTTGTACAGGCGGTCGCCGCCGGCGCTGAAACCAATGGGAGTGTTCGACTCTTCGCCTTCGTGAGGCGTGAGGTTCCTCAGCTCACCCGTCTCGGTGTCGAGCAAGAACACAAACTGATCCGTGTTCCCGCGGACATCGGCGACGGCGGCCTGGCGGCCGTCGGGATGCCAGGGCCCGGCGTAGAACTGGCGTCCTTCCCTGTCGAGCACCACCCGGTACCGGCCGGTCGGGATGTCCAGCAGGTAGATGGCCACATCTGTCGCCCTCTCCTGGTTGCCGTCGAACAGCATCCGGCGCCCGTCGTCGGCAACCGGCCCGACCTGGTACTGGACGTCCTGCCGGTCGGTGATCGGGCTCGGCCAGCCGATGCCTCCTGGCGGGAGAACGTTCAGCTGCCATTGCTCGGCGCCGAGGTGGTCGAGCTCGAGAACGATGCCGCTCGGGGTCCAGCGGTGGTGGCGGACCGCGTCCTCGTCGCCGCTGGTCAGCTGGCGGGCGGCGCCCCCGTCGACCGGCGACGTCCAGAGATTGAAAAGGCCTGAGCCGTCGTGCACATAGCTGATCTGGCGGCTGTCGGGTGAGAAGGCGAGATTGTTGAGAAAGTACGTGCGCCTGAGGGCGAAGAACTGCTCGAAGCGTGGAGGCGCGGCTGTCCTCGTGGCCATGCGATATCAGCGTAGCGACCCAAGGTGGCTGGCCGTCCGGTTCAGCCAGAATTAAAGGAATGGAAGAAAAAAGCGAAGAGCAAATCATCACCCGCTTGTTCGACCTCGAGAACGATGGGCAGGCCACCCAGCGAGCCGAGCTCAGCGGCGAGCGGTTCGTCTCATTGATCCAGGATCCCAGCAGTGGAACGGCGTACATCTTTCAGCACGGACTCGACGAGACTGAAGGCGCAGAGGTACCGCCCGGAACCGAGTTCGAGGAGTACCCGACGCTGGACGAAGCCCAGCAGGCCTACTCACAGCTGCTCGAAGAAGATCGAAAAGCCGGCGAGCTGGTGGCGACCGACTCCGACGAAGGGATCGGCGACTCCGAGACCGGCGGGGCCGAGATCCGCGATCGCTACTCAGCGAGCGACGACGATCCGCTCATCGAGAACGGCGAGGAAGCTGTCGGGCAAGAGACCGAGGACGAATCGTCCAGCGAAACGCAGCCCTAGCCGGCGGGCTCAATCGGCCGTGGCACCCGTGCCTTGCTCAGAGCGAGTCCTGGCCGTTGAGGTGTCCCAACAACACGCCTGAAGCGTTGGCCGCCACGTGCAGGGCAAGCGCCAATTTCGGAGATCGGCTTCGTACGAGGCCGAGGCCGACCCAAAAGGCCGAAAGCCCCACCGCCCGCCGCCACTTGCCGTCGATGACAACGTGCTTGGCGGCAAACAGAATGGCCGTCACCGGTACGCCCAGCGCCGGTTCGACCACCCCGCCCCACGTCAGCTCCTCCACTGGCGCGATGACGCCGGCGACCGCCGCAAGCTCCACTGGCAACGGGTCAGGGGGCGGTCCTGATGGAGTGTGGCGCAGAAGGGCGCAGCCCAGCGGGTAGCCGGCGAGCACCAGGGGGACACCAAACCAGAGCGCCCGCGAAGTCGCCTCTCTGCGGGCCTTCGGGATGCCCGTGACCAGCGCAGCGACGCCGAGGAGCGAGTAGGCGCCCAGCCACGCGCGCGAGCGCGACCCAGACAGCCGGCGCGCAATTGCCTCCGTCGCAGTGATGGCGGCTGCCCACTGCAGCGCATTCAGTCGCGTGGTTTCGCGGCGCGGCGCTGCGATGGCGTGCCTCTTGGGGGCTGGCCGTCAGGTCCGTTGGTGAAGCGGCCGAAATATCTGACCTGCTGACGCACGCCAGTGCCCCACAGGGGGCCGCCGTGAGCGAACGAGTAAAAGGCCAGCCAGCCACCATGGGTCCGGCCAGGATGCGTTGCCCATTCCCAGAACTCGAGGTGCGCCGGCAGGTGTGCAAACCGGTAAGCGGCTGCCTCGTCCTCCCACCAGCTCAGGATCCCGACGGTGAACGGGAACGCGAACCACAGCTTGTGGTGAACATAACCAGACGCATTCGTCATCTCGCGCCTCAGACCCGGCCATCGCCAGGCGGCCTCGAGCAGCGGGATGAAACCACCGAACTCATTCGCCCCATCGGCCAGGGTGAGGCCTTTGATGCGGTCGGTCATCGCAATTTCATCCAGAGATCGGCGAGCTCGAGCTTGGTGCGCACGTTGCCTGCAGCCCGTCTTAACGGCGGGCGCGCGAGGTCCCCAAGATCGACGCGGATGCGCCGCCTGACAGGCTTGCCGGCAAGCAACCGCAACACGATCTCGATCGCCAGCGCGCCAAGAAACGTCGAAGTCATTGCGAGCTGGGGAAAGCCCAGGTTGGAGTCACGGCGTCGCGCGAGTATGACCGCGAATATCTCGCGCGGCAGTGCTAGCGGCGGGATCAGGCTGCGTAGCACCGCCTCCGGTCCGGCTGCCGGATTCCTGATGCGGCCGTCGAGGGGCCTGCGCACGCGCCGGTAATCGAAGATCTCGATGAACTGCGTGGCGGCGATGTCGTAAGCGGTGATCACCGTGACGTGCTTGGCCACCGCCGCCTCGTGCAGGGCGAGCTTGGCGTCGATTCCTTCCTGTGTCGTCACGTCAATCGCATCGAATACGAGATCACCTTCGCGCATGATCCCGGAGATGGTGGCGGGCGCAACACCCTCCTCGTGGACCTCGATCGCACAGTAAGGATTGACAGCGAGCAGCCTTTCCGCGCTCACGCGCGCCTTGTTCCGGTGGATGTCGGCGAGGTTCGCATCCTGGCGGTTCAGGTTGTTCAGCTCGTACTCGCCTGGATCGAGAAGCACGAGATGCTCGGCGCCCGTGCGGACGAGTGGCATCAGAACTGCGCCTCCAGTGGAACCGCAACCGGCGACCACGAAGCGAGCCTGGCGCAACGCTCGCTGGACCTCAGGCGGAATGAGGCCTTGGTTACGGGCGGTCAGCTCCTCATAGAAAGCCTGGTGGTCTTCAGGTTTTCGCGGCACTGACAATCTCGGTCATTCCGTAAAGCTTGTCGGACGATGTCTCGAACACCGATTGGCGCTGCCGCCAGAACGATTCGAAGTCGTCTCGGGTGGTCGTCAGCACACGCAGGGGGGTCGCGGCGTCGAGGGAAGCGATCGACGCGGCCAGCGATTCCTGCGGCACGAAGCACACCTCGGGACCGATGCCGGCCAGGTGGGCGAGGCCTTCGGCGCGGTAAGTGAGTGCCTGTGCGAACCCTTCGACGATCCAGCAAACACGATCGCGAGGCAGCGGCTCGCCGGGACCGAGGGTGAGCGCCTGCCAGGGGATGGCCCCGGCGGTGGCGCTCCGCCACAGCGCATCAGACGCGGCCAGCGAGGAAGGCGACGTAAGCGCATCGATGGGATAGAGCGACTCATCACCGGGTTGATTCGGCACCTTCAGCGACGACTCTTTCACACTCACGAACTGGCGAAGCAGCAGGAAACGCACGTAGGTCTCCTCCTCGCCTGAGTTGAGCGCCAGGTCGATATCGGCCCAGCGCACGAATGTGGCCCAGTCCATGTCGGCGACATCGGCGAGAAAGGGTGCCGTCGGATGATCGGCATATCGGGGACGAAGGGGATGACCGGCAGGCAGGCTCACGTGATGAGGCGCAAAGGTCGCGACCGGGATGAAGAAATAACGCAGGTTTCGAAGGGCGATCTCGGGGTCGAGATCCCCCGTGACGAGCCTCACCCGGTTTGAGAACGCCGGCCTGCAGGCAAGCCGGGCCGCGGCGAGCCCGATCTCCAGCGCGCCGCGATGGATCAGCGGATCGTCGCGCCTTCGCTGGTCGGTGACGAACCGGGCCGCCTCCCAACATTGCTCGGCCGGGACATCGGCGGCATTGACAAGGCCCTCCTGCCAGTTTCGGCCGTGCACCTCCTCGCACGGGAGGGAGGGACGCTCGCGGCTGCCGTAGAGGTGGCCTTCGAGTCCATCGGGCTGCTTCAGCGTCATATATGTGAGCAATGCGCCCTGCGCATCGATGGCGATGCCGTGGACATCTGACGCATGCACGCCGGCCGGGTCTTCCCGCGTCAGGTCTTGGTCCGCGACCACCTTGGAGTCGTAGAAACGAGTCAATAGGTACTGGCCGAGGCGCCACGAGAGAATCGCGTCAAGAGCCGCGTCCGGGAGCGCAAAGGTGGGAGCGATAAGGAGCCTGACGCCGTGGCGGTCGGGCCGGCTCATGAGCGCCTGGGGGAGTCCCATCAGCTGGCTGAAGTCGTAGTCGGCGCGCCGGAACGCCCGTGCGGCAAGCTCATCCGGGTTCGCCATCGGGGTGAGCCTAACCCGAAGTGGGTCCGAATCCTGGCCGCTCAAGCTCTGCCACCCGAGCTCGTTGCAGTTGATGAAACCGCGATCGACGCGGCGGCAAGCGCCGCCACCGTGCAGACTGCGAGTCGGTTCATGACGAGGATGATGGCCCGGATCCTGTATCAAGAGCAGTACCAGGCGGTCTCAGACTGCGTCTCAATCGAGAATGAAGTAAGCCGGGCCGTCGTTGACGGCTCCTACGCTGCCTCCGGCTTCGAGCTCAGATTCACGGGATGCGGCCGACTTCATTCACCAGGTCGGCCAGAACGTCGTGATGGCTACCCGCCGACCGAACTGCCCGATCCTGAGGCCTCAAGCCGGCGATTGAGCGCCTCGTTCGACTCCGCCAACTCTGTGTAGAGCTGCCTGGTCCGCAGCAGATTGCGCACGCGCAGCACGACGTCATCTCGGTCCAGCGGCTTCGTCAGAAAGTCGTCCGCGCCGAGTAGCAATGCAGTGTTCCGGGCGATCCTCGTGGCGTCGGCAGTAAGAACGATCACAGGTAAAAAGCCCAGGCTCGCACGCGCGCTGCTGAGGCGACGCAGGATCTCGAGTCCATCTGGCGCCGGCATATGCAAGTCGAGCAACAGGATGTCCGGCTCGAATTCGATGAACGCGTGTTCGATCTGGCGCGAGTCGGTGAGGCTTCGGACCTCGCCCGAATCGCTCAGGAACGCTTCGAGCAGCAGCAGGTTCGCGGGCTCGTCATCCGCGAGCAGAATTCGGGGGCTGCGTCCACCCATTTCAGCCCGCGTCCCGTTCGCCATTCGCGCGTGTCTTCGAGGAGGCAGGGCCAAGGAACTCGCGGATCTGGCTGCCGAACCTTCTTGTATCGATTGGCTTCGACAGGTACCCGTCGCAGCCGACTGCCAGGGCCTGCTCGCGGTCACCAGCCATTGCGTGTGCGGTGATAGCCACAATCGGGATGGCCGCCGTATCTGGATTTGACTTGAGTTGGCGCGTCACGAACAGACCATCATGTCCGGGCAGACCGACGTCCATCAAGATGAGGTCCGGCCTTCTGGTCCGCAGCCGCTCGAACAGCTCAGTCGAGTTATTGGCGAGGAGGACCTCGTAACCCTCGCGCTCGAGCAGCGCCACGGCGAGCATCTGGTTCGCAAGATTGTCCTCAACCAGGAGGACGAGGGCGGGCTCGTTCATCGCGATGGCGTGCTGTCGCTGACAACCTGCCGCAGCATGCCCAGCAGGTCGGAGGCTCCAGTGGACCGGCGATTGAGGATCGTCGAGACCTGGCCGTTGAGCTGCTGCTTGTCCGAATCGGTCAGGTCCTTGGCAGTGAGGATCATGATCGGCGTGTCATGCGTGCTGTGGTTGGCGCGCAGAGCTTCGACGACGTCAAAGCCGGTTACGTCGGGCATCAGCAAATCGAGCAATACGAGGTCCGGAAGGCGATCAGAAGCCATCTCGATTGCCTCCTGGCCGCCCGCGGCCGACATGACCGTGAAGCCCGCAGGCTCCAGGATCTCGGCCAGCATCTCTCGGTTGGCCACTTCGTCATCGACGACCAGCACCCGGAACTCATCGCGGCCGGTCGCCCGTCTGAAATTGAACCGGCTCAGGCTCTTCAGGAACGCCGCGCCATCGATCGGCTTCACGAAGTAGTCAATGGCCCCCAGCGCAATCCCCAGCTCAGGGTTGTCGACGACGCTCACGACCACGACCGGGATTGAGCTGGTGATTGGGTCGTGCTTCAGCCGCGTCAACACCTCCCAACCGTCGAGCTCCGGGAGGAGGATGTCCAGCGTGATCGCGAGCGGCCGCAACCGCCGCGCTGCCGCAATCGCTTCGGTGCCGGAACGCGCCACCGCCGTCCGAAATCCTCCCCGGTCGAGGTTTCGCGTCATCAGCTCGATCGCGGCCGCGTTGTCTTCCACGACCAGGATAAGTGGCCGATGTTGGTCCTTCGTATCACCGGTGGCCGGAACGACTGGCTGCGCGGCAGGCCGCTGCTCTGTGCGCAGCGGCAAGCTGATCGTGAAGGTACTGCCCTTTGCGAACTCGCTCTGCACCTGCACATCGCCGCCGTGAAGTCGGGCGAAACGTCGGGTCAGGGCGAGCCCCAACCCAGTTCCGGGCTGGCGCCGGTCGACGCCGGAATCCACCTGCTGGAACGCTTCGAAGATTCGCAGGCGATCCTGCTCTGGGATCCCGATACCGGTATCCGAAATCGACAGCTCGATATGGTCGCTCAGCCGTGCGGCTTTGATCGTGATAACGCCACCGTCTGGCGTGAACTTGATTGCATTCGAGGCCAGGTTCAGGACCATCTGCTTGAGCTTTCCCGCGTCTGCCTCAATGTCACCGGCGCCTGCTGTCTCGATGGCGATGCGAATTTGTTTCTGTGCAGCGAGCGGCTCGACAGTCCTGACCACGTCATCGACAACCTCTGCCACGGGAACCGTCTGCAGCCGAAGGTCCATCTGGCCGGCCTCGACCTTTGACAGATCGAGGATGTCGTTGATGAGGCCGAGCAGGTGTTTACCACTCGAGTTGATCTGACCCAGAAATCTCGTGCGGGTCTCGACAGGATACTGACCGTTGCTGGAGTCGATGAGCAGCTCGGAGAAGCCGAGGATCGCATTCAGTGGCGTCCGCAGCTCGTGGCTCATGTTGGCCAGGAAGGTGCTCTTGTGCTTGTCCGCCTCTTGTAGCCGGACATTGGCAACGCGCAGCTCCTCGAGCAGGCGGGCACGATCGAGGGCTCCGATCACGGCGCTGAGGAATTGCTGGACTCGATTTGACTCGTCGCCGCCGAACCCCGGCGTGAACGGCCCAGCCACGATCACCAGCCGGGCCGCCGCCCCAAGGCTCGGGATCGCAAGGACGAGGATCGCGCGCTCTGAGCCGCTCAAGGCGACCAGGTTGGCGGAGGTCTGCAGGTGGGCGAGGGCGGAGTGGAGCTCAACGACCTGCTCGGGCTCGAGGCTCCGCGCTCCGATCACGGCGCCGCTGCCATCGAAAGCGGCAATCGCGGCACCCCCCGCCAGACGCATCGCCCAATCAAGCGCTCGTTCCGTTAGATCGGCTGGGCTCGCATTGAGCTCTAGCAAATCGTTCATGAACTCCTGGAGTCCTTCCTCCTCCGATGCCCGCCACTGGCGTCGAAGCCAGGACGGAGGCGAAAAGCTGACGTACAGAAGAGGAACGATGACAAGCGCCATCACCTCGATTGCGACTTGAAAGGTCGGATTGCTGGCGAGGGAGCCCGCGGCGATGGCCACCACGAGGATCAGCACGATGCCGGCGAAGCCCAGGCTCAGCGATCGCAATCGCCACGCCTGGACGGCCGGCAGGCCGCGAGAAACCATCCAGAACCTGACGATTGGCTCAGCCACCAGAGCCGCCCAGACAACGACCAGCAAGAAGCCTGCGGCCGTGTTCAAGGCGAGAGGAACCGAGGCGACCAAGCGGATGATTCCCAAAGCCAGGTACGCCACGACCGTGGCCGCCGTCGCGATGGCCGCCGCGGCCCGCCAGGGAGCGGCCAGCGGGATCAGCGAACATCGGAAACGGAACAGCGCGTACCCGGATCCCATGAAGGCGATGAGGCTGATCTCCGACAGCAGCGGAGGCTGAACTCCGAATAGAGC
>DATARC010000143.1:0-3816 GCA_036264335.1 Candidatus Dormiibacterota bacterium
AGCGTTGGCAGCAACCGGCCGAACCGGTCCGAGATACGGCCGATGTACACGTTCATCAACGCGGCAAGCGTGTAGCTGACGGCCAGGATCGCCGCGATCACGGCGGCGCCCCCGGCGCGATGGACGACCAGAAGCGGAACCAGGCTCCAGAGCGTGCCGCCGACCACGCCGATCACGAGCAGCAAACCGTTGCCGATCGAAGCGCGCCGGCTGCGAAGCAGCTTGAGGATCGCCTGCACCGAGCCGCGCCGCGGAGCTGCTGCCGGCGCTTCGCGTGGCGCGGCCAGCAGGAGCAGCACGAGCACGACCGCCACCGCGCTGAACACCGGACCGCGGCCGACCTGGCTGGCGAGCGCTCCAATCGGAGGGCCGATCACAGTGCCGATCAGGGCTGCGCCCACCGCGCCCCCGATCACGGAGCCCCTGCGCTCCCTGGCCGTGGTGCTCGTCAACCACGCGAGGGCGCCGGCCCACGCCATCGCTCCACCGACTCCCTGGACGAATCGCGAAGCGTCGAGCACGAGAGGGTCGGTTCCCCAGCCGAACCCAAGCGTGGCGGCGACCAGCACCGCGATGCCCACCACAGTCGCCACCCTGACGCCACGCCGGTCCACCAGCGCCATGGATGGGATGGCCGCAAGCAGGACACCAGCCGGGTACGCGGCCACCAGGATTCCCACCTCGGTGGTCGTGAGGTGCCCGACGCGCACGAGCTGTGGCACCAGCGGGGGCACGACGGCGAAGAACGCCGACTCCGCCGCAAAGACGGAGCCGACGAAAACGACCAGCCGCCCGGAGGTCGTGGCCGCCCTATTCATGTGCACTCGGCGCGCGTCGGCTCAACATCGATATATTCGAATTGTCGGGCGCGGGGTCCCGCAACGTTGCCAGGAGTCCAGCGCGGGGGGACAGCATGACCACACTGAAGAACCGTCCGAACACTGCACTTCTTGTCGTCGACGTTCAGAACGCCGTCGTCGGTGGTGCTCACAAGCGCGACGAGGTCGTGGCCAACGTCGGGAACCTGGTCGAGAAGGCGCGCCACGAGCATGTCCCTGTTGTCTGGGTCCAGCACTCGGACGAGGAGCTCACGAAGGGAAGCGACGATTGGCGAATCGTGCCGGAGCTGGCTCCCGGCGACAGCGAGCCCCTGATTGAGAAGAGCTACGGGGACTCCTTCGAGTCCACCAACCTCGAGAGCGTGCTCTCGGATCTCGGAGTTGGGCGACTCATCGTGGTCGGCGCAGAGACGGATGCGTGCATAAGGTCGACGATCCACGGCGGGTTGGCGAGGGGCTACGACGCGACCCTGGTCAGCGACGCCCACACGACAGGCGACAAGACGGCATGGGGAGCGCCGCCGCCAGAGGTGGTCATCTCGCACACCAACCTGTACTGGAAATACCAGACGGCGCCGGGGCGCACGGCCGGCACGGTGGAGACCAAGGACGTGGACTTCAGCGCGAAATGACGAGCGGCTAGCCTTTCGCCGTGCCCAGGTCTCGAATGGTTGGCGCATCCGTCAACTGGGTAAAGTCCGGTCCCATGGGGACCGAGATGACTGAGCGGGCGGTTGCGGGCGGACCAGTGCACCGCATCGGGGTCCTGGGGGCCGGCCACGTTGGACCGGTGTTCGCGCGAATTGCAATCGACGCGGGATACCGGGTGGCGATTGCGGCTTCGGGCGACCCGGAAAAGATCGCGCTCGTCACGCAGGTGGTGATGCCCGGCGCGGAGGCCCGGTGGGCGGCCGACGCCGTCGCCGACGCGGACCTCGTGGTCCTGGCCATGCCCCTCCATAAGTTCGTGACCTTCGATCCCTCTGTGCTGGCCCATAGGCTCGTGATTGATGCGATGAACTACTGGCCGGCCGCGGATGGTGTGCTCGAGCTGTTTCAGGAACGCCGGCACTCGAGCAGCGAGGTCGTGCAGCGCCGGCTTGCGGGGGCGACAGTCATCAAGAGCCTCAACCACATCGGCTATCAAGACCTCGAGGACGCGCGGCGGCCGGCAGGCTCGCCGGAACGGCGCGCGATTGGTGTCGCGGGCGATGACGCTGGGGCGGCAAAGATCGTGGCGGAGCTCGTCGAGCGCTTGGGCTATGACGCGGTGCTCTTGGGGGATTTGAGCGCGGGCCGCATCCTCGAGCCTGGCGGTCCGGTGTTCGGCGCCCTGCTGGCTCGACCCGACTTCGAGCTGGCCGTGGGTGCCAGGGCAGCTTAGGCGCACATCCCCTCGGGCGACTATCAAGAATTGAGACTCCTGTGAATAGCCCGATTCAAGCTCCGTCGTTTCCCCTTGTCCTGGGCCTGAACACATTCGGCGATGTCACCAACGATGCTGAGGACCGCCCGCTCTCCCACGCCCAGACGCTCCGGAACGTGGTCGAGCAGGGCGTGTTCGCCGAGCAGGTGGGCGTGGACTTTTTCGGAATCGGCGAGCATCACACCAGCGACTGGCCGACGCCGGCGGCAGACGTGGTGCTGGCAGCCATCGCGGCACGCACGAGTCGAATCCATGTCGGTTCCGCAGTCACCGTGTTGAGCTCGGATGATCCGGTGAGGGTATTTCAGCGCTTCTCAACGCTCAACGCCATCTCCAGCGGTCGGGCAGAGGTCATCCTCGGACGAGGTTCGAGCATCGACTCGTTCCCGCTGTTCGGGTACGACCTTGCCGATTACGAGGAGCTGTTCGAGGAGAAGATCAACCTGTTCGCCGAGCTTCGCAAGGGCGGCCCCGTCACCTGGTCGGGCAACACGCGCGCCTCGTTAAACAACCAGGACGTGGTGCCGCATGCGGAGTTCGGGCCATTTCCGACCTGGATCGGCGTGGGTGGAAGCCCTCAGTCGGTCGTACGCGCAGCGCATTACGGGTTCGCACTGATGCTCGCCATCATCGGCGGGTCGCCATCGCGCTTCGCGCCTTTCTCCCGGCTCTTCCATCAGGCGCTCGACAAGTTCGGGCGGGCACCTCTCCCCGTCGGGGTGCACTCGCCCGGTCACGTTGCAGACACTGATGAGAAGGCGAGAGAAGACTTCTGGCCGCGCTACCTCCAGGTCATCACGCATGTCGCCAAAACTCGAGGCTTCGCCATCCCGACCAGGGAGTCGTTCATGAGCGAGGTCGGGCCTCGGGGAGCGCTCTACGTCGGCTCTCCGGAAACGGTGGCGCAGAAGATCGCCGCCAACCTCACCGCGCTTGACGCCAGCCGCTTCGACCTGAAATACGGCATGGGAGGCTTGTCACACGAAGCGCTCATGAGAAACATCGAGCTCTACGGCACCCAGGTCATCCCCCGAGTGCGTGAGCTCATGGGCGCCAAGGAGCTGGCCGGATGATTGATCCGGTAGCCGTCCCGAGGCTCGACGACTCCGAGATCGCCGTCATCGAGGCGCTCGGCGATACCTGAGCGGCGGCCTTAGTCCACAGCTAATTCGTTTCGGGGTTGACAGCGTTCTGTTGAGGTCGCGCCACATCTCGATGGCTGATCGCGAGGAACGCGACGAACGCGATGATCAAGATCCAGAACGCGATGCTGACCGCCCCCTTCCCCAGGTTCAGGCCGCCCTGGCCGGCCGGCACTGCGAGCCAGTCCGCGAATGACGCTCCAAGCGGCCGCGTGATGATGTAGGCGAACCAGAAGGCAACGATCTCGTTCAGACCCAGCAGCCAGTAAGCGAGGCCTGGGATCGCGAACACGACCGCGAAGAGGATGCCCGACGCGAAGAAGCCCAATCGGAAGGTGACCGCAGTCATGTCACCCGCCGCGGTTCCCAGGGCGAACGTCGCCAGGACCGCCGCCCAGTAGAAAAGCTC
>DATARC010000005.1:0-7039 GCA_036264335.1 Candidatus Dormiibacterota bacterium
ACGATGACCATCGTGTTGATGTAGAAGTACGGCAGGTCTGCCTCTGTCCAAAAGGTCGTGAAGTTGTTGAGGTTCAGGGCCCTGGGCCAAGAAACGTAACCGTTGAACAGGGTGTCGCTGACGGGTCGAAGCGCGGCGTAAACCGCCCAGAGCAGGGGGAACAGCCACAGGGCGGTCGCCGCGACCAGGAATGCGTGGAGCGCGATTCGCGCCGGCCGGAGGCGTCGCGGTCGAGGCGCCGGCCTCGTCCGGAGGGCGCTCGGAGCCGCGACAGCGCTCATGCCTGGGCCCTCATCGTGCGCGACAGGAACAGGATGATCGGGCCGAGTGAGATCACCAGCAGGACGACGGCGATTGCAGAGCCGAAGCCGATCAGGCTGGCCTCGCTGATGCTGTTGTTGGTGATCAGGATCGACAGCAGCTCGAGGCCGTTGGTGCCATGGTTGAAGATGAAGGCGAGGTCGAACGCCCGCAGCGCCTCGATCGCCGTGACGACCACGATGATCACGTTGATCGGCGCCATCACCGGCAGCACGACGTTGAAGAAGGTCTGCACCTCGGTGGCCCCGTCAACTTTCGCCGCTTCGCGCAGCGAGGGATCCACGCTTTTCAATCCGGCCAGGTACAGCACCATGATGTAGCCGATGTGCCGCCAGCTGGTGGCGATCAGGGCCGCGTAGAGGTTGATGCTCGGATTGCCGAGCCAGTCGATGATCTTGCCGCTCTTGACCAGGCCGAATGCGTTGTTGATGAAGCCGTCACTCGGGGCGTACTGCAGCTCCCAGATGAAGCCGACGACCACGAGCGGCAGCACGACCGGCAGAAAGAAGACGCTCTGGTAGATGCGCTTGCCGCTCAGCTCGCGGTCGAGCAGGACAGCCAGGAGCATGCCGAGAGGTGTCGCGATGAAGGCGAGGACAGCCAGCCAGATCAGGTTGTGAGCAAGGGCCGGCCAGAAGAACGCATAGCCGGTGAACAGAGTCTGGTAGTTCTTCAGGCCAACTATGTTTTTCGCCGCCACCGCGTCGATGCCGTCCCAGTTAGTGAACGACAGGAGCACGGAAGCCACAGTCGGTCCCCAGATCAGAAGGAAGTCCAGGGCCAGCGGGATGCCGACCATCAGGATGATCAGCAGCTTGTCGCGTCGCGTGAGCAGGCTGTAACGGCGCCTTCGCCGGGTGGCGACCAGGGCCCCCGCCTCGGGCGCTTTTGACGCCCGGGCGGGAACCGCGGTGGTCGCGGGGTTGGCCACGATCTAGATTATGTCCGCGCTATTGCTCTGGCGGCAGCGAGTCCCAGAACTGCTGCATCTTGGTTTGCAGAGTGGTCGGATCTGCTTGCGGGTTCGCGATGAATGTCTTCAAGAAGCTCTGCATCCCGTTCGCGCCGGCGAAGTCCGGCCGCGAGTCGCGGTCGAAGTATTGGGTGATCTTGCCGGCGGCGCTCACGATCTGCTGCGCCTTCTTCTGAAGTGGCGAGTAGGTGCTCGTATCGGCGTCGTTGGCGGTCGGGATCGAGCCTGGTGCCTGCTTGAAGAACAGGCCCTGCGTCGAGCCTTTGGCCATGAACTCGAGGAATGCCGCAGCCTGGCCCCTGTCCTTGCTGAGGGTCGGCGACTTCTTGCTCATCATGTACACGTCGATCGGCGCGTCGAGCGCCTTTTCTGCGTCGAACGAGGTACCGAGGTTCGGGAACGGGAAGAAATCGAGCTGGTCGACGTCAGCCTGGCTCCCCGATGCCTTGAACTCGTCTGACACGAACAGGCCGAGCACGTACATGCCCGCCTGCTTGCGAAGTAGCTTGTCCGCCGCCTGCTGCCAGGTCGTCCCGTTGGGTGCCGGCGAGTAGTACTGGGTGATCTCGGCCCACTTCTTGAAGACAGCAGTGACCTTGGAGTCGGTCCACTTCTCCTGGCCCGTGAGCAGCCGGGTGTGGAAGTCGTAGCCGTTCAGGCGCAGGTTGATGATGTCGAACGTGCCCTGCGCAGGCCAGCCGTCGTTCTGGCCCATCGCGATCGGGGACAGGCCGTCGGTCTTCATCTTGGCGCAGAGCGCTTTGAAGTCGTCCCAGTTGGTCGGCACCGTGTAGTTCTTGGCGGCGAAAACGTCCTTGCGGTAGAAGACCGCCCACGGGTAGTAGTCGGTCGGTACGGCGTAGACGTGGCCGTCGTTGCCCTTGACCGCGGTGCCAAATGCGTCGGTGTAGTTGGACTTCACCGCGTCCCAGACATCGTCGATGGGGCTGCACAGGCCCTTGTCGGCGAAGAACCGCATGCGGTGCCCGGAAAACCAGGTGAACACGTCCTCAGGGGTGCCCTGAAGGTAAGAGTTGATGGTGTCCTGGAAGGTGTTGTGGCTGACCGTGTTGACTGTCACCTTGGTACCGCCGTTGGCCGTCTGGAAAGCGGCGACGATGTCGGCCAGCCCGGCCTTGACGCCCGGGTCCGATTGATAGCTGCCGATGGACAGGGTGCCACCGGTGGTCGAGCCGCCGGTTGAGGGGGGGCTGCCGCCGCAGGCGGCGATGAAGGCCGCCAGGCTGCCATAGCCCGCGATCTTCAGGATGTCGCGTCGCGACAGGTCAAGGTTCAGTGGCAGGTCGGTCTCCAGAAATGGAAGCTCGAGCTTTCGGGCCTCCAGCGCCCGTCGAACTTTCATAGCGTCGCGCGAATCACCCATACGACTCCTCCTCCTGCATCGTTCAGACCAGGACGTCACCTGCAGCCTTCTTCCCGGCTCGACCGGGGCGAGAGTGCGCCGGCAGCAGGTCTTACTCAGTGCCTTCCGAGACTCTTAAGCCTCCGACGTTAGGTTGTAAGCGCGCCGCGACCAGAGCTTGCTCCGGCTGCGCATTAACCGAAAGATACAGATTCGGTCAATTTTGTCAATCGGGAAGTTTTGGTTGTGCTCGCTATTGATTGAAAATGATCGATACGGTACGATCCCTCGAATGCTGGCGGTCGAGCGTCGAAGGCTGATCGCGGAAAGCGTCCGCTCTCGCGGTGTCGTGTCGGTGTCCGAGATGGCCGAAACCCTGGGCACGACGGAGATCACCTTGCGGCGGGACCTGAGGGCGATGGCGAAGGACGGCTTGCTCGTGCGGACCCATGGCGGGGCTGTGCAGCCGGCAAGCCTGGGACACGAGCCGAGCTACTACGAGAAGTCGGGGCAGGCGTCCACCGAGAAGGCCGCCATCGCGCGCCTCGCCTTTGGCATGATCCGGCCCGGCGACTCAATCCTGCTCGGGCCGGGCACGACGACGCTGGCGCTGGCCCGCTTGCTGGTCGCCTTTCCAGAGCTGACGGTGGTCACCAACTCTTTGCTGGTCGCCCAGGCGTTGATGGAGGCGCCGAGGGTCGAGGTGATCCTGACCGGCGGCACCCTGCGCCGGTCGATCCACGCGCTGGTAGGCCCCGCCACCGAGGACTCGGTGCGCGCGTTGCGGGCGTCGCAGGCCTTCATCTCAGGCAACGGGTTCTCGGCCGAGCGTGGGCTGAGCACGCCGAGCCCCCTGGTCGCGGCCACCGATCGCGCGCTGGCCGGCGCCGCGCAGCAGGTTGTGGTGCTCGCAGACCACACCAAGATCGGCCAGGAGACGATGTGCCAGACCGTTCCCACCGCTCGAATTCACACCCTCATCACCGACTCGAAGGCTCAGCCCGGCGCGCTGAACGCGATTCGCGAAGCCGGCGTCGACGTGCGCGTCGCAGAGGTGGGCAAGCGTGAGCAGATCGCCGGCGCGACCGCCTGACCGCAAGACCCGAGCGTCAGCAGCGCGCCCGCGCGCCACGCGCCGCGAGCCGCCCTCGGGCCTCAGCAAGGTCCAGCTCGAGCTGCGCGACGGTCGCTACCTGCTTGCGTACAGCCGCGCGACCTCCGGCGACCATGCCTGACCTTCGCTTCGATCCGCTTCGCAGGGAATGGGTCGCGTACGCGACCGAGCGCAACGACCGGACGTTCCTGCCCACCGACTTCTGCCCCCTTTGCCCGAGCGGCATCGGCGGAGCATCGGAGGTGCCGCTCGACACGTTTGAGGTCGTCGTGTTTGAGAACCGCTTTCCGGCGTTCGGACCGGACAGGAGCGGAGGCCGCGTCGTGCGACCCGCCACCACCGGCTGCGAGGTGGTGGTCTACACGCCCGAGCACAAGATGACCCTCGCCCAGCTGCCTGTCGACCGGGTGCGGCTGTTGATCGACGTGTGGGCTGACCGGTACAAAGAGCTCGGCGCTCGGGCTGACGTCGCGTACGTCTACATCTTCGAGAACAAGGGCGAGGAGATCGGGGTCACGCTCCATCATCCGCATGGCCAGATCTACGCCCTGCCGTTCATCCCGCCCTTCGCCGCAGCCGAGCTGGAGGCCGCGCGCGACCATCACGCGAGCACCGGCCGCTGCCTTCACTGCGACGAGCTCGCGGCTGAGCTCGATGGGCCTCGCCTGCTGTTCGCAGACGATTCCATGGCCGCGTTCGTGCCGAACGCCGCGCGCTGGCCCTACGAGGTGCATGTCTACCCGCGGCGGCATGTGACCTCCATCGCCGAGCTCGATGCCGCTGAGCGCGCGGACCTCGCGGCAGCGCTTCTGAGGGTCGCTGGAACCTATGACAGGCATTTCGAATTCTCGACTCCCTACGTGATGGCGATGCACCAGGCGCCAACCGACGGCGGGGCGTGGCCGGAGACACATCTGCACATCGAGTTCTATCCTCCGCACCGCCGTCCGGACCGGCTCAAGCACCTGGCCGGCGTCGAGCTGGGGGCGGGCACCTTCGTCAACGACACCAGGCCAGAGGACACCGCAGCCCAGCTGCGCCGCGCTGCGCGACAGAAGCCGAAAGTCACGCCGCCAAAGACTTTCGGTGCACCGAAAACCTTGAACTAGGATTACGCGAATGGCATCCGTCACCTACGACCACGTGACGAAGCGTTTTGCAGGGGGCATCCTTGCCGTCAACGACCTCACGCTCGAGGTCAAAGACACGGAGTTCATGGTGCTGGTCGGCCCTTCGGGCTGCGGCAAGTCGACGGCGCTGCGCATGCTGGCCGGGCTCGAGGAGATCAGCGATGGCGAGATCCGCATCGGCGACACCGTTGTCAACGACATGGCTCCGCGCGATCGCGACATCGCGATGATGTTCCAGTCCTACGCGCTTTACCCGCACATGACGGTGTACGACAACATGGCCTTCGGTCTGCGCATGCGCGGGATGGAAGGCTCCGAGATCGAGCGCCGCGTCAACAATGCAGCGAACATCCTCGAGCTCGGGCCCCTGCTGAAGCGCAAGCCGCGCCACCTGTCTGGCGGCCAGCGCCAGCGGGTGGCCCTGGGGCGCGCCATCGTGCGCGAGCCGCAAGCTTTCCTGCTCGACGAGCCGCTGTCCAACCTCGACGCCAAGCTCCGCGTCCAGACGCGCATCGAGCTCCAGAAGCAGCACCGCCTGCTCCATGCAACTTTCATCTACGTCACCCACGACCAGGTCGAGGCGATGACCATGGGGGACCGGATCGCGGTCATGAAGGATGGCGTGCTGCAGCAGGTCGCGCGGCCTCGAGAGATCTACGACAACCCGGCGAACATGTACGTCGCGGGCTTCATCGGGATCCCGACCATGAACTTCATCCCGGTCACGATCCAGGGCACCACCGCGAAGGCTTCCGGATTCGACCTCGAGCTGCCCACCGCGCCCGGAATCGAGAAGGGCATCCTGGGCATCAGGCCCGAGGCGATGACCGAGCAGCCGCGCCCCGACCATCCCGGCCTGGACATGAAGGTCGAGGTGGCCGAGGTGCTCGGACCCGACCAGTTCATCTATGGACAGGTGGGCGGCGATGCGATCACCGCTCGAGTCGATCCCCAGCTGAAGGTCGAGCCTGGCGACAGGGTCCGGCTTGGCATCGACAGGCGGCGCCTGCACCTTTTCGAGCCGGCAACCGGCGCCGCAATTCTTTAGCTGAGGGTCACCCGCCGGCCGACCTCGAGCCTCTTGATCCGAATGCGCCTCGTCAGCGTGCGCAACGTTGCTTCGAAAAGGGACGGATCAGGCGTCGCAGCTGGCGCATTGCCGCCATACCGATAATCGTCGGCTGACCACATCCCGTAGTGCATCGGCACGACTGACCGGGGATTCAGCTGCCAGGCCAGGAGGGCTGCCTCGTGCGCATTCATGTTGCCGCCGCCTCCGTTGATGCAGACAAAGGCCACGTCGAGCCTGGCTGCCGCAAGGCCGCGCAGGTGCTCGTCGTACTCGGTATCGCCCGAGTGCCACAGGCGGAGACCCTCGATCTCGATCAAGAAGCCGATCGCGTCGGGCCAGGTGTGCCTGGCGAACGTCGCGCTGACCTTGACGCCCTTCCGCGTCGCGGATTGGCCGGCTTCGAGCGAGCGGATACGCGAGGACGGCCAGCCCAGCTTCGCTGCGCGCGCCCCGCATGAAGGTGGCGCGATGAGCATCGTGCGCGCGTCGGACGCCCAGGCGCGGATGACCGGCTCGTCGAAGTGGTCGAGGTGGCCGTGCGACACGAGCAGCAGGTCGGGCGTCATCTCGTCGGCGGTGATCGGCGGCGAGAAGAGCCGCTTGAGTCCCTCCTTCCTCTCGACCTCATCGGAGAAGTAAGGGTCGATCATGACGCTGACCCCGCCGCTGGTCTTCATCAGGTAGCCGGCCTGACCCAGCCAAGCGCACGCGATGGCGCCCGGCCGGACCTTGGCGCGGGCCATACGCTCAGCCAGCCTCACGCAGCGCATCGTAGTGCCGGAATCCGGGGACCTAGACTCTCGATGATGGCTGACGACTCATACGCCTGGCTCTCGGCGACCGAGACCGCTCGCCAGGTCGCCGCCAAGAGTCTCGACCCGCAGGCGGTTGTCCAGTCCCACCTGTTGTCGATTGGCTTACACGATCCGAGCATCCACGCCTTCGTGTACGTGGACCGCGCCGCAGCCGCAGCGCCCGGGCAGCTTTCGGGGGTGACCCTGGCCGTCAAGGACAACCTGCCGGTCGCGGGCATGCCCTGGACGGACGGCAGCGCAGTGTGGCGCGA
>DATARC010000017.1:0-10525 GCA_036264335.1 Candidatus Dormiibacterota bacterium
ATCAACGATGACGGCAACGATCAGCAGGATGATCGGCGCCGCCAGCGACTTGACCACGAAGATCCAGTGCGGGTGGTCCCTGAGGACGAGGTTCTCGCCGGGCAGCAATTGGCTAGTCATCGGCGCCTATTGTCACCCATCGACGAACGGATGAGAGGGGACCCGAATGGTCACCCCTGCGCGCAAAGCGGCGTTGAGGATGGTCCTTACTGATTGCATCGGCGGGCGCTGCGCGCGCGCCTGCTCCTCCTCCGGTATATCGATGGGACTTAATTCCGAACAGTTTCTCCAAGCCGAGCTTGGGAACATTGAAGACAAAGTCATGGCCGGGGGAACCCCGGCCAACACTGCCGCGATGGCTTCACCTTAATTCCTTTATGGGAGCAGGTAGAGGACGATCGTGGCGCCTGCGGCCAGGTACGGGCCATACGCCAGCGTGCCTTTCAACGAGCGCCGCCACACGATCATCCCGATTGAGGCGACTCCGGCCAGAAACACCCCGTAGAACAAGGCCTGGACGGTCGGGAGCGGGCCGAGGAGCAGGCCCATGAACGCCGCCAGTTTGACGTCGCCGAAGCCGAGCGCCTCGGCTTTGAAGATCGCGGAACCCGCGAGCGCCAGGAGCAGGAACAGCAGACCTGCGCCGAGACCCGCTGCCAGTCCGACCCACCATGGATTGTTGAAGAGGCTGACCACCAGAGCCAGGACCATGGCAGGAAAGATCACCCGGTCGAGGATCAGGCGATGTTCGAAATCGAAGAAGATGACCTGCACGAGCACGAGGATGAACACGCTCCGGATCAGGAGCGTGGGCGTCATTCCGAAATGGAATGCGAAAACGCCAAACAGGATCGCGGTCAGCACTGGTGGTCCGAGGACCTGCCAGCGTCGGTGGCCCGGCTCCAGACCTTCCAGGATCGCCAGGCGGACGGAACCCCAGCGCACGATCCAGCCTGCGCCGGCCCCGACCACCGCCCACCCGACGGCCAGCAAGATGAGGTTCACGGCGCCAAAGTCTGGCGCATGGCGGCGACGGGCGCGGGTTTTCCTGTCCACATCTCGAACGCCGCGGCGCCCTGGGCCAGGAGCACGCCCCACCCGTCGGCGGTGCGCAACCCGAGCGAGCGCGCCTTGCGCACCAGGGGTGTCCCGCCCGTGACATAGACGAGGTCGATGACCGCGCCATCCTTGGGCAGCGCCGCCGGGCGGACCGGCATCTCCTCCTTCCGACCGAGCGGCGTCGCGTTCAAAAGCAGATCGGCAGACCGCGTCAACCCAGGCAGGGCGGCGTCGTCCCAACCGATCACCGCACCCGGAAGGTCTTCCTCACCGGGGTGCCGGGACACGAAACTGAGATGAGCCCCGGCGAGGGCCACCGCCGCGGCGCGCGCCGATCCCCCGCCGCCCAGGATCACGACGTTCGCCCCACGCGGATCGAGCGCAACCTCAGACATCGCAGCACGCACGCCCGCCACGTCGGTGTTCGACCCCACCAGTCGGTGCCCGTCGCGGGTGATGGTGTTCACCGCGTGCGCGCGCATCGCCTCGGGGTCGACCCCGTCGAGGTGTTCCATCACCGCCTGCTTGTGCGGGATGGTCACGTTGGCACCGGCCACGTCGGCCGCCCTCAGCCCTTCAATTGCGCGCGGCAGGTCGGCGGGGGTCACGTCCAGCAGCTCATAGCCCCAGTCCATGCCGAGGGCCTTGAACGCTGCGTTGTGCATCGCCGGGCTGCGCGAGTAGGCAATCCCGTAACCGAGGAGGAAGACTTTCAGCTTCCGCTCAGACCGTAGGTGGCGATGTCCCGATCGAAGTCCGACTGGTTCGTTTCGAAGTGAGTCACGCCCTTGCGATCGGTGAAGTAGAAAAGGAGGTTCGTCTTCGGCGGATTGATGCAGGCAAGAATCGCGGCCTTCCCCGGGTTGCTGATGGGGCCGGGCGGCAGGCCGGTATGGATTCGCGTGTTGTAGGGCGAGTTGAGGCTGAGCTCGGCAAACGTGGGCTCCGGCGTCAGGCGCCCCAGCGCATAAAGGAGCGTGGCGTCGACGCCGAGCTTGATGCCCTGGCGAAGGCGGTTGTAATAAACGCTGCACACCTTCCCGCGGTCGGTGCTGGTGTTGGCTTCGCGGTCCACCATCGAGGCCAGGATGACTATCGACTCGATTGTCTCCGCCGGCCGGCCCGGCGTGGCCTTGGCGATCTGAGCGCGAAGGGCGGGGCTGAACACGGCGCCGAACTGGGTGAGCTGCGCCTGGATCAGGCCGCGGACGTCACCGGGATTGACCGAGTAGGTGTCCGGGAACAGGTAGCCCTCCAGCGGCGGCTTGGCACTGGCGGGACGCGATGCCAGGAAGTCGAAAGACGCGGACCAACCAGGCTCGGCGGCGATAGCGAGGTAGTCCGCAGCCTTGCCAAGGCCAGACCTCTCCACGTACACGGCCTGCTGGCGAAGCGGGAAACCCTCAGGAATGGTGACAGTCACCTGCGTCGACTTGCCATGTTGAAGGGCATCGACGATCTGCACGACGCTCATGTTGCGATTCAGCTGGAAATTGCCGAACTGAAAGTTGGCCCCGGCCCCGGTGAACCTGAGGTACAGATCGAAAGCATTTCGATCCCTGATGAGGCGCTGGGCGACCAGGTCATCGGCCACCTGGCTGGGGAGCTCGCCCGGGTCGATGTGAAATACCACGGGCTCGCTGTCGGTGGACACAGGCGTGTTGACGTTGAAGTTCCACCAGTCGTATCCGCGCGAGGCGCCAAATCCGACGACCGCGACCAGCACGAGCGCTGCGATCAGCCTCTTCATTCGACCTGGTCCTTCTCGAGCGCGGCGATCACCTGCTGGAACTCGGTGCCCTCGACGGTCTCGAGCGCGCCGTCGACCTCGCGCAGCAGCAGCACCTGGGACGGATCGTCGATGTTCTCGACGAGGTAATAGACGGCGCCCTCGTGGTCGAACGCGTCGTGCAGCTGAAACTGGCGTTCCCGCCCGGTCTCATCGATGAGGGTTATCGGCTTGGCGGCCTCGGGTTCAGAATGCTCAGCCGGCACGGCGGCGGTCCAGATGAGCCTGCAACATCAGAGTGGCCGCGACGCGGTCCACGCTGAGGCGGCGCTTGTCGCGCCTCACTCCGTCCGCTATCAACGAGCGCTCCGCCGCCACCGTGGTCAGCCGCTCATCGACCAGCTCAACGGGGAGCCCGGATGCAGAACGGATGGCGTGCGCGAGCTCCTGCGCCGCCCTCGCCTCCGGTCCGCGCGAACCGTCGAGGCGCTTCGGCAGCCCGACGACGATCCTGGCCGCCTCGCTTTCGCGAGCCAGCTCGGCGATTCGCGCCGGGAGTGTGGCCATTGGCTCGGCGGGCAAGGTCGTCAGTGCCTGCGCGATGGTGGCGGTGGGGTCGCTCAAAGCGACCCCGACGCGCTTTGACCCGGGGTCGATGGCGAGGATGCGCAAGAGGCCGTCTATCAGCCGGTCGGGGGCAGGGCCGGCACCGCCCCCGACTCGACGACGTACTGGATCGTGATGCGCCCTGACAGAAACGGCATCAGCGGCAACGCGAGCGGCGATTCCTTGATGGCGACCGACCTGACGTTCAAGCCCTGCAGGTAGAACCTGGCCTGCGCAAGCGGACGGCCAACGATCTGGGCTCGAATCTTGTCCATGTCGAGCTTGGGAGCGATGAATGCGGCAGCATCTCCAACGAACACGAGCTGGCCGCCTGCCGTGGCGCTGAGGATGCGGTAGTCAACCTGGATGGGCGCGTCCGTGAGCAGCTGCTGATTGTTTGGGACCCGCTGCGCGAGGTAGTCCTGGAATGCCTTGTGCACGTCAGAGTCGAAGTAAAAGTCCCCTTCCCCCTGCAGCGACATCGTGGCGTTGAAGGCCGCGACCTTGTCGCTGGGCTGGTGGTCGGTGGTGAATTGGGGCGCCCCGTAGATCAGGGTATCGCTGAGAGTCTCGCCATTCTTCTTGGCGGCCGAGATCTGCTGCGCGATCGACTGCCGCAGCTCCTGCTCGAGAACCGCGCGGGCGGCGTCGAAGTCGGCGACCGTCTCCTGCGGCGTGTTTGAGGCGTCAGCCCCGCCACCCGTCGCCTGCGGATTGGTGACGGAGATGTCACGGGTGTTGTTCTCGATCACGTTGATCGTGCCGGAGCCGACATTGCCCGCCGCGCCGCGCGTGGTGGCGATGACGCTGGCCGACGCCGATCCGTGCCACGGCACCATCAGGCCTCTCGTGGTTTGCGCGAACTCGATGCCGTTGGTGTTCATCAAGCGCTGGCCTGAGCTGACGATCAATCCAGGCGAGCCGCAGTTCGGTCCCGGACAGTTCGGCGGATCCTCGTTGTTCGTGTAGACGACCACGCCGGTCGCAGCCGCCAGCAGGACGCGGATCGAGCCGGTCGTCTTGAAGCCCTGGGACACCGAGCGCGTGAGGATCACCGGACGGATTCGAATCGGAGGCTTGCCGGGCTGAGCCTGGATCTCCACCGCCTTCTGGGAGAAGGGTTGGGCCGAAGCCAGCAGCCTCACGGATGCGGATGGCACATAGAGCGCGGCGGCGAAGAGTCCCATCACCAGGAGGACTGCGGCGGCAACATTGAGAATGAACCGGCCGGGCCGGAGCTCGGTCGCCCGCTTCGTGATCAGCCGGGTCGGCTGCGCGATGCCGATGTGGGTTGCGGCCTCGGCGCGGTCGCGCTGCCACCAACGCGGGATGGGCGGCTCCTCCACGGGCGCGGAGGGGATGCCCTCGCCCTGGGCGCCGACAGTTCCAAACACGGGAAAGCCGCTCTCGGAGGCCATCTTCTGGACTGCCGGGTCGTCGCACACGACAGTGACCCGCTTGCCCATGCCTGCCGCGTAATTTCGCAACAGCTGGAAGTTGAAGCGGCTTTGCCCGATGCGCGATCGGGTCGGCAGAACGAGCATCGTGTCCTCGCCGCGATAACGGCGCAGGCGTTCGACGAGCTCAGGAATCTCTTCCTCTGTCTCAACGTAAATGGGGTTCGCTGCCATGGCGTTAATCAGTCTCCTGGAGAGGTCCGCTCAAACCTTTATAGCGCTTAGGACCCGGCGCATGACCGTGTTCACGTTGTCACGCTCCTCCGCCTCAGTCCGCAGCGCATGGTTCGCGAGACCCATCGGGGCGATGTCCTGCGGGCTCGAAAGCTGGCCCGTCGAATCGGTCACATTACGCACATCAGGCGGCACGAGGTGCCTGATGCGCGGCTCTTTCGGGAACGGGAGGCCGGCCGCCCAGTTGTTCTTGACCATCTCCAGCGTGAGCTCGGGCAGAAGGCTGCCACCGCCGCACAGGTAGATGCTCGTGGGCAGCCGCTCGCCGCGCGAGAGCTCTTTGACGCTGAGGGCAAGACCCTGCAGCAGGACCTCGGCATCTGCGCTCAGCAGCTCGGAGACCTGTCGATGCTGCTCAGCCGACAGCAGGCCTTCGGAGTGGCGGAGCTTTCGCGCCTCAGCCTCCTCGTAGCTGAGCCCAAATGCGAGCGCCAGGCGCCGGGTGAACGCTCGCCCGCCGAGGTTGAACATGCGCGTGCCCTCGACGCCGCCATCACGGATGAGCGCGACGTCGGTGGTGCCGCCGCCGATGTCGATGAAGATTCCACCCTCCGCCCACGTCTCCTCGCTGGCGCACGCCCTCGCCAGCGCATATGGCTGGGCCACTGCTCCGGCGAGCTCCAGGTCGAGCTCGCGCACCACGGTGTCGATGGCGTTGATGTGGGTCATGGGCGCGAAGGTGTTGAAGACGGTGACCTCCAGGTTCTTGCCCGTGAAGCCCACCGGGTTCGTGACCGGGTATCCGTCCACGCGCACGTTGGTGATCGACGAATGGACCAGGCGGGCCTCCAGCTGGCCGTAGCTGCGCTCCAGCTCGAGCAGGTGCTGAGCCTCCCGCAGCGCCCGGCGCTGCACCATCTGCAGCATCGTCGAAATCTCGGCCGACCTGACCCGCGACTTCGAGTTCTCGCGCGGATAGGCGATGGTCGATGAGAAGCCCTTGATCAGCTCCCCCGCGATGCCGACGATCACCTGACCGGGGACCGTCTTGGCCATGTCCTCGGCCGCTTCGAGGGCCCGATTGGAGGACTGGATCACCGACTCGAGGTCCGCGATGGCGCCACCGGACATCGCGGCGGGCGCCTGCGGCTCGCGGCCGACGCCCAGGACCTCGCCGTCCGCTCCTTCGCGGCGGACGACCAGGACCTTGATCAGGTCGGTGCCGATGTCGAGCACGGTGAAGTGCCTGTAGTACTCGCTGCGCTTGCGCAGGAACTTGAACTTCGTCACCGCAGGGCCTCTTCGAGACGCTCGAAAGCCTCGTCCGGCGACCCCGTAAGCCTGCCCCTGGCGAGCTGCGGGCGGCCGCCGCCGGTCCCCAACAGGGACGCGAGGGTGGTGGCATCGTATTGGGGGACCAGGTCATTGGACACCTTGATCACAAACATGCCGCCGCCGGCAACGGTTACGATGCCGGACTTCACGATCTCGAGAAAGCGGTCTGCATAGGCTGCCAACTCGTCAAGGTTAGTGGCGTCGACGGTCTGGGTCATGTAGTCCACCCGGCCGTGCTTGACAGTGGCCCCCGTGCCGCCGTCCCCCACGCCAACCCGGGCGCTTCTAACCTGGTCTCGCAGCTTGTCGCGTTCCTTCTCGGTCTCCTTGAGCTGGGCGCGCATGGCCCTGATGCGCTCGGGCAGCTGCTCAGGGGATGCGTTGAACTGCCGCGCAAGGTCGGCCAGCAGGGCGCGGTCTCGCCTCACCAGCTCATCGGCGGCCTCCCCCACCACCATGTCGATGCGTCGCAGGCCGGACCCGATGCTGGTTTCGGACACGATCAAGGCGGTACCGACATCAGCGCTGTTCGTGACGTGCGTGCCGCCGCAGAGCTCGCAGGTCCAGTCGCCAAAGCACACCATTCGGACGACGTCTCCGTACTTCTCTTCGAACAGGTGCATCGCGCCCTGCGCGACGGCTTCCTTGTATGCGAGCTGCTGCTCTTCGAAGGGGAGCGCTTCGCGCACCTTGTCCATGACCCGCCGGTTGATTCGGACCAGCTCGTCCTTGGTGATCGCCCGGTCGAGTGGGATGTCAAACGTCGTGTGGTCGGGTCCGACCCACGAACCCTTCTGCACCACCTGCTCGCCGATCGTTTCACGCAACGCCTTGTGCAGCAGATGGGTGGCCGAGTGATGACGCGCGATCTGACGGCGCCGGGCCGCATCAACGCTGGCGGTCGCCTTCTCGCCCACGCGAACGTCGCCGGTGATGACGGTGCCGACGTGCGAGATGACCCCATCTGCGGGCTTCTGGGTGTCCTCGATGCGCACGCGGCCTGAGTCCGTCGTGATGACGCCGGTGTCTCCGACCTGTCCGCCCGACTCGGCATAAAAGGGCGAGCGCTCGAGGAACACCTCGACCACGTCCCCCTCGGCCACAATTTCGGCAGCTACTCCATCTTTCCGTAGGGCAGCGATGGTGCTGTGGGTGATGAGCTCGCGGTATCCGGTGAACTCCGACCTCGGCAGATTCTTCGCGGCTGCCAGGTGCTGGGTGCCTTTCCCGCGCGAGCGCGCGCGCTGCTCGGTCATGGCGGCACGGAACCCATCCTCGTCGACCTGGATGCCACGCTCCTGAGCCAGCTCGCGTGTCAGGTCGATGGGAACGCCGAAGGTGTCGTGCAGCTTGAACGCTTCGCTTCCAGGGATGGATTTGCCGTGCTTGTCAGCGATTCGCTCGAACATCTCGAGGCCCTGCTCGAGCGTTCGCTGGAATCGCTCCTGCTCGGAGTTGACGCCATCGCGAATCGTCTTCTGCTGCTCTCGCAGCTCCGGGTAAGGGACCTCCATCACCTTGACGACCTCGTCGACCAGGACGCCCAGCTGCGCGCGCAAGTTCAGACGGCGCGCGTGGACGGTGGCGCGGCGGATGAGCCGGCGCAGCACGTAGCCGCGGCCCTCGTTGCTCGGCGTGATCTTCTCGAGCATCACAAAACAGGCGGCGCGAACATGGTCGGCGACGACCCGCTCTGACAGCGTCATCTGCTTGTCCGAGAGCCCGCGGATGTGCTCGATGATCGGCGCCAGCAGATCGGTTTCAAAGATGTTGCTCTTGCCCTGGAGGATGTAGGAGATGCGTTCGATGCCCATGCCGGTGTCGATCGCCGGGTGCTCCAGCGGGACCAGGCTGCCGTCCTCCTGCTGGTCGAACTGCGGGAACACCAGGTTCCAGAACTCCGTGAACCGATCACAGTGGTCGGGGACGCAGTCCGCCTCGCCGCAGCCTGCATCCCGACCCCTATCCCACCAGATCTCGGAGTCGGGACCGCACGGCCCGCGGCCGAGGCCCCACCAGTTGTCCTCCAACCGCGTGATGTGCGCGGCCGGGACGCCGGTCTTGATCCAGATCGCGTGGGCCTCGTCGTCGGTCGGGTGGATGGTGACGCGAAGGCGCTCCGCCGGCATGGCGAAACCGCCGGTGACCAGATCCCAGGCGAGCGGGATTGCGGCCTCCTTGAAGTAGTCGCCGGTCGGCGCGAAATTGCCGAGCATCTCGAAGAAGGTGTTGTGGCGATCGGTCTTGCCGACCTCGTCGATGTCCCCCGTGCGCAGGCACTTCTGACAGCTTGCGAGCCTGGGCGCGGGTGGCCGGCTAAAGCCCTGGTAAAAGGGCTGAAGCGGTTGCATTCCCGCCGAGATGAAGAGCGTGCTCGGGTCCCCTCTGGGCACCAGTGGTGCGCTCGGTAGGACCAGATGCTCCCGGCTCGCGAAATGCTCTAGAAAACGTTTGCGGATCTCGTTCCCGGTCATGTCGGGGCGGACCTAGCTTACGGTGCCAGCCGCTCCCTACGCCATCCACCCCCCGGCAGGCGGACGTACCGGAGCCGGTCGTGAAGCCGGTCCTCGCGGTTTTCCCAGAACTCGATCCACGCCGGGCGCAGCGCATACCCGCCCCAGTCCGCAGGAATCGGCACTGCCGACGGGTAGCGCTCATCGAGGTCGGCCACCGCCTTCTCCAGCGCCGCGCGGGAGGCGACGACCCGGCTCTGCCGCGACGCCAGCGCCGACAGCTGCGCGCCACGGGGCCGGCTGTGAAAGTAATCGAGCGAGGCCGCGCGGCTGACCCTCCGAACACGGCCTGAGACCCTGACCTGGTGCCTTGTCACCGACCAGTAGAAAACCAGCGCCGCCCTTGGGTTGGCGGCGAGGTCGACGCCCTTCCGGCTTTCGTAGTTCGAGTAATAAAGGAAAGAGCCCTCTTCGAGGCCTTTGAAGAGCACCATGCGCGCGGACGGCGTGCCGCCGCGGTCCGCGGTGGCGAGGGTCATCGCGTCGGGTTGAAGCGCGCCTGCGCTAGCGGCCTGCCGCATCCAGCGCCGGAACAGCGCGAACGGCTCGGACGGGGCGCGCGACTCGATCAGCGGCACGTCTAAGACGCTTCTTGCGGCACGTACTTCCGCAGCTGCTCGAGTGCGGCTCGCTGCAGGCGCGACACGTGCATCTGGCTGATTCCGAGCCGTCGCGCTATCTCGGATTGCGACATCTGCTCGTAGAAGCGCATCGCCATGATCGAGCGCTCGCGTGGGGTCAGGTGGACCATGGCCCGGTCCAGCAGGTCGCGCATCTCGACGCGATCGAGCTCGGGATCGGCCGTCCCGATCTGTTCGGCGATGGCGCGCCCTTCTTGACCGTCGGAGGATCCGATCGGCTGATCGAGGGAGAGGGGCATGTAGGCGGGCCCCATTTCCATCGCTTCGGTCACATCTTCGGGCGTGACGCCGAGGCGTTCTGCGAGCTCCGGCACCGAGGGTTCGCGACCCAGCTGGTTCTTCATCTCCTCGTTGACGCGCACCACCGATTGGTGAAGCTCCTGGAGCCGGCGCGGAAAACGAATCGCGGTGCCCTTGTCGCGGAAGTGGCGCTTGATCTCGCCGGCCACGGTCAGCGTCGCAAAGGTCGTGAACTCGAAGCCGAGGTCCGGATCGAAGCGTTCGATGGCCTTGATGAGGCCGAGGTAGCCGACCTGGACGATGTCGTCCAGCGGCTCGCCGCGGTTCTGAAACTTCCGCGCGAGGAAGTAGACGAAGTCGTGATACGCATCCACCAGCTGGGCGCGGATGCGATCGCGCTCCACCGGGTCCGTCGAGTCCCTGTAACGACGGTGAAGGGCCCGCAGCTCCTCTCGAGGCGGCCGAGTCTTCGAACCCACTGTTGCGTCAGGTTACCGCGCCACTTTCAGGCGAGGGCGCAAAGCATTTGACTCCAACTCATCCCCATCTCCTCAAATTGGCGCAGCGTCCTCTGGGGTCCCCGCGACGCAGTCGCGGGAGGGCCTCCTCACCCGCGCCGTTTAGCCGGCTATGTACTTGACCATCCGGAAGCGAACCTGTCCGGTTCGGGGCTCAACCAGCGGGCGGAAGTCATCGACGAAGCAGCGGATCATCTCGTACGCAAGCCGCTGCAGCTCGGCATCCTCCTCCGGGTGGGGCCGCGGCGCCGCC
>DATARC010000021.1:0-19511 GCA_036264335.1 Candidatus Dormiibacterota bacterium
GACCGGGACCAGCTTGTCGATCCGGATCGCGCTCGCCTTGAACTCGGCGGTGCCGGACTTGGGATCGGTGGCGTCGATGGTCAGGATGTTGGTGGCGACCTGGTCGGGGAAATGGAGCGTCATGAAAGCCAGCCCGGGCCGCAACGAAGCATCGAATCGAATCGGCGCCTCGACGGAGCCGCGCCGAGAGCTGATGCGCGCCCGCTCGCCGTCGGCGAGCCCGAGGCGCTCAGCGTCCGAGGGCGAGATGAGGATCGCTTCGCGAGCGCGCAGGGGCGAGGTGTAACCGCCGGTCTGCACGCCGGTGTTGAACGAATCGAGCCGGCGGCCTGTCGTGAGGCGGATCGGAAACTCGTCGGTGAGCAGGTCGACCGGCGGATCGTGCTCCACCGCGTGGAAAGGCGCCGCCGGACCGTCGATCGGATCTTTCCAGAGCCGCGCGTGAAGGAATTCGGTGCCGGGATGCGTCTCGTCGGGGCAGGGCCACTGGATGCCACCCAGCTCGTCGAGCCGCGCGTAGGACATGCCGGCGTGCATGGGCGAGAGGCTGCGGCATTCGTCCCAAACCTGCTCGGCCGTGGGCTGTCCCCAGTCCGATCCGAGGCGCTTGGCGACCTCGCAGATGAGCTCGATGTCGTCGCGGGCGCCTTCAGGGGGATCGAGGGCACGGCGCACGCGCTGCACGCGACGCTCGCTGTTGGTTACGGTGCCCTCCGATTCGGCCCAGCCCGCCGCCGCGGGCAGCACGACATGCGCGAGCTCGGCGGTCTGGGTGAGGAAGATGTCCTGCACCACCAGGTGGTCGAGGGCGCTCAGCAGGCGCACCGCACGGGTCTGGTCCGCCTCGCTGCGCGCGGGGTTCTCACCGATTATGTAGAGCGCCTTCAGCTCGTTGTGGTCCATCGATTCGAACATCTCGCTGAGGTGGTAGCCCTTCTTGGCGGGGAACCTGGCGCCGCCCCAAGCGGTGGTGAACTTGGCGTGGTGGGCGGGCACCTCCAGGTCTTGAAAACCTGGGAAGCGCGCGGGGATGGCGCCCATGTCGCCGCCGCCCTGGACGTTGTTCTGCCCGCGCAGGGGATTCAAGCCACATGCAAACCGGCCGACCTTGCCGGTCAGGAGCGCGAGGTTGATCAGGGCGAGGACGTTGTCGGTTGCGTTGTGATGCTCGGTGATGCCGAGGGTCCAGCAGATCATCCCCGTCTGGGCGCGCCCGTAGGCCAGGGCCACCTCGCGGATCGCGTCGGCCGGCACGCCAGTGTCGCGTTCAGCACGCTCGAGTGGGTAGGCCTCGACGCAGCGAGCGAAGTCGTCGTAGCCGGTGGTGGCGCGGGCGATGAAAGCGGTGTCGGCGAGCCCCTCGTGGATGATCACGCGGGCCATCGCGTTCGCGAGCGAGATGTCAGTGCCGACGTCGAGGCCGAGCCATACGTCAGCCCACTCTGCGGAACCGGTGCGGCGGGGATCGACGGCGATGAGCTTGGCGCCATTGCGGACGCCACGCAGTAGGTGGTGAAAGAAGATCGGATGCGTCTCGCGAGCGTTGGAGCCCCAGAGGATCACCAGGTCTGTCTGCTCAACCTCGCGATAGGAAGACGTTCCGCCTCCGGCCCCGAACACTGTCGCCAGACCGGCGACGGATGGAGCGTGTCAAGTTCGATTACAGCTGTCGATGTTGTTGCTGCCCATCACCGCGCGCGTGAACTTCTGCGCCATGAAGTTCATCTCGTTGGTGGTCTTGGAACAGCTGAACATCCCGAAGCCGTTGGGACCGAGGGCGCGTGCCTTGGCGAAGCCCGCGGCGGCGCGGTCGAGCGCCTCCTCCCACGTTGCGGGTCGCAAGGTGCCCCCATCCCGCACCAAAGGCTGGGTCAGGCGTTTGAGGCCCTCGTCCATCGCGAACACAATATAGGGAAGGCCCGGCTCCAAGCCGCCCCGCGCCTACCGCGCGCGTGCGCGCGTCGGCTGCAGTTACGCTACAGGCATGGGCAAGCTGGTTGTCACCGAGTTCATCACTCTCGATGGAGTGATAGAGGACCCCGCCTGGTCGTTCGACTTCAACCGAGGCGACGAGGGCGAAGAGTTCAAGGGCGACGAGCTCAAGGCCGCCGACGCGCAGCTCCTCGGGCGCATCACGTACGAGGGCTTCGCCAAGGCCTGGCCCACGATGCCGGATACGGGCTGGTTCGGCGACAAGATGAACGGAATGCCCAAGTACGCCGTCTCCACGACGCTCAAGGACGAGGACGCCACGTGGAACAACACCACAGTGATCCGCGACGACGTCGAGGGCCACGTCAAGCGGCTCAAGAAGGAGGTGGATGGCGACATCCTCGTGGCGGGCAGCGCCAACCTCGTCCAGACCCTGGCCAAGCACAACCTCGTGGACGAGTACCGCCTGATGGTCTACCCCATCGTCCTGGGCGAGGGCAAGCGCCTCTTCCAGGAAGGACTCCCGCGCACCACGCTAAAGCTGGTCGACACCCGGCACGTCGGCCCGGATGGCATCGTCATCCTGACCTACAAACCGAAAACAGCGGAGTAAGCGCCTACCCCCTGTTCGCGGCGATGAAATCGCTGATCTGCTTCAACCCGCGCTTGAGCTCATCCTCCGACTGCGTATAAGCGAGGCGGATGTAACCCTTCCCGGCGGACCCAAACGCCGTCCCCGGCAGCACCGCCACCCCCGCCTCGGTGAGCAACCGATCCGCGAGCTCCCTCTCGTCGAACCCAGTCTCCATGATGTTCGGGAACGCATAGAACGAGCCTTGCGGCCGGGCGCACCGCACGCCGGGTATCTCGTTCAACGCATCGACGACAAGGTTGCGTCGGTGCTCGAACACCTTGACCATCCGGTGCACCGCATGCTCCGATTCCGGGGCGCCCAGCGCCTCGATCGCCGCCATCTGCGTGAACCCCGCGGCGCACGATGACGAGTTGATCATCAGCTGGTCGAGTTTCGCGGCCAGCGCTTTGGGCGCCACCGCGTAACCCAACCGCCACCCGGTCATCGCATAAGACTTCGACAACCCATCCATCAGCACCGTCCGCTCCCTCATCCCAGGCTGTGACAGGGGCGACACGTGCTGGAACCCGTACACCAGCTGGCTGTAGATCTCATCCGACACCACGAGCAGATCGTGCTTGTGCGCAAGCTCGCACACGAAGGCGACATCCTCCTCGGTGAGAATGCCCCCGGTGGGGTTCTGCGGCGTGTTGATGATCAGCATCCGCGTCTTGGGCGTGACCAGGCTCTCGAGCTGCTCGAGGTCCATGCGGAACCCCGTCTCCTCCCGCAACGTGACGAACCTGGGCACCGCCCCGATGAAGTTGACCTGCGATGAGTAGGCGGGATAAGCCGGGTCGGGAATGATGACCTCGTCGCCCGGCTCGATGCACGCGAGCAGCGTGAACAGCAGCACGTTCTTGGAACCGGGGACCAGCACAACCTCCGAGGCATCGACCGGCGCCTTGAGCGTGCGCTCCACGAAGCCGGCAACGGCCTCCCTCGCCTCCATGATCCCGCTCGCGGGCGTGTAGTGCGTGTACCCGTTCTGCATCGCCGAGATCCCGGCCTCCACGATGTTGTCGGGCGTCGCAAAGTCAGGCTCCCCGATCTCGAGGTGCACGATCTTCTTGCCTTCGGCCTCGAGCTTGCGCGCCTTTGCGAGCACGACAAACGCGCCCTCGGTCCCCAACCTGGACATGCGCTCCGCGAACTTGATCGTCATCTCGTCAAGCCTAATGCACGCCGATCAGAGTGCCGCCGTCGACCCCGAGCGTCTGCCCCGTGATGTACCCCGCCTGCCGCGAGCAGAGGAACGCGCACGCGGCCGCGAACTCGGATGGCTGGCCCAACCGACCCATCGGCGCCTCCTCAGCCATTCGTCTCAGCTGCTCCTCCGGGTCGCCGCCGCCCACACCGGCCATCTGCCGGATACGGTCCGTGAGGATCTTGTCCGGCGCCAGGCAGTTGACAGTGACCCCGTCCCGGCCCACCTCGCGCGACAGCGTCTTCGCCAACCCGGTGACAGCGCCGCGCAGAGAGTTGGACAGCATGATGTTTGGGATCGGCTGCCGCACCGAGACCGACGTGATGAACACCACACGCCCCTGCCCCGACTTCTTGAGATGCGGAAGGCACGCGTGGACCAGCCGCACTGCGCTCATGAGCGTCAGCTGGTACGCGGCGTCCCAGGCTTCGAGCGGCGTGCTCTGAAACGTACCCGGAGGGGGTCCACCGGCGTTGACGACGAGTATGTCGAGGCCGCCGAGCTTCGCGACCGCCGCTTCGACCAGGCGCTCGACATCCGCCGCCTTGCTGACATCTGCGGCCTGCCATCCGGCCGCGCCCATCGCCGTGCCGGCAGCCTCGATGGCCGCCGCGTCGCGCGAGGAGATGAACACCTTCGCACCCTCGGCCGCGAGCGCCTCGGCGCAGGCGCGGCCGAGCCCTTTGCTGGCCGCCGTTACTAGCGCACTCCGCCCGTCGAGGCCAAGGTCCACGCCCACAATTGTGGCGTGCGGCGCCTGACGCCCACCACCGACATCACCCGCCGGTGTTCACGTACCACTGGGTGACGTACTGCAGGCGGTCCCCCGGCTCGATCACATTGTTGAGCCGCACCCCATGCACCCGCTGCGACAGCGCATAGTCGTAGTGCGGCGCATATAAGAAGATCGCTGGTGCTGCGTCCGCGATCAGCATCTGAAAATCGATGTACGCCGCCAACCGTGCGGACTGATCCACCGCCGCCCTACCAACTTCAAGATCCTGATCGATCACGCCCCACCCTCTCTGGTACGCAAAGTTCAGCGAGTTCGGGTCGGCACCCGAATGCCACAGTGAGTACTGGTCGGGGTCGGGCCCCACATCGAACGCCACGAGCGCCATCTGATATTTGTGGCCGATCAGGTACTGCTGCACCAGCGCGCTCGACGTGACGGGCGTGACGTCCGCCTCCACCCCCACGGCGAGCAGCTGCTTCGCGACCGCGTCGGCGATCTGCCGGTTCGGAAACGCGCCGGCGGTGACCAGCGACACCTTGAACGGGATACCCCCCTTGGTCCGGATCTTCGCCCCAGGCGCCAGCACCCACCCAGCAGCGTCCAACGCCTTGACCGCGCTGATCCGGTCGTACGGATACTTCGCCGCGGCGGCCGCGGAGTAGGCCCAATCGGCGACGGGAATCGGCCCCGGGTCCGGATCGCCGCGGCCCGAGATTACATCGTCGATGATCTTCTGGCGGTTGATCGCCTGCGTCAGCGCGAGCCGCACCTTCACGTCGCTGAAATAGGGCTTCCCCGTAGCGTCCGCATTCATCGCGACGAACGCGTCGGTGAACGTCCTCACGTCGAGCACGGTGATGTCGCTGCGGCGCTCCAGCGTGCCCACCTCCTGCGGCTCGAGCCCTCCCACCAGGTCCGCGGCGCCATGCACCACGCCATCGATCGCGGCCTGTGGGTCGGTGGCCGGGTTGGTCGAGTACGTGCGAAAGATCAGGTGGTCCAGATATGGCTGCGGATCCGCATACGTGTTGCGGTTGAGCGTGACCGCGAGCGGGCTGATCGCCGAAACCCTGAAGGGCCCCGTGCCGATGGCCAGCACGCCGCTGTAAGGGCTGGCGGCAATCTGGGGCGGCGACAGGCCGCCGAACAGGTGCTTGGCGATGATCCCGATCCGAAGAGCGAGCGGAAACGACGCACTGGGCGCGCGCAGCGTGAAGATCACCCTGCCCGCTCCCGCCGCGGCGACACCGACCTGCCGCCACGAGTCGGCCCCGGGCTGCTGGTACTCCTGGTCCTGCAGGACATGAAACGTGAACAGGACGTCATCCGCGGTGAACGGCTGGCCGTCCGCCCACTTGACCCCGGTGCGGATGGTGAACGTGTAGGACAGGTGATTCGGCGAGATGGTCCACGTGGACGCAAGGAGCCCGACCACGTTCTGCTGCGCGTCGACCGTGGTGAGCCCCTGGTAGATGACGCTGTCGATGTCGCGCGTCGTGGCATCGACCTCGAAGAGTGGGTTGAGAGCCCCGGGCGCGCCGACCAACGCCTCGACGGCCGTGCCGCCGCGCGCGGGTTTCGGCGCCGTGGCGACGGGCTGGCAGCCCATGAGCACCACCGCCGCGAGCGCGGTGGCGGCGGCTAGACGGCTAGCCCGGATGAGCGGCGATCCAGTTGGCGACCCAGATGTTCGCGACCGAGCAGACCAGGAACGCGGCGACGAGGACCCACGACGTCCAGTAGATCTGGCGCTCGAGCCCGCGCCGGGTCCGGTAACCGCCGCCCAGTCCTCCATCGCCGCCACCGATGGTGCCACCCAGGCCTGAGGCCTTGGGCGTCTGCACGAGCACTGTGACGACGAGGAGGAGCGCGATCACCGCCTCGAGGACGACCAGGGTATGCGCGACGTTCTGCATCGAGGCTCCTACGCCACCCAGATCGAGCTGAACCGGGCCTCGATCGCTGCCCAGTTCAACGTGTTGAACCATGCCGCGAGGTAGTCGGCCCGCTTGTTCTGGTACTTCAGGTAATAGGCGTGCTCCCAGACGTCCACGCCAAGGATCGGCGTCAGGCCTTCCATGTAGGGGCTGTCCTGGTTGGGGTAGCTCTTGATCGACATCTTTCCGTTCTTGTCAGCCACCAGCCATGCCCAGCCGCTGCCGAACTGGCCGAGGCCGGCCTTCGAGAGCTGCTCCTTGAACGAGTCGTAGCTGCCGAAGGTGCTCTTGATCGTGTCGCCCAGGCGGCCGGGAGGATTGCCGCCGCCGCCGGGTCCCATGATGCTCCAGAAGATCGAGTGGTTGGAGTGGCCGCCGGCGTTGTTGCGGATCGCGGTGCGGATGTCCTCCGGCACCTCGTTGATTCCCCAGAGAAGGTCTTCGACCGTCTTCGCCGCCAGCTCGGGGTGCTTTTCGAGCGCTGCATTGGCGTTGGTCACATAGGTCGCGTGGTGCTTGTCGTGATGGATCTCCATCGTCTTCGCGTCGATATGCGGCTCGAGCGCTTCGAACGGGTACGCAAGCGCTGGAAGTGTGAATGCCATTGGGAACCCCCCTTTACTGATCTGGTCTTGTCTTGATGCCGTGATCCAGTCTAAGTGCTTCGCGAAGCCTGGGATTTTACCGCCGCCGCCCTCCGCTCGATCTCGGCCGGGTCGCCCAGGTACCGCGATGAGGTCGGCCGGAACGTCGCGTCGAGCTCGTACACGCGTGGCACACCGGTCGGTATGTCCAGGTCGACCACCTGCTGGTCGGTCAGCCGCTCGAGGTGCTTGACCAGCGCGCGCAGGCTGTTGCCGTGCGCCGACACCAGCACGCACGGGTGATCGAGCAAGTCCGGCACGATGCTGTCGAACCAGTAGGGCAGCATCCGATCGACCACGTCTTTCAGGCACTCCGCGCTCGGCAGCAGCTCGGGCGGAAGGTCTGCGTAACGGGGATCGTGCGACGGATGGTGCTCGTCCGACACTTTCAGGTCCGGAGGGCGCACGTCGTAGCTCCGGCGCCACAACTTGACCTGGTCCGCGCCGTACTTTTCAGCCGTCTCCTGCTTGTTGAGGCCCTGAAGCGCTCCGTAATGGCGTTCGTTCAATCGCCACGAGCGCCTCACGGGGATCCAGGTTCTCCCCATCTCGGCCAGCGCGATGTCGGCCGTCTGGATCGCTCGCACCAGCAGCGACGTGTGCACGACCCCCGGCTCGAGCCCAGCCTCCTTCATCAGGCGGCCGCCTTCTTTCGCTTCCGCCACGCCTCGCTCGCTCAGCGGCACATCGTGCCAGCCGGTGAACAGGTTCTCGAGATTCCACGTGCTCTGCCCATGACGCAGCAGCACGAGCACGCCCGGCTTTCTAGCGGTGGCCATAGACGGCCCCGGTCACCCGGACGATCTCAGAGAACTCCTCAGCCTTCAGGCTCGCGCCCCCGACCAGGCAGCCGTCGCACAGAGGCAGCTCGACATAAGACTGCACGTTGCCCGCATTCACGCTCCCGCCGTAGAGCACGCGCACTTTGCGCGCCGCGCCGGCGCCGATGACCTCGCCCACGACACGGCGAATCAACCGCATCGTCTTATAAGCGTGTTCGGGGTCAGCGCTCTTCCCTGTGCCGATCGCCCAGACCGGCTCGTAGGCGATGACCAGCCGTGCGGAATCGTCGGCCGAGCAGTTGGCCAGGCCTGCCTTGACCTGCGCGGTGACCACCTCGCTGCCGATTCCGCCGACGTAGTGCTCGTCGAGCTCGCCGACGCACATGATCACGCTGAGGTTGCAAGAGAGCCCGGCGGCGACCTTCTTGGAAACCATCTCGTCTGTCTCGCCGAGATAGGCGCGCCGCTCGGAGTGGCCGACCAGCACCCACTGGCACCAGCCTTCGAGCATCTTTGGCGACACCTCGCCCGTGTAGGCGCCCGACATCTCCCAGAAGCAGTCCTGGGCGCCGAGCTTGACCCCCGACTCACCGAGCACCTCGGCGACGCCGAGCAGCCACGGATAAGGAGGGAAGAGCGCGACCTCGACCTGCTCGGTGTGGCTCGCGGCGACCGGGAGGATGCTGTTCACGAGCGCGAGGGCAGCGCCCCCGTCAGTGGGGTTCATCTTCCAGTTGGCTGCGAGCAGGGCCTTCTCGGCGGCGGCCATCAGGCGTCCTTCAATATGGCGACGCCGGGCAGCACCTTGCCTTCGAGGTACTCCAGGGTGGCGCCGCCGCCGGTCGAGACGTGCGAGAAGCCGGTCAGGCCCAGAGAGTCGATGGCCGCCACCGTGTCGCCGCCGCCCACCAGCGTGTACGCGCCTGAGCGCGCAATCGCCTGTCCGATTTCCTTGGTGCCCTGGCTGAAGTCGTCGATCTCCGCGACGCCCATCGGCCCGTTCCACACGATCGTCTTCGCCGAGGCGATGCGCTCGGAGAACTCGGCCACGGACCTCGCGCCGATGTCGAGCGCCATCCACCCCGGCTCGACTGCGTCGGCGGCAACCGTCTCGAGCTTCTGCCCCGCCTCCATCTTGCGAGCGCAGACCAGGTCCACCGGGAGGACCACCTTCTTGCCCCCCTTCTTCTCCACCGCCTTGGCGTCGTTGAGCGCCGACTCTTCGACGAGGCCGGCCCCGGTCGGAAAGCCCTGCGCCCTGAAGAAGGTGTTCGCCATCGCTCCACCGATGAGTAACGCGTCAACCTTCTCGAGCAGGTGAGTTAGGACGCCGACCTTGCTCGACACCTTCGCGCCGCCAACCACTGCCACGAGCGGCCGCTTGGGATCATCCAGCGCCTGGTGGAGCGCCGCCAGCTCGGCCAGCATGAGCTCGCCGGCATACGCGGGCAGGTGCTTCGCGACGCCGACGACCGAGGCGTGCGCTCGATGCGAGGCGGCAAACGCGTCGTTGACGAAGATCTCGCCTAGCGATGCCAGGCGGTTCGCGAACTCGGGCTCATTGGCCTCGTCTTCGGGATGAAAACGAACGTTCTCCAGGAGCAGGACCTCTCCGTCCTTCAGCCTCCCGACCGCGCCGCGCGCCTCCTGCCCGACGCAGTCATCCGCGAATCCCACGTCGCGGCCGAGCTGCTTCGACAGCGCCACGGCCACCGGCCGGAGCGACAGCGACGGGTCGACGCCTTTCGGCCGGCCGAGGTGCGACATCACGATCACCTTCGCGCCGCGCTCGGCGAGGTGCTCGAGGGTCGGGACGGCGGCCTTGATTCGCGAGTCGTCGGCGATGGCCCCATTCGCCAGCGGCACGTTCAAGTCCTCGCGCACGAGGACGCGCTTGCCGGCGACCTCGACGTCGGCAATCGAAGCCTTCAGAGTCGTGCCGCCATGTAGGTGATCAGGTCGACCATGCGGCAGCTGAACCCCCACTCGTTGTCATACCAGCTCACGACCTTGGCCCAATGAGGGCCGAGCTCGAGGGTGAGGGGCGCATCGACGATCGACGAGTGCGGGTTGCCCTTGAAGTCTGAGGAAACGAGCTCCTCGTGGCTGACGGACAGGATGCCCTTGAGCGCACCTTTCGCAGATTCCTCGAAAGCAGCGTTGATGGCCTTCGCGTTGGCGGCGGTCTTCAGCTCGACGGTGAGGTCGACGACTGAGACGTCGAGGATCGGCACGCGGAACGCCATGCCGGCGAACTTGCCGGCCAGCTCTGGGAGCACCTCTGCGACCGCTCGGTTGGCGCCGGTCGAGGTTGGGATGACGTTGTCGGCAGCGGCGCGTGCGCGTCGGAGGTCCTTGTGCGGCAGATCCTGCAGCTTCTGGTCCGCCGTGTAGGCGTGAATCGTCGTCATCATTCCGCGCTCGATGCCAAAGGAATCGTTGAGCACCTTTGCGAGCGGCACGAAGCAGTTCGTGGTGCAGCTGGCGTTGGAGATGACGGAGTGCTTTTTGGCGTCGTAGCCCTTGTGGTTGACGCCGAACACGACCGTGTAGTCCTGGTTGGTCGCCGGCGCGGAAATGACCACCTTCTTGGCGCCGCCCTTGTCGATGTGCACGCGCGCCTTGGTGGCGTCGGTGAACAGGCCTGTCGACTCGATGACGATGTCGACTCCGAGGTCCTTCCAGGGCAGCTCGCCAGGATCCTTGTGGCTCAGGAACCGGACTGTGCGGTCGTCGACCTTGATCGAGTCGCCGCTCGCCGAAACCTCGGGACCAAAAGTTCCCAGCGCCGTGTCGTACTTGAGCAGGTGGGCGAAGGTGGCGGCCTCGCCGATGTCATTGACGGCGACGATCTCGAAGTCAGCGTTGAGCTTGTCGGCCGCACGGTAGATGTTGCGGCCGATACGTCCAAAACCGTTGATTCCGACCTTGATGGTCATCTAGGCAAGAGCTCCAGTACGCCGTGGCGGCCCAGCACGGCTGAGTGAAGGAGAGGGCGGCGACGTAATGTTAGGCGGAGCGGCGCGCCCGCTTCGTCTCGACGGCACCGGCCGCCTGCAAACCGCCCGCTGGGGACGCGTGGTCCGCCATCTCCTGCAGGCGCCGCAGCCGGTGGTTGACCGCCGACTTGGACAGCTTCATCCGGTCCGCCAGCTCCCCCAGGTTCAGCTCCGGGTTGGCGACACGCCACCGCGCCATCTCGCGCAGTGCGGGCGGCACCGCGTCCAGCCTGCCTGTCGACTCGAGCCGCTCGATCGCCGCGGCCTGCCGCAGCCCAGACCCGATCGTCTTGCCGATGTTGGCCGTCTCGAAGTTGAGCCGCCGGTTGACCTTGCCACTGACCTCGCGCACCACACGCACGTTCTCGAACTCCATCACGGCGCGGCTGGCGCCCATCAACGACAGGATGCGAACGATGCCGTCCCCTTCCTTGATGTAGACGACGTGCTGACCGCTCCTCTCCATGATTCCGACACGCACGCCTGCGTCCGATGTGACGTCGCCGATCGCCTTCGCCCACGCAACGTTGGGGGCGACAAACTCGAGGTGATAACGCGAGCTGGGCGCGTTCACGGACCCGCAGCCGATGAACAGGCCGCGCAGCATCGCCTTGCGATCGCAGGCAGCGTCGGGAATCGCGCTGGCGGCCGACTGCGTGAAGGCGGCGGCGAGACCCGGCGGCAGCGACAGCTCGACGAAAAGCGATACGCGCTTGCGCGTCCTGACCACCTGGTACTTCGCGTCCATTTGGCCGACGGCACGCCCGAGCCTGACGACCTTGCGAGCCACCGGGTTGCGAAGCAGCGAGAAGTAGGCGGCCGGGCCTTCGCTCTGGCGCTTGATCAGCCGCCCGCGCGAGCCGAAATAAATGCCCAACAGCTCGCTTAGCTGACAGCACGGTCGCGCCGGCAGGTGGCCGGCCATCTCGTCCTTGACGTCCGCCGAGAACGAAATCCCTAGTACCTCCCAGTACCTCGGTGGTGCCCCTGGTCCTTAGTCCAGTCTAGCCACCTAAGACGGAAATGGCCCGCGCGCAGGACAATGTGCAAGGGGGAGATCTCAATGCCTGAAATGCGAATGATCGAGGCCGTCCGTTCGGCCATCACCGAGGAGATGGAACGTGACGAGCACGTCATCGTCCTCGGCGAAGACGTCGGCAAGAAGGGCGGAGTGTTCGGAGCCACCGACGGCCTCTATGCGCGGTTTGGCGAGGCAAGAGTGCTGGACACGCCGCTGGCCGAATCAGGCATTGTCGGCGTCGCCATCGGCGCGGCGCTGAACGGCCTCATCCCTGTCGCCGAGATCCAGTTCGCCGACTTCATCCACCCCGCTTTCGACCAGATAGTCAGCGAGGCCGCCCGCACCCGCTACCGGTCCAACGGCGACTGGTCGGTCCCCATCGTCATCCGGACGCCGTATGGCGGAGGCGTCCATGGCGGGCTCTACCACTCGCAGTCGATCGAGGGCTTCTACGCGCACGTGCCTGGCCTGAAGGTGGTGGTCCCAAGCATGCCCGCGGACGCCAAAGGCCTGCTCAAGGCAGCGATCCGCGACCCTGACCCCGTGCTCTTCCTCGAGCACAAGAAGGTCTACCGTCTCGTCGCGGAGGAAGTCCCCGATGGAGACCACCTCGTGCCCATCGGCCCTGCCGTGGTGAGGCGGGCAGGCACGAACGTGAGCTGCTTCGCGTGGGGTTTGATGACCCATTACTGCCTGGAGGCGGCCGAGCTCGTGTCGGGCGAGGGGATCAGCGTCGAGGTGGTCGACCTGCGCACGCTCGCACCGCTCGACCGCGACTCGATCCTCGATTCGGTGCGCAAGACGGGCAAAGCGATAGTCGTCTACGAGGACAACCTCACCGGTGGCTTTGGCGCGGAGGTGTCGGCGATCATCTCCGAGCACGCTTTCGACGACCTCGACGGCCCGGTGGTCAGAGTGGCCGCGCCGGACATCCCGGCCATGCCCTTCAACACACCGCAAGAAGACTTCTTCATGCCCAACCCGGACAAGATCGCGAAAGCGATAAGAAAACTTGCCGCCTACTAAGAGGAAGACCCGGCCCAAGGCTGCACCGCCGCCCTCCATCTCCCCCCAGGAGTACGCCGACCGCCGCGACGCCGTCGCGGCCGGGATGGACGCTGCCGGCCTCGACGCCCTATGCGTCTTCTACCCCGCGCGCATCGCCTACCTGACCGGCTTCCACCACATCCCCACGGAGCGCCCGATCGTCCTCGTCCTCAGCGCCAAAGGCAAAGCCACCCTCGTGGTGCCGGCGGTCGAGAAGGAGCACGCGGAGTCGACCGCCGCCTCTAGCGAGGTCGACGTCTACTTCGAGTACCCCGGCGCGGAGCACCCGATGGAGCGCGTGGCCACCGTGTTGACCGAGCTGGGAGCCAAGCCAAAGCGCACCGGCGCCGACCACGATGGCTTCGTGCCCTACTGGGGCTACCGAGGGCCGCTGCTCAGCGACCTGACCAGCGAACGCCCCGTGGACGCGGAGATGCTCATCGAGTCGCTGCGGCGGGTGAAGTCAGCTGCCGAGCTTGCCTGCATCCAGCTCAGCTGCGACTGGGGCGTGCGCGCGCACAGGCGGATGCAGGACGCGATCGAGGTCGGCAAGACAGAGATGGAGTGCTATCTGCCCTGCGCTGCAGAGACCCTGTACGAGATGGTCCACGAGATGCCCGGCTGGCGCCCGCGCGGCCACACCGGCAGCGGCCTCACCGCGATGTTCGTCGGCGGCCGCTCAACCGCGATGCCCCATGGCTTCGTCAAAGGGCACGGGATCCGGCAGGGCGATGTGCTGGTCAGCGGGGCGGGCGCGGACATCGACGGGTACAACAGCGAGCTCGAGCGCACGATGATCGTGGGCGAGCCGACGAGCGATCAGGAGCGCGCTTTCGCCGCCATGCTTGCCCTGCAGTCGCGTGCGATCGAGGTGATGGCGCCTGGTGTCACCGCCGGCGAGGTCGAGCTGGCTACCGTCAAGCTGGCCGAGGAGCTTGGCGTCCAGGACAGCCTGCGCCATCACGCAGGCCACTCGATCGGGCTCGAAGGCCACGAGGCTCCTTTCCTCGACCGCGGCGACGAGGCGGTTCTGGAGCCGGGCATGGTGTTCACCGTCGAGCCCGGCGTCTACATAAAGGAGCTGGGCGGCTTCCGCCATTCCGACACCGTCGTCATCACCGAGGATGGCAACCGGCTGATGACCTCATACCCCCAGCAGCTTGCGGACCTGGTCATCCGCGTGTAACGCCTCCGGGAGCGGCCGGACCTTCGCCGTGAACAGATGCAGCACGGACGTGCCATCGATCACATGGCGGTGCAGGCGATCGACAGCCATCGGCGGCAGGATGGCCTGGTCTTCGGCAGCGACCACGGTCTCCTTGGGGTGGATCGCGATCCAGATGTCGCGCAGCACCTCGCTCGAAAGGTTGCCCGGGAGGTAGACGTACCTCCGCCGTGAGATTCGCTTGCGGGCGAGCTTCTCGGCACGCGCGAATGCGTCATGTGCGGCGTAGTCCTTCAGGTACGGGTCCGCGACCTCGAGCATCTCCGCGTACTCGGCGGGAAGCGGGTTGCCCCTGTAGACGAACAAGGCGCTCCGCCCGGCAGCGACTTTGACTGCGTCCGCGATGACGGCCTCCTCCTCCAGCTGTTCGTGGGGAAGCACGACCAGCACCTCGCCCGCGGTCGGCTGCGTGCCGAGCAGTTGGGCGATTGATGCGGCTGCCCGCTGTGGCCGGAACGGCACCGGGAACACGGCCGGACGGTTGCGCCGCGCCTGGCGGTAGGTGGCAAAACCGACCATTAGCCCGACCACGGTGAGGCCGCCGCCGAACTCTGTCGCGAGAGGCTTGGCGACGAGGTTGACGGACCACGCGACGATCACGAGAACCGTTGTCACCAGGCCGATCGCAAAGATCGCAACCGACCACCCCGACCAGTGCGAGCGCTCGCGCCACCTGACGACGTCGAGGCTCACGCACGTGAGCACAAACGTGCCGAGGAGCCCGAATGCATACAGATCGCCCAGAAGGTTGACGCTGCCGTTCGCCGCGATTACGACGGCGATGGGGAGCGCGACCGCAGCGAGGATCGACCAGTGGGGCGTGCGCCGGATGCGATTTCGCGCTTCCATCGCGCGCGGCAGGAAACCCATGCGCGCAAGGGCGATGAACACGTGGTACGCGCCGATGATCGCCGTGTTGCTCGCAAACACCAGCAGAATCGAGCCGCTGACTGCGACATAGTCACCGAGCATGGGGTCCGCGACGTGCGCGCCGAGAAGCGACATGAATTGATTCGGGTCCGGGTTCGTCCCGTTCAGCAGGGTCGTCGACCACAGAGTCAGTAGCGGGCTCGTTATTGCCATCGTCATCACGACGCCGGCCATCGCCCTGAAAGCGACGCTCTTCCGCGGCTCTCGCATCGCCGGAGCCAGCTGCGCGATGCTCTCGAGTCCCGAGAACGCCAGGAAGGCTGCCGCATAACCTGTGACCAGGAGCAACGGCGACAGGGGCGGTCCTGACGAGAGGCTGTGCAGGCTGGCGACGATGCCCGACGGTCCGAGGTATACCGCGACCGCAAAGACGACGAGCAGCTGACCCGCCGCGGCCAAGCACACAAACACCGCGGTCGTGCGCGCGCTCTCTTTGATTCCAATCGCATTGAGCACACCGAGGGCGACCAGGGCCGCGACCGTGATCGTCATGACCGATGGCGCGAGGCTCGGTGCGACCACCGCCAGGTAGAGGGCTCCGGAGAGTGCGCTGAGGGCAGCGGTGAGGTAGTAATCGACAAGGATGAAAAGGCCTCCGAGAAGACCGGCGAACGGGTGCAGCGCCTGCGACGCGACGTTGACGACTCCCCCGCCTTCCGGGTACCGCCACGTGACCTCCGCGTACTTGACGCAGAGCAGGATGAACACGAACAGGGTCATCAGCACGAAGATGGCCGAGCGCGACCCGAACTGGCCGTACAGGATGCCGGGCACGTAGTAGATCGAGGTGCCGATATCCGCGAAAACGACGGCCCAGCAGAGGAACGAGCCGAGGTTTCCCCCGCGCAGCTTGACGCGCCGCCGCGACGTCCGCGAAGGGACGCCCGAGGCTTGATGACCGTTGGAATGACGACCTGTGGTGACCATGTCCCCAAGCTAGGACGCGCCCTGTGAGGAGCCCGTTTGGCTGCCGCCTCGGGCCGTATGGACCTCGTATGGATATGACCCGATGAATTAACTTCTCACCGATGACTCACGACTCAGTCGCCAGGCGAGGCCGCCGCCCAGGCGACGTCAGGGTCGTCGTCCGCCGGGCCGCCAAGCTGCCACGCACCCTGGGCGCGCCGTCACTGTTCGCGGCTTGCTACGGCAACGTCGGATCCAGCATCTACTACGCGCTTGGCGTCACGGCGGCTTTCGCGTTGGGCCTGACCCCGCTCGCGCTGATCCTCGCCGGGTTCATCTTCGTCACCACAGCGCTCAACTACGCCGAGGGAACCGCCGCGCTCCCCCATGCCGGCGGCAGCTCGAGCTTCGCGCGGCGCGCGTTCAACGGGCCGATCGGGTTCCTCGTCGGTTGGGTCCAGCTCCTGAACTACACGGCCACGGTTTCGATCTCTGCCTATTTCGCGATCAGCTACCTCGGCATCTTCGGCAAGTACGTGCCCTTCATTCAGACCTTGAAAACCGAGAACCAGTGGCATGTTGCGGCCACAATCGTCCTGATCAGCGCGCTGATCGTGCTGAACGTTGTCGGCATCCAGGAATCGAGCGTCCTCAACCTGGTGCTCGCGTTCACGGACCTCATCACCCAGTTCGTGCTCGTGATTCTCGGCGTGGTCATCCTGCTGAACGTCAAGACCGTCCTCAACAACATCCACCTCGGCGTCGCACCGACATGGGGCAACTTCCTGGCGTCGGTTTCGATCGCGATGGTCAGCTACACGGGGATCGAAACCATCTCCAACCTCTCGGAGGAGGCCAAGAACCCCGGCCGCTCCGTGCCGCGCGCCACGTTCTGGGTCATCGCGGCCGTGCTCTTCGTCTCGGCGTTCCTGCCGACCATCGGCGTGAGCGTCTTTCCCGTGACGTTCGATCAACACACCGGCATGTTCACAACGCTGCTGGGGACCGAATGGAAAGCGGACCCCGTGTCCGGCATTGTGACCCAGGGGTTCGCGCAGCAGGGGTTTCAGACGCTTGCCTTCTGGTCGGGTCTCTGGGTGGGCTTTCTTGCGTTCACGATCCTCGTGATCGCCACCAACGCTGGGTTGATCGGCATCTCGCGCCTCGGCTATTCACTGGCCGGAGCGGACAGCCTGCCACGAGTGTTCGGGCAGCTTCACCCCCGCTTCAAGACGCCTTACATGTCGATCATCATCTTCGGCATCGCGGCCGGCCTGCTCGTGCTGCCGGGCATCGTCATCGGCTCGACGGAGATCGACCTAATGAGCGCGGTCTACTCGCTGGCCGCGACATTTGCTTTCTGCTCTGCCCACCTGTCCGTGATGCGCCTGCGGTTTGTAGAGCCCGACCTTTACCGCCCGTACCGGATGCCGGGCAACGTCAAGTTCGGGCGCGACAGCATCCCGATCCTATCGGTGGTCGGCGCGATCGCGATCGGCACCGTTTTCACGCAGCTGATGTTCCAGAACATCTCGAACTCCACGTTCATCTACCTCGGGTGGCTGGTGCTTGGCGTCATCAGCTTCGTGCTCTACAGGAACCATCGGAAGCAGCCGCTCTGGGAGCCGCTTGAGGAGCCTCCACCACCCGACCGCGAGGTCGAGCACCTGCCTCCGGAGCCCCTGCCGACCGCGGCCCGCTTCAAGCACGGAAGGCGCGTGCCGGCGCACGTCGCCGCCACACGGGCTGTGCGCCACCGCTCCCACCGGCGCGGCTGGCGCCTGGAGCTGGAGCTGTTCTTCGCCCGCCATGGAAATGTGCGGGGCGCGCTGATCGTGATGGTGTTCGCGGCGGTCAGCGGCCTGGCGGTTGGCGTCGACCTGTCGTCATACGACCCGTTCGGTCCAGGCCTGGGCTGGTCTCCAGGCATCGTGGTGACCACGCTGCTCGCGGCGTACCTGCTGAACCGAAGCCACAGCGAGCTCTAGCCGTCAGCTCTCCAGGCGGTACCCCACTCCCGGCTCGTTGACTATGTAACGCGGGTTGGCCGGGTCGTCGCCCAGCTTCTTCCGGATCTGCGCGACCACGTAACGGGTGTTGTACTTGTCTCCGACGGCGTACTCGCCCCACACCTGACGCAACAGAGTGCTGTGGGTCACCGGCTTGCCGGCATGCAGCGCGAGGTAGCGCAGCAGCTCGTACTCGGTGGGCGTCAGCCGGACCACGCGGCCGCCGACAGTGACGGATCGCCGCGCCAGGTCGATCTCGAGGTCTCCTGCATGCACGACAGGCTCGCCAGCTGAAACGTCCACCTGGCGGCGCAGCACGGCGCGGATCCTCGCGACCAGCTCCTCGGTCCCGAACGGCTTGACCAGGTAGTCGTCGGCCCCGAGGTCGAGCGCGCGCACCTTGTCCTTCTCACCGGGCATCACGCTGACGACGATCACGGCGGCGCGTATCGCCGGTCGCAAGGCCTGCAGCACTCCGAATCCGTCCAGCGCCCCGGGTAGGCCAAGGTCGAGGAGGATGACATCCGGGCGCCAGGCCGCCGCCTCGCGCACCGCATCCTCGCCATTGCCGACCGCCCGCACGTCGAAGTCGTGATATCCAAGCCCTGCGCGCAGCGCTCGCTGCATCTCCACCTCGTCGTCGACGACCAGCACTCGCCCGCTCAAAGTGCAGCCGCCACCTTCGCCAGCGGAAGCGTGAAGGTGAATCGCGGCCCGCGCCTGCGATTTTCGGCTCGGATCGTCCCGCCATGCGCCTCGACCACACGCTTGCAGATGGCCAGGCCGAGCCCGCTGCCTCGCGCCCGCCGAGTCCAGAACGTGTCAAAGATGCGATCGAGGTCGACGGGGGCGATCTCCGGACCGTCGTTCTCGACCCACGCTTCCAGGACCGAATCGCGCGCGGCCGCGCCGATGGCGATCGCCCCGGTCGACGGCGCCCACTCGAGCGCATTCTCGATGAGATTGGTGAGCACCCGTCCGACCTGCAGCTCGTCGATCTCGACGGGCGGCAGGTCATCGGCCAGGTCGACATCCACCTCGTGGCCCTTCAGGTCGGACCGCAGCTGGTAGAGAGCGGTCCCGACGAGCTCGGCAAAACCATGCGGCTCCTTGTCCAGCTCCAGGCCGGCCTCCAGCCGCGAGAGGGCCAGCATGTCGCCGACCAGACGGTCGAGCCGGGTGGCCTGCCGGTCGAGGTCCATCAACAGCTCCTGCTGCTCGGGTCGAAGACCCGCCTGCGGCGCCAGCAGCGCGGTCAGCCCCGCCCGCAGCGAAGCGATGGGGCTCTTGAGCTCGTGCGACAGCGACGAGAGGATCGCCGCTTTCAACTTGTCCGACGCCTCGAGTCCGCGCGCGCGCTCCGATTCGAGAGCCGCCCGGCGGCGATCCAGCAGCAGCTCGGCCAGGCCGACGAGAGCTCCAAGCATCCGGAGCTCGTGGCGTTCGGGCCGGTCGGGGCCGAACCGAATCACCGCCACGCCGCCGGCAAGTGGCAGGTAGGC
>DATARC010000062.1:0-13648 GCA_036264335.1 Candidatus Dormiibacterota bacterium
GCCAGGCGTTCATTCCTGCTCGCGCACCGGCGGTGCACTCCAGCCCGGGGCCGGTCACCGGTCGTGGCGCGGCCAACATCGGGGCGACGCCCGGACCGGGCGGTCCACGCCGGCCACAGGCGGTCGGCCGGTGGGTCTTCATGCCGATCTAGCAGCGGCGGCTTCGCCCGCCGTCGTTCGCGCGAGTTGAGGGCGCGGGCCACTTACCCTTTCCCGACGTGAGCTCAGCTCCCATCGGCATCTTCGACTCCGGTGTGGGCGGTCTGTCGGTCCTGCGAGACATCCGCGCAGCGCTGCCTGACGAATCGATCGACTACGTCGCGGACTCCGCCAATGCGCCATGGGGCGACAAGCCTGCGGAGTACATCCGCGTGCGCGGCCTCGAAATTGCGGGGTTCCTGGTGGGGCAGGGAGTCAAGGCGATGGTCATCGGCTCGAACACCGGTACCGCGGGCTCCGCGGATGCGCTTCGGGCCACGTTGACCATGCCGGTCATCGCGATCGAGCCGGGCATCAAGCCGGCGGCCGCAGCCACGAGGTCCGGCGTCGTCGGCGCGATCGTGACGAACACGATGGGCGCCTCGGACCGGATGGCGTCACTGCTCGACCGCTTCGGCCGGAACGTCCGTGTGATCAGCGTTCCCGCACCGGGGCTGGTCGAGCACATCGAAGCGGCCGATATCGACAGTCCTGCGCTGCGACGCCTGGTCGAGGGTTACGTGCGGCCACTGCTCGACCAGGGCGCCGACACGATTGTGCTGGGCTCAACGCACTACGTTTTCCTACGGCCGCTGATTGCCGCGATCGCGGGCGATGGCGTCACGATCGTCGACACAGGCGCGGCGGTGGCGCGCCAGATCGCGCGCGTCCTTGCGGAACATGGCATTGCCGCGAGGCCCGGCGCTGCGGTCGCCGAACGCTTCTGGACGAGCGGCGACCCGGTCGAGTCGTCGCGGGTGATGTCGGCCCTTCTCGGACGGAAGGTTGGCGTCAAGAAGCTGGGTGTCTAGCTGGGCGATGCGCCTCGCCGACGCGCGGATAATACCGACGCAATGAACGGGCAGGTCGCGGTGGTGACGGGAGCCGGCAGCGGAGCCGGGATCGGTTTTGCGATCGCGCGCCGCCTTCACTCCGCGGGGTTCAAGGTCGCCATCGCGTCGACCACAGATCGGATTCACGATCGAGCCCGCGAGCTGGACGCGAGCGGAGCGACGGTCTCGGCATTTGTCGCGGACCTCACCGACGAGGGTGCCGTGCAGACGCTCGTCGAGTCGGTGCTGCGAGAGTCACGGCGCATCGATGTCCTGGTAAACAACGCCGGGATGGCGCAGACCGGCCGGCCGGTTGAGGAGGCCACGATTCAGAAAACCGCCTACGCGGATTGGCAACGGCAGATCGAGATCACCCTCAATACCGCGTTCCTGATGACGCGCGCGGTCCTGCCAGGGATGGTGCAGAGGAAGTACGGGAGGATCGTGAACGTTTCGTCTGTGACGGGACCCCTCGTCAGCTATCCGGGCACCGCCGCCTATAGCGCTGCGAAGGCGGCGATGGACGGGATGATGCGAGCCGTGGCGCTGGAGACCGCGGCGGACGGCGTCACCATCAACGGCGTCGCGCCCGGCTGGATCGAGACAGCGTCGTCCTCGGACGTCGAGCACAATGCTGCGCTCAATACGCCAATCGGGCGCGCGGGCACTCCTGACGAGGTCGCGGCCGCGGTCGCATTCCTCGCGTCGCCTGACGCGTCATACATCACGGGGCAGTCGCTCGTGGTCGACGGCGGCAACATCCTCCAGGAGGACAAGAGCCGCTCGCGATAGCGCAAGGGCCTACGTCGCGGTAGGCGCTGTCACCGGCAGGTAGCGATCCGCGTGACCCAGCGCGGTGAAGCTGAACGCAAGCGGTATCAGGATCAACAGCACACCGATGCCGCCGTACACCAGGGCGATGTTGTGGGTCCGCTGAATCAGCAGCGCTCCCACGATCGACCCAATCGGTAGGGCTGAGAACGCGAGAACGCCGGCCACACTGAGCACCCGGCCAAGCATGTGGTCCGGGACTATCACCTGCCTCAGGCTGAAGGTGTTGATGTTCAGCAGGGACAGGAGGCCCTCGCGTAGAAACAGCAGTGGGAGGGCTGCCCAGAACCAGGGGATGGCGGCAAAGGCAATCGTGGCGACGCCTGACAGTGCGAGACAGCCGATCACCACCGTGCTGAACGAGAACCGTTTTCTCAGACCCCCGGCGAAAAGAGAGAACACGATGGCGCCGACGCTACCGGACGCGAAGAACAGGCCGAGCTCGAAGTTGCTGGCGTGCAGCCGCTCCTTGGCGTAGTACACGCCCTGGGCGTAGAGCGTGACGTTGGTGAGATTGAACAGCATCATCATCAGCGAGATATTTCTCAGGACCGGATGCGAGAGGACGTAGCGGATCCCCTCGCCGATGTCCGACAGGATCCGCGTCGTCTTCCTTTCGGCAAGGTCTGTGCGGTTGAAGCTCACTTTGATCGTGGCCAGCGCGGTCGCTGAGACGAGGTAGGAGATCGCGTCGATCACCAGAAGGGCGGGGACCGAGACGACGTTCGCAATCGCGCCCGCGATGGCGGGACCGGCAACCTCGCTGCCCTGATATGTGGCATTGATCCGGCCGTTGGCCGTGACGAGGTCATTGCCTCCGACAAGGCTTGGGATGGCCGTGAACTCCGCTTGCTCGAAAACGAGCACGAGCGACGAGACGACGAACTGCACGCCATACACCCACCACACGTTCAGCTGGTGCGCCAGGGCCAGCGCCGGTATGACGGCGACGGTCAGAGCGAGAAGGACGTCCACCAGGATCATCAAGCGCTTACGGTCGACGCGATCGACCCACGCGCCGATGAACAGGCCGAAGAGGAGATGCGGGAGGGCGAAAGTGAATGTCGCGATGGCCAGGCTGATCGGGGAATGCGTGAGCTGAAAGACGAGCAGCGGCAGCGCAAAAGCTGAGAAGGCGCTCCCCAACGTCGAGATGGTCTGGCCGGTCAGGAACTTCCAGAAGTCCCGCGGCATGCCGTTCATGCGGTAACCGTACTGAGTAGACTCCCCGCGATGGGTGACAAGGGCGACAAGGTGATCGGGCCTGTCGATCCCATGCGGGTGCCTCGGTTCGCGGGTCCTGCGACATACGCCCGCCTGCCGACCCTGGATGCTGTCGGTTCGGCCGCAGTGGCGGTCCTTGGCGTTCCTTTCGACAGCGGCGTGGTCTACAGGCCTGGCGCGCGGTTCGGGCCGGCGGCCATCCGGTCCGGCTCCAAGATGCTGCGTCCTTTCAATGCGTGGACTGAGGCAGAGCCGTTTGCGCACCAGGTGGCTGACGCCGGTGACGTGGCGTGCACGCCATTTGGCATCGAGCAAGCGATCGGCGAGATCGAGGCGGCGGCGAAAGCGACATATGCAAAGGCGCCGCATGTCGTCGCGATCGGCGGGGACCACACCATCGCGTTGCCGATGCTGCGGGCCGCGTTCGCGCGCTACGGTCCGCTCGCCCTGGTGCATTTCGATGCCCACCTCGACACGTGGAACACGTACTTCGGCGGCGCCCGGTACACGCATGGCACCCCGTTCCGGCGGGCGGCCGAGGAGGGTTTGCTCGACCTCAAGCGGTCAATGCACGTGGGCACCCGAGGGCCGCAGTTCTCGGCCGATGACCTGCCCGACGATGCAGCGCTCGGTTTTCGCCTGATCGACGGGCGCGCCATCGACGAGCGCGGCGCAGCTGCGATTGCTCGCGAGATCCGGGAGGTGGTCGGCGACGCCCAGGTCTACCTTTCGCTCGACATCGACGTCCTCGATCCCGCCTTTGCGCCGGGCACTGGGACGCCGGAGGCCGGCGGCTGGAGCAGCCGAGAGGCGATCGCAATCATCCGGGGCCTGGGCGGCATCCGGCTGGCTGCCGCCGATGTGGTGGAGGTGGCGCCCGCCTACGACCACGCGGAGGTCACGGCCATCGCGGCGGCAAACATCGTCTACGAGCTCCTGTGCCTCTTTGCGATCAGCGAGGCGGCCCGCTAACCGGGACCGCCTTACGTGAGTCGTCGTCGCCTTGCAGCATGAAGGTGGCTGCGCCCAGGAAGATCCAGAACGGCAGTGCGGCCGGCACGGTTGAGAAGTTGACCAGGAGCGTCAGCAGGTAACCGATGCAGGCGCCGAGGACACCTCCCGCAAGGATCCGATTTCGTCCTCTCCACCAGATCCGCACGAAAGAGATGCACAACCACGCGAATGCGGCCAGTCCCACGAAGCCCTGGGTCGCCGCGATTTGAAGGACCTCCGAATGCGACTCGTCGATCACCGACAGCCGTGACCAGGCGCGAGTTTGAAATGCCGGAAACACGATGCCAAAGTTGTCAGGCCCGTAGCCAAGCAGGGGTCGCGAGGCGATCAGGCCAAGCGTGTCCTTCCAGATATGGAGCCTGATCGCCCCGGTTCCAGACGTGGGATCGAGCAGGGTGAAAGCCCTCGCTGCGGCGGCCTGTCCGATCGAGGCGCCGCCGGCGCCGAGGAGGGCGATCGCAGCCGGCATCGCAGCCACCAGACCCGCCGCCACGGCGACCATGACCACCACGCGCCGCCGTGACGGCCGGGCGGCAACTATCACGATCACGAGCCCGACCGCGCCACCGACCCAGCCTCCGCGGCCGAATGTCAAGGCGAGAGCGATCGCCACCATCGCCACCACGTTTCCGGCGAGGATGCGATCCGATGTCGAGGTGGCGATCAAGAGCTCGTTGACCGCCAGGGGAAGCATCATCGCGAGGTATGCAGACAGGGCATTCGAGTTGCCGAACGTCGCAGACGCGCGGGCGACGCTGCTGGTTGGATCCACCGCCAAAGCTCCGGCGACTGCCTGCAGGACCGCGATCAGCGAGACGACGAACGCGCCGGCAAGAAGAGCCCTGATCACGCCACGCGCTTCGGCCGCGGTGGAAAGCGACTGGACGGTCAGCCAGAACAACGCCGCGTATGTGGCGATTGTGAGCAAGCCTTCAAGCCGGCCGTTAGACCCGAAAAAGGCAAGATTCACGTTCGCCGCAAACACAGTCGACACGCCTGCGGATGCGACATAGGCAACCATGGGCAGGTCGAGCGCCGTCCTCTTGAAGGTCAGCTCGCCGCGCAGCCGGCGTGCGAGGACGACGGCGGCGACGAGAAGTATCAACAAGTGGGCCGCAACGAGCTTGGGCGCGATGACCGGGTCGTTCGTGGACCAGGCAACGACGAGTGGAAGGAAAAAAGCTCCGAGCCGGATCAGCCACCCCTGGACTCGCTGCAAACCGCCGGCCAGGTCAAGAGTGGTCTCGGAGCGCTCGACTGCCGGCATGGCAAGAGCCCGCTGCTCGCTCGCCGCGGGCCCTTGCATCAGATTCCTATTTGATCGAAACGGTGGTCGGGCCGGCGCTGCCGAAGTCGCACGCCTGGTATCCACCCGAAGCGACAACAGACGAACACGCAAGTCCATTGGCGGTTGCCAGAGCCGTTCCCTTCTTGAAGGGAGGGCTGGTGAAGTAGCCGCCGGGTATCACCACAACCGACGCGGTGTTGACAGTCACGCCGTCGCACACTGCGAATCCGCCAAAGGCTCCGCTGCCCTGGGCGACAGTCTTTCCCGAGGTCCTTTCCGAGACCTGGACGAAAACGTTGGCCGCAAGGAAGGTTTCGCCGTTTACTGGTTGGCACGTGTAGCTGACAAGAGTCGTGGCCGCCAACCGGGCGGTCAGCGAAGCAGTCGGCACGATCGTGATGTTCATACCGACACCACCCCCACCGCCACCCGCGGCATGTGCCGTGACAGTGAGGTTGTTGGCGGCGGCCCGAAGGGCCGACGCACCTGGCGCTGTGCCGGCCAGGACCAGCACCCCGACGACGCCGAGAGTCAGAGCCGAGCTTAGAACCATCCAAAGACGCTTGGGATTGAACATATCTCTCCTCGAGATTGCCTCGCGATGGACCCCCTTAGGCACCCACGGTTATCCCGATCGGCAACTCCTTTCTCCCCCGTAAAGCGGCCTGGTTGCCACGCTAAACGGACATTTCGGGCAATCGGTAACGCGGCGCAAATGGGGCGAGCGATCCGTGCGAGCGGGTACGATAGCCGTCGCGCTGTCACCCTCGGTGGCGGTACCTGTTGCTGGGTCGGCTGGGCATTGGCGAGCTCAAGTGGCTGTAAACCACCCGCGAAAGCTGTGGGGGTTCAAATCCCTCCCGGCCCACCAAAAGCGCTACACAACGGCAGGTCACAGGCCCCGGCCACCTCGCATAATTCGCCCCGTGGCGCGAGGCTACGGCCGATATGTCCTTCTCGTCATGGTCGGTATCAACTTCCTCAACTACATGGATCGCTACGTGGCCGCGGTGGCCGCGCCTCTCATCCAGAAGGAGTTCGACCTCAGCAACGCGGCGATTGGATTCCTCGCCTCGGCGTTTCTGATCGTCTATGCCCTGTCAGCCCTGCCGTTTGGCTACTGGGCGGACCGCGGTGTCCGCAAGACCGTGGTCGGGATCGGGGTCACGATCTGGAGCGTCGCCACCCTCTTCACGGGCTTTGCGCGGAACTACTTCCAGCTGTTCTTGAGCCGGGCGATTCTGGGAGTCGGCGAGGCCAGCTACTACCCCGCCGGAACGTCGTTGCTTTCGGACTATTTTCCAAAGGACCAGCGTGGCCGCGTGATGTCGATCTGGGGGGTCGGCAGCACCATCGGCATCGCGGTGGGCTTTGCCGGTGGCGGCTATATCGCCGACAAGTTCGGATGGCGCAACGCCTTCTTCTTCGCAGCGATTCCGGGCATTCTGTTTGCGATTCTTGCCTTCGCGCTGAGAGAGCCTCTGCGCGGTAGCGTCGAGGAGCGCGGCCCAGCGGTCAGGCAAACGCGCGATGCGAACGTCCGGACCTTCCTGAACCTCATGCGCATTCCTACTCTCCGGGCGACCATCCTCTCCCAGACGGCTCTCTATTTCGTGCTCGCCTCCAACGCGTTCTGGCTGCCCACCCTCCTGGTCCGCCGCTTCGATCTCTCGGTGAGCCAGGCTGGACTCTTCGCAGGCGTGGTCCTGGTGCTGGGGGGCCTTATCGGCACGCTTGCCGGCGGATGGATTGCGGACCGCCTCGCGAAAAAGAACCCCGCCGCTCACCTGCAGGTCGGCATCGTGGGTTTTCTGATCGGCGCTGTATTCATCGTGATCTCACTGATCGCTCCGTTGAACATCGGGCCGATTCCCATCTTCGTTCCGGCGTTTCTGATCACGGTGATCGCCCTGTACCTGAACGCCGGTCCATTCACTGCGGTGGCGCAGAACGTGGTGTCGCCCGCCTTGCGGGCAAGCTGTGTGACCATGCTCCTGTTCGTCGCCCACGTGTTCGGCGACTCGCATTCGACCTTCGACGTCGGCGTCCTCGCGGATCGGCTGGGCAGCATTCAGGCGGCGCTGCTGATCACATCACCCACCTTGCTGATCCTGGCTGCAATTCTCGCCGCCACCGGTCTGCGCTCGGTCAAGCCGGACATGCAGGCAATGGAAGATGAGTGGGCCAACCGACCGGGCCAGCCGGCAATCGCCGCCGCGAACGGTGCTTAGTAGATAAACCCGACCAGCGCGCTGCCCAGCTGACCGGGCTTGATGGTGCGCTGATCGATCACGCCGAACGCCACGAAGTTCATCTCAGAGACTGTCCACGAGCCGTCCTTGTTCACCGCCTCGACGTAGGCGACGTGGCCGAGGTAGCTCTCCCAGGTCACCATGATCGCGCCGACCTTGGGCTTCGGCCCGACCGGGTACCCCTGGGCTGAGGCGTTCTGGTACCAGAACCCCGCGTCGCCGCGCCAGGTCACGTTCCGCTTGGTGGCCACGTAGTAGGTGCACCAGCCGGGAGGGAAGCCGGTGGCCGGGTATGGGCCAAGGCAGCAGCCGAGAATGACCGGGTGATAGCCACCGCCGGTGCCCGTGCCGGTCTGAACCAGGCTCTGCCATACGGTCGGGGGTGCTGGGAACGCCCCACCGACGCCGCCAGGGATGACCAGGACCATGCCTGCGGTCAGAACCGGGCTGCGAAGGCGGTTGAAATCGAGGATGGTCTGAGCGTCCGACTGGTACCTGAAGGCAAGCTTGTCGAGAGTGTCCGTCGCCTTGGTGGTGACGACGATGCCGGGAACCGGCGGAATCACGACCTGGTCGCCGGTCGCGACCACGTCGCTCGAGATCAAGTTGGTATTCGACCAGCGGATGTCCGCCACCGTGACGTTGAACTTCTTCGCGAGGTCTTTCAGCGTCTCGCCGGCGGCGACTGAGTACGTGAACGCGGAATGGCTGATGGGGGCCGAAAGGGGAATGGCCATCGGCTTGATGATCGTGCTGAACCGGCCGAGCGAGACGTCGCCTACGGTCCCGCCCTCGCCGCTGACCGTAGCTTCAGCGTTGACTGCCCCGAGGCTGGCCGTGAAGGAGGACTGGTAGTGGCGATCCAGCGATGCGTACCCAGAGATCGCGACCGCTATTGCGAGCACGACAGCATGGGTCAGATAACGGTGGATTTTCAATACGTACCCCTAAAACGATGTAAACCCGTCCACGCCGGACGGATCCCCCAAGACGCGGGTCACCCTAGCAGACCCCCGGCAAGCCCGTCAACCCTGAAACCGCAGGAGCGGGGTGCTGTGGATGGCCGGGAAGGGCGACTGCCGTGAACTCAGCCTGAATACGAGCCGAATGGCCCCAAAAGACCCCCTGGCGAACTACAGTTCGCCCCAGTAAAAAGGCTCGTCTGGGCGTTCTCAGGCCCAGCACCGGCTTGCTCACACGGTAAGGAACGGTAAAGCGAGCGTTCCCTTGCCAAAGGCGGCCACGCGGCTCGCGGGCCAAACCGCCGCCTGGCGGGATAAGCTGCCCATCGAACCAGGATGGGCAAGCTCCAGACCCCGGTGTGCGATTTGCTTGGAATCCAGATTCCGATCCTCCAGGCGGGCATGAGCACCTACACCACGCCGGAGCTGGTGGCCGCGGTCAGCAACGCGGGCGGCCTCGGGATCATCGGCGGATTGTTTAGAGATGCCGACGAGCTGCGCGACGAGATCTTGAAGGTGCGGGGGCTCACCTCGCGCCCCTTTGGCGTCAACCATGTCATCTCGCAGCTGGAGCCCGACGCGATGGAGGTGACAGTTGAGCTGCGCGTTCCGGTGCTGTCACTCTCGTGGGGAAAGGCGGACGAGATAGTTCGTCGTGCCCACGACGCCGGGATGAAGGTGGTCCACCAGGTCAACACGCCGGAAGAAGCCGGGCGTGCCGCCGCAGGCGGGGCTGACGTCATCGTGGCGCAGGGCGCCGAGGGAGGCGGCCACGTCGGCGCGATGTCGACGCTGCCGTTGGTGCCGCAGGTTGTGGACGTGGTCAATGGAGTGCCGGTCCTGGCCGCCGGCGGAATCGCCGACGGCCGCGGCCTTGCAGCTGTGATCTTGCTCGGGGCACAGGGAGCGCTGATCGGAACGCGTTTCCTCGCCACGCCAGAGGCGAGCGGCCGCGGTCATTCGAAGGACGTGATCCTCAACGCCATGGGCAGCCAGACCGTGGCCAACAAATTCTTCGACGACGTGATGGGCCTGCGCTGGCCGGGGGCGCTGCTGCGCGCCATCCGAAACCCGCTGCTGGACAGGTGGGCGCAGAGACAGCAGGACTGGACACTGGCCGCGGACCAGATCCGTCCATCTCTCGAGGCTGCGCTGGCAGCCGGTGACTTTGTGGTCGCGGGCGAGTCGGCGGGACTGATCCACGACATAGTGCCGGCCGGGGACCTCGTGGCGCGCATCGCGAAAGAGGCGGAGGCGCTGCTCGGTTAAGGGCCGCCTCGCACGTAGATGTTCTGTCCGGACACAAAGCCGGACTCGTCGCTGCAGAGAAAGGCGATGACGTTGGCGATATCTTGGGGCTGGCCCACCCGACGCAACGGTATCTGCGACGCGGCGCCGAGCTTGAACGCTTCGTAGTCGACCCCCATGCGATCGGCGGTCGCTCGCGTCATGCGCGTTTCGACGAACCCTGGCGCCACCGTGTTCACGTTCACGTTGAAAGGGCCGAGCTCGATCGCAAGGGTGCGCGCCATGCCTTGCAGACCCATCTTGGCCGCGGAGTAGTTGGCCTGGCCGCGATTGCCTAGGGCCGAGGTCGAGGAAAGAAACACCATCTTTCCGTACTTCTTCTCGACCATCTGCTTCTGTGCCGCCCGCGCGCAGAGGAACGTGCCCTTGAGATGTGTATCGATCACTGCATCCCAATCGTCGTCGGTCATCTTGAACAGCAGGTTGTCGCGGATGATGCCCGCGCATGTGATGAGAATGTCGAGGCCCCCCAGCTCCTTGACTGCCCGCTCGACCATGGCCTCGACCTGCGCCCGATCGCTCACGTTGCACGCGATCGCCACACCCCCGATTGGTCCCGCCACCTCCTTGGCGGGGCCCTCGTCCAGGTCGGAGACCGCGACCTTGGCGCCCTCCCTGGCCAAGAGCTGCGCAGTCGCCGCACCGATTCCACGCCCTCCCCCCGTCACGAGCGCGACCTTCCCCTCAAATCTCATACCGTTTCCGTCTCCAGTGCGGTGCCTCCGTCCTTGCGAGGATCGGAGGCGCCACGAAACATTCCGTGCGCGTCGACAGCGATCACCTGCGGCCGCGCGAAGTACGAGTCGTAGTTCAGAGTCCGGCGATTGACCCGGTAGCCCTGCCGCTCGAGGCCGGCGGTCACCGTCACCGGGATGCGCGCCTCGACCTGCACGATGTCGCCCTGAAAGTCGACGCGCGGCGCGCTCACCGCCTCGACCGGAGTCATTCGATGGTCGATGAGGTTGACGAGCACCTGCAGGATCCCCGTGACGATCTTCGTGCCACCTGGTGCGCCGATGCAGATGCTGAGCTTGTCGTTGTCGAAGACCATCGTGGGCGTCATCATCGTGACTCGCGTCTTGCCGGGACGCACCGAGTTTGGTGTTCCCGGACGTGGATCGAAACAGTTCATGTAGTTGTTGTAGCCAAACCCAAGCCCTGGGGTCACCACTCCGCTGGCCGAGCCGAGCGTATGCGTCAGCGACACTGCGACACCCTCATCGTCGATGACGCAGACATGGGTGGTGTCCGGGCGGTCGTGCACATGCGCGCCCACTGCCACGGCCTGCCGCGCCTTCGCCGCGTACTGCTTGTCCGCCAGGGCGCCGGTTGGAATATCGACAAATCGTGGGTCGGCGACGTGGCGCTCGCGATCCGCCACAGCCCAGGCCATCGCCTCCACGAGGAGCCGCGCGGCCTCGGTGCTCGGCCAGCCGTGCGAGCCGACGTCATAACCTTCCAGGAAGTTCAGCATCTGCAGCAGGGTGAGGCCACCGGCGGGCGGACCCGCAGCCGAGATGTTCAGACCTCGATACGTCCCGCGCAGTGGCTCGGTCACGTGGACGCGATAGGCGGCAAGGTCGTCTTTGGTGATGAAGCCACCACTTGAGTCGAAATCGGCGGCTATGGCATCGGCGATGTCCCCTGTATAGAAGGTGGCAGGGCCATCAGCGGCGAGCCGCTCCAGCGTCCGCGCGAGATCGGACTGCACGAGGCGCTCGCCGATGGCGAACAGCTCGCCATCCTTCGTGTAGATCGCCTTGGCGGCCGGCGTCGCCTGGATCCTCTGCGCGTTGGGAACGACATCGGGCCCGTAGTCCGTGGTCCAGTACCCGTGCATGAAGCCGCTGACGGGGATTCCCTCTCGGGCGAGCGGGATCGCCGGTCCGATCGCTTGCTCCCAGGAGATCGTGCCAAAGCGCGTGAGCGCTTCGTACAGGCCGGCCACAGTTCCGGGGACGCCGACGGACTGATAGCCGACGTCGTTGACCGACCCTTCCAGCACGTATCCATAGCGGTCGGCCGCTTCGCGGATGAAGAGCTTCTCCCATTGGTCCTCGCGGCATCGTCCGCCGGCTGTCGCGTAAAACTCGAGCAGGGCATCGCCTCGTTGCGGACGATGGACGAGCATCACGCCGCAACCCCCGATGCCGCACATCTGGGGATCCATCACGCCCTGGACGAAAGCGCAGGTCACTGCCGCGTCGACAGCGTTGCCGCCGCGCCGCATCACGTCGAGGCCGATCTCAGCCGCCTGCGGCTGGGGGGCGACGATGATGGCCACGAACGTAAAGGATAGGCGGCGCCATCAACGCGGCAGACGGCGGCTCTAGTCGAGCTCCGGCGGCGCCTCCAGCGACTCGATTGGGATCGCGCTCAGGAACGGGGCGTACAGGTCGTCAAACTGCTCGCGCGAGATCAGGTCGCGGACGGCCAGGGCGACCGCCGCATTCCGCGCCGCCTCCAGCACCTCGATCTGGACCCCACGGACTGAAATCACCTGCTGGATCGACTCCCATTCGGAGGACGAAAGGCCCGCCAAACGATCGATGAACCTCGCGACGAGCGCGCTGATCGGAAACCGCGCCTCCGCGCCACTCAAGCAGGCCACCGTCGCCACCGCCCGATCGGAGGCGTGCCAGCACCCACGGGCGGGAATCTCACTGCTGGAGCGTACCGAGGCCCTGCTGCAGCAAAGTTGCAGACTCTTCCGCGGCGACCGGCGGCTAGGAGGCCCCTTTCTGCGCCAGGGCAAAGGCCCGCAGCGCCGCCGCGTGCGACCCGCTGCCCTGGATCACGTGCTCGAGCTGCCTCTCTGCGAGCGCCGCCCACCCGGTATTGCCCGTCAGGCGCGCCAGGTGGGCGGTGATGCGCCATGCCTCCGCCCCAAGCATGTCGCCCGCGCGCTTGAGGACCTCCCCGATCCCCTTGGTGTCGATGCCGGCTCCAGACGTGGCCAGCGCCTCGGCCTCGAGCAACCTGGCCGCCAGTGCGCGGACCGCGTCTCCGGAGCGGTTGGAGTCCGCCATGAGGGCCCTTGCCCCCGCCAGGGCCCGTTCGATCTGCCCGCCCGCCAGCTCGAGCCGCCCCTGCAGCAGCCGGCTGCGCCCTCTCTGCTGCCACCGGAACGGGTACGGAGCGACCCTTGCACGAACGGCCTCGCCCAAGTACCTCATCGCCGAGCGCCTGCCCCCGGCGACGAGCCGGCTCTCACCCAGGCCGATCAAGCTTGCCTCCAGCTGGGGTCGCAGCTGGCCTGCGCGCGCCGCCTCCAGCTCCGTCAGGTTGATTGCGTCCGCCGCCTCCAGCTCACCCACGCTGGCCAGGATCGCGGCGCGGAGGTTGTTCCCATCCGGACCAACTTGAGCGACCTCAGCTGGGCCGCCGTCGGCGGCCAGCCGGTCAAGCGCGGCCAACGCCTGGGCCACCTCGCCCAGCATCATGTACGCCCGCGCGAATGCCAGCTCTCGATGACGTGGGATCAACGGCTGGTCGACGTCATCAGTGGCGGCAGGCGCAAGGCGCAAGAGCTCGAGCGCGTCGCGGGCGCGTCCCTGGTCACACCTCAGTGCCGCGAGCCAGACCGCTGCCAGCGTGGTCAGGCCGCTCTCGTCGACGAGCTTGCGAGCGTCCGAATACCGGCGCTCCGACTCCTCCAGCTGCCCGTCGGCGTGCATCAAACGCCCGGCTATCACCAGGCACCGCGCTTTGGTGCCGGGATTGTCAGCGAGCGCTGCG
>DATARC010000205.1:0-4085 GCA_036264335.1 Candidatus Dormiibacterota bacterium
GTGCCGTGCCGGAGAGAAGGTCGTGGTGCAGGGCGTCTCCGACGAGGACGCCGCCCGCCTGCGGGAGCTCGAGCGCCGCGGCCTCATGCCCGGCACCCACCTCGAGGTGGTGTCGGTGAGCGAGTACGAGAGCCCGATCGTGGTACGCATCAAGGGCCGCCGCGTCAGCGTCCCGCTCGGCCTCGCGCGCGCCATCTTCGTCGAGGGAGGGCGCGGTGGCCGTTGAGGCCCCGGCGCCCAAGCCGGCCGACCCGTCCAGATCCACGAAGCCGCCGCTGGTCGCACCCGACCCGGTAGCGGTCGCCCTCCCTGGTGAGGAGCGCGTCCTACGTGCCGCAGAGAAGGCGCTCAACGGCCAGACGCGAGGCTTGCGCGCGCTGGTCCCGTTCCTCGGCCCGGCTTTTGTCGCGGCTGTCGCCTACGTGGATCCCGGCAACTTCGCCACCAACATCGCCGGCGGAGCGCAGTACGGCTACATGCTTTTGTGGGTAGTTCTCGCCGCCAACTTGATGGCGATGCTCGTGCAATCGATGAGCGCCAAGCTGGGCATCGCGACGGGAATGAACCTGGCCGAGGTGTGCCGGCAGAAGTTTCCGTTCCCCGCCGTGGTGGGGTTGTGGATCCAGGCCGAGGTCATCGCGATGGCGACGGACCTCGCCGAGTTCATCGGCGCCGCCATCGGCATCCACCTCCTGTTTCCGGGAGTGCCGCTGTTTGTCGCCGGCATCATCACCGCTTTTGCCGCGTTCGGCATCCTCGCCATCCAGTCGCGGGGCTTTCGCGGGTTTGAGGCAGTGATCACGGGGCTCGTCGGAGTGATCGTTGCGGCGTTCGCATTTGAGGTGATCCTGGCGCGGCCTTCGGTCTCGGGCGTGGTCACCGGGCTCGTGACTCCGCGGTTCGACGGCACAGAGAGCGTGCTGCTCGGCGCGGGCATCCTGGGCGCCACGGTGATGCCCCACGTCATCTATTTGCACTCTGCGCTCACGCAGCGGCGCGTGGTGGGGGCGACAGATGCGGAGCAGCGCAAGATCTTCAGCTTCGAGCGGTGGGACGTGATCATTGCGATGGGCGTCGCGGGCTTGATCAACATCGCGATGCTGACGCTGGCGGCGGCGGTGTTCCACGGACGCGGGCTTGGGCCGATCCAGACCCTGGACCAGGCTTATCAGGGCCTGGGCGTCCAGCTGGGTAATGGCGCGGACATCTTCTTCGGGCTCGGCCTGCTGGCCTCCGGCCTGTCCTCGTCGTCCGTGGGCACGCTGGCGGGGCAGGTGGTGATGCAGGGATTCATCCAGCGCGCCATCCCTCTGTTCTTGCGCCGCGCCATCACGATGGCGCCGGCCCTGGCGGTGATAGCCATCGGCATCAACCCGTCGCGCGCGCTGGTGCTTAGCCAGGTGGTGCTGTCTTTCGGCATCCCGTTCGCGCTGATCCCGCTGCTCCTGTTCTGCAGGAATCGCGACCTGATGGGCTCGCTGGTCAACCACCGCGTGACGACGCTCATCGCGACAGCCGTGGTCGGAGTGATCGTGACGCTGAACATCTTCCTGATCACGCTGCTCGTGACGGGGAAGTAGACGGGCTAGGGCGCGCCGCCTCCGGCCAGGATGTCTCGGCCCTTCTGGTAGTCCTCGGCTGTGATCTCACCTGAGGCAAAGCGGCGGTCGAGGATCTGGAGCGGCGTCTCGCGCGCCCCTGGGAACGCGACAGGGGAGGCCGGCTGGGGGCGCATCACCAGTAAGGCGACCACGGCGATGCCGCCCAGCACCAGCAGCACGAAGATCACAGCAACGAACCCGAGCATGCCGATGGCCATTGTGTTACTCCCGATCTACCGGCGGACGACTTGGACAAGAATAGGTCCGTGAAGCTGGGCGTGAGCGTCGGTTATTGGGGCTTCGGCCTGACGGCCGCCGACCAGCTCGACATTGCCAGGACCGCTGAGGAGCTGGGTTACGACTCGGTGTGGACGGCCGAGGCATATGGCTCCGACGCGGCCACGGTGCTGGCGTGGCTGGCGGCAGGCACGACGCGAATCAGGCTCGGATCCGGGATCCTCCAGATCCCCGCGCGCAGCGCGGCGATGACGGCGATGACCGCGGCCACCATCGACCAGCTGTCGGGGGGCAGGTTCATCCTGGGCCTGGGCTCGTCAGGGCCGCAGGTGTCCGAGGGGTGGCATGGGGTGAGATTCGCCAAGCAGCTGCAGCGCACCCGCGAGTACGTGGCGGTGGTGCGCATGGCGCTGGCGCATCAGAAGGTCGAGTTCCATGGCGAGACGCTCGAGCTGCCGCTGCCTCACGGCCCGGGCAAGGTGCTGAAGCTGACCATCAAGCCGGCGCAGAAACAGATCCCGATCTACCTCGCGGTGCTGGGGCCGAAGAACGTGGCGTTGGCGGGCGAGATCGCGGACGGGTGGCTACCGGTGTTCTTCTCGCCGGAGCACACTGCCGCGTTGCGGGTGCCGCTGGAGGAGGGCGCTGCGCGTGCGGGTCGATCGCTGGACGATTTCCGGATCTGCCCTTCGGTCAACGTGATGATCGGCGACGACCTGGCCGCGGCGCGCGATGCGATGAGGCCGATGCTGTCCCTGTACGTGGGGGGCATGGGGTCGCGCGAACAGAACTTCTATAACCGCCTCGTCTCCGCGTACGGATTCGAGGACGCCGCCAAAGAGGTGCAGGACCTGTACCTCGAGGGCAGGAAGAGCGAGGCGGCGATGGCGCTGCCCGACGCCCTCATCGATGCAGTGAGCATCGTGGGGCCGCCGGACCAGGCGAGGGAAAGGATCAGGGCGTTCAAGGACGCGGGCGTCGACACCCTGATCGTGTCGCCCATGGCCATCGACAACGACTCGAGGAAGGAGCAGCTGCGTTTGGTTGCCGAGCTGGCCGCCGAAGTCGGCTAAGTGGACGGCGTGCGCTAATCGGGTCCGCGCGTGGGGGGACCAAATGTCACGGTCGGCGGAATGGCCATGAACCTTCCGGTTTCCAACCGGACCAGCTGCCAGCCACCCTCATGCACATTCCAGTGATGCCGGTAGCAGAGCAAAGCGAGATTCGGCAGATCGGTGCCACCGCCGTGAATCCAGTGCTCCAGGTGATGGCCTGAGGTCCAGCTCGCCGGCCGGTCACATCCTGGCCACACGCAGTGCTGGTCGCGGGCGTTCAGCGCCTTACGCTGCGCCGCCGAGATCACGCGCTTGGCCCGCCCGACGTCGATGACCATCGAGTCGGAGTCAAGAAGGATGCGGGTCAGCGAGCTATCGCAGGCCAGCCTCTCCACCGCCTTTGCCGAGATCGGAAGGGACAGCTCGAGCTCGGCCGCCGGCGCGCCGTCGAGATTCTTCAAGGTCTCGATCGAGGTTGTGACCTGGAGATGCGTGCGCTGGCTGCCGTTCTGCGGCACCAGCCCTTCGTCGAGGTGGTGCCAGAAAACATCGACCAGCGCATCCGCCATCCGTCGCTCCCGAGGCCGCTGGTCGCCGGCGCCCGAGCGCCGCGCCAGCGGCTCGAGCACAGTGCGAATCACCGCGCCGCTCTCTGAATCGAACTCACCGGACACGAACACGGCGCCGCTGTCCTGGTCGGTGCTGATGCGCAGCCGGCGGTTCTCGACCAGAGCGCTCTCACCCGCCATATACGCCAGGGGGTCGGCGGCATGCCGAAGGTGGCGGCAGAGGTGATGGAACTTGCCGACGGAGGTATCGATTGCCTTGTTGAGCAGGCGCTCCTCATTCAAGGCGCCTGACGACGGAGACGCGGCGAACGCATCGGCAGTTCTGGCCAGGACCACCAGGTGGCCAAAGCCAACCTTGCCTTCTGCCAGGGCGAGTTGGCTTTGCGGGAGGTCGTCAAAGTGCTTGCCGGCGGCCACGAAGTTAGCGGCCTGTGGACCGGTCAGATGGCAGTGGATGCGGAGCCAGTCGATAGGGGTGACCGAACCGTCCCTTTCGTACTCGTCGGTGGCGGCGAACTCCGCGGCCTCCTTAGCGAACATCAGCTGCATAACTGAGATGCCGCGACCCATCTCGATGAGCCGCTCAGCGCGAGTCAGCTGAGCCTCGTCGCGGACCTCGATGT
>DATARC010000246.1:0-3306 GCA_036264335.1 Candidatus Dormiibacterota bacterium
TTGACCCACCTGTCGCCGTGATTCGCGAGCGCCTCGATCTCGTGCGGTGACAGCGGTCGCGCCGGCCCCGAATCGATGGCCTCGGGATCGAGCAGCTGCGCCAGCGGCCCGGCAAGCCAGGCCGGGCCGAAGTTTAACAGCGTCTCCAGGCCCTCCACCCGCGCTGCAGGACCCGCCGACCGGATGCCCCGCTCCACCGTCGCGAAGCCCCGCTTGCCGTGCAGCGCCCGCATCGCGGCGAGCCCGGACTCTGCAGCGTGCAGCGCGTAGTCCTCGACTGTGATGCGTAGGAACACGTAGCGATCGTCGCCCGCACCGTTCGCCCCGTGGCGCGCCACTCGCGGAGACAACCGCGCCAGGTGCAACCCCTCGCTGAGCAGCCGCTCCAGGTGGTCGCGAACGCGTTTGAACAGGTCGTGGCGCCCGCTGCGCACGAGCGCTTCGATGGTCGCCGACGAAGCGTCGCCGCGCACAGCCAGCAGCGGCAGCGTACCCTCCAGCGCCGCCGGCGCCTGTGTGGCAAGGGCTTCCGCGGCCAGCATTCGAATCTCGCGGTCAGGATTCGACAGCCCATCGATCAGGGCCTCTGCATAGTCACGGCTGTTCTCCGGTGGCGGCACCCAGCGGACTGCCTGCAGCAAGGCTTCGCGGCGGACGCCGGGATTGGCATCGGTCATGCAGGCGATCAGGGGCCCTGCCGCCCCGGGCACATTCGACTTGAGCTTGGCGAAGCTGCGAATTCCCTCCTGGCGAAGGCGGGGGACCGGGTCGTTGAGTGCCGCGACGACCTTCTCGCTGTCACCCTTGAACGAGGCGGCCCACACGGCAGCGGCACGTTCCTCATCGTTGCTGGACGTCCACAGTCGATCGAGAATCTCGCCGACGCGTTCCCAGCGCGGCGTGCGGCCCGAGCCGGCCACGGCGGCCGAAGCCACCACCCAACCGTCGGGGTCATCGACTGCAGCCTCCAGCTGATCGAGCGAGACTGTCGCCGGTATCGCCATCTGGAACCCCAGCCTTCGCACGCGGCTGTCCTCGGAGGCGAGCAGCTCAGGCAGCATGCCGGCAAACGTGTCCGGCGCCAAGCGTCCCAGCGCCGCCGCGGCAAACTGTCGCACCTTGTCGTCGCCCTGGCGCACGAAGACCATCAGCTCATCGATCTCCGACTGGCTCGGACGTCCGACCGCGCGCGCAAAGTCGCTCAGCGTCATGGCGTGCGTGCGGAGGCGCGAGTAGATTGCGCTGACGTACAGGCTGCGCACGCGAAATGCGGCGGCGATGAACAGGATCGCGACCAAGATCCCGATGATGGCCAGGGCCTCTTCGCTCGCGGCGACGGTGCGCTGGACCACCAACAGGATCGCGCCGCTCAACACCGCGCCACCCGGCAGCACCAGGTTGTCGAGGAGGAATTTCAGCTTGGGGCCGACCTGCGCCGGGACCGCGCTCCCCAGCACGCTTTCCGCAGGATCATCAAGGCCCGTCTGCAGCCCGTTGCGCACGATGAACAGGAACAGCGAGGTCGCCAGGACCGGGCTGACCGCGACCGATGCGAAGCCGATCAGGGTGAAGATCGGCAGGGCCAGGATCGCGTTCTTCACGCCCAGCCTGTCCAGCACCCATGGCGCCACGAAAAGGCTCACCACCAGCTGCACCACGTAGCTGGCGAGCCAGGCGTTACCGATGAGGATCGTCAGGGCCTGCAGGCTGTGGTGCGTGGAGCTGACGAAGATCAGGGCGACCAGGTAGTCGCCGACGCGGCTCGCGATCTGCAGCACCAGCGCGAGCAGCACGAGCGCGAGCACGAGAGGGCTGCTCGTCATGTACTGGATTGCGCCCCGAAGGATGCTCGTCGCGCTGAACCGGCCTCGGACGATGTGCTCGTGGGCCAGGAACTCGTCCGCCTCGTCGTCGATCGATGGCCGGTAGAGGGTGCGCTCGAGGCGAATCGACATCATCGCGCCAACACCCGCGCCGAAGGCCCACACCAGGACCAGCGGCTCGATCGCAACCAGCGCGATGAGGGTGGTGGTGAAGCCGGCGAGGATGAACCCGATGCTCAGGCCCGCCGCAATCACGGGGAAGATGCGCTTGCCCTCGAGCAGGTTGAAGTGCTGGCTGACGAAGCCCCAGAACTGGAGCATCACGAGCTCCCAGCCCACCGAGTAGACGAGGTAGGCGCCGAACGAGACGGTCGGGCCCTCGTCGAAGACGAAGGCGACAAAGATCAGGAGCGACGCCAGTCCGTTGAGGACGAGGATCACACGGAAGGCGCGGCCGACTCCAAGCCTTCGAGTCAGAGCCCCCTGCAGGGCGACCATGGGCCAGACCGCGAGCGCCAGGGTGATGAAGAACAGCGGGTACTGGTCAGGGCCGGCGCGGTCGAGAAAGATGGCCTGCACGCCGCTGAAAGCGGTGTACGAGGCCCAACCGATGACCATGGCAAAGCCGGCCACCTGGAGCGTGCGCGCCAGCTCGGTGCGCCGAACGTGGAGAAACTTGGCCAGGAGCGGCACGCGCGAAATTATGTGGGGTAGGGCGGGAAGTCCTCCCTGTTTAGCCGGCTTAGACCTTGCCCTCTCTCAACGCGCTCAACGCCTTGTCGATGTTCCTCTGCCTCGTCTCGGGCGTCTTGCCATTGGCGACCGGCAGCACGAGGCGCTGCTGTTTGGTCTTGGACAGACCCTCGAACACCTTCTTCGCCCGGCCATCCTTGTCCAGCGCCTTGGCGAAATCGTCGGGCAGTGCGAGCTCGCGCGGCTCCTTGTCCAGCTCGATGTCGACGTCGACAGTGTCGCCTGCCGCGACTCGGGCATTCCTCCGGTTCTCGTTGCTCACCCCGATCATGAACCTGCCGCCCATGACCGCCACGGCGCTGCGATACGTGTAGTTGTTGATGGTGACCCGCACCAGCGGCACCTTGCTCGAGCTGAGCGCCTGGACCACCCTGGGCGGAACCTCGATACCCGCCGCGGTCTTGCCGGCGGCCAGGACCTTCGTACGAAATCTCATGGCTCGAGTATGCAGCCGATCACGCCGGCCGTAAGCCTTCTCCGGTCCGCAGGCTCGACGCGAGCGTCACCACCGCCAGTGACGCCACCAGCGGAATGCCCAGCGCCGCGCGAAGGCCGAGGTGGTCGGCCACGATGCCGATCAACCCTGGGCCGGCCATCGATCCTGCGTAGCCTGCCGCGGCCACAAAGGTCAACGCGCTGCCGCTGCGGCCCAGGTTGGCGCCGGCGCTGAAGGCCAGCGGAACCAACACAGCAACTCCGGTTCCCACCAGCACGAACCCAAAGATCGCAC
>DATARC010000012.1:0-2956 GCA_036264335.1 Candidatus Dormiibacterota bacterium
CCTTGGCGGCCACGTGATCGCCCGCTCCTCGCGCGGCGACCGGGTCATCGATGCGAGCCAGCTGTTCAAGGGTGTGTTTGAAACGGCGCTCGAGCCCGACGAGCTGCTGGTCGAGGCCTGGTTTCCGGCCTCGTCGGGCGACTTCGCCATCGTTGAGGAATCCAGGCGCCACGGCGACTTTGCGCTCGCCGGAGTCGTGCGGGCCTCGGACCGGCTGGCATTGTTCGGAGTCGCCCCGACACCGGTGCTCGCCGATCCGTCGGACCCAGCTCGCGGCCTCCAGCCCAGCGGTGATCTCGAGGCCACCTCGAAGTTTCGGCTGCACCTGGTGCGGGTCATGACCGAGAAGGTCTTCGCGGCGTGAGGGTCAATGGACTCTCCCACCCGGCGCCCTCCGATCCCCGGCGCCTGCTTTCGGATCACCTGCGCCACGATCTCGGCTTGACGGGCACCCACGTCGGTTGCGAACACGGGGTTTGCGGTTGCTGCACAGTCCTGCTCGACGGCGCGCCGGTGCGGTCCTGCCTGATGCTGGCCGTCCAGGCCGAAGGCCACGAGGTCTCCACGGTCGAGGGACTCGCCGCGCCGGGCGCCCCGCTGCACCCGGTCCAGCAGGCGTTTCACGAGTCACAGGGCCTGCAGTGCGGCTTCTGCACGCCCGGGTTCCTGATGTCCGTGGTGGGCCTGCTGGCGCAGCATCCCAACCCGTCGCCGGAGCAGATCGAAGAAGGGATTGCCGGAAATCTCTGCAGGTGCACCGGTTACGCCTCGATCCGGCGTGCCGTCAAACGGGCGGCGGAGCTATCGCGCGGGTGACCACGCGATGGTTCGGTGAGCGCGTGCAGAGGGTCGAGGACGACCGGCTCCTTCGCGGTCAGGGGCGGTTCACCGACGACATCGACGACGGCGCGCTCGAGTCTTGCCTCGTGAGATCGCCTTACGCGCATGCGCGCATCACCTCCATCGATGTGGCGACGGCGCGCGCGGTGCCTGGTGTTTTCGCTGTCTACGTTGCCGCGGACCTTCCCTTCGGACACATCGACCTGCCGATCCTGATTCCGCACCCGAACCTCACGCACGGCCGCACCCAGCGGTGCCTGGCGTCCCAGGTGGTGCGCTACGCCGGCGAGCCTGTTGCTTTTGTCGTCGCCGAGAGCCGCAACATCGCGGAGGACGCCGCCGATCTGGTCCGAGTCGAATACGAGCCGCTGCCAGTCGTCATCACACCTGAGGTGGGTGCCGCCGCGCGCGATCTTGTTCACGATGACGTGCCGGGCAACATCGCGGCCGAGATGGTCCAGGAGGCCGGTGACGTCAGCGTTGCGCTGAGATCAGCGCCGCGCCGCCGACGGCTGCGCTTCCGTTTCGAGCGCGGCGCGGCCTCTCCGATGGAGGGCCGCGCGGTCTGGGCTAGATGGTCGGAGCCAGAGCGCAAGCTCACCGTTTACGACTCAACGCAGTCGCCGACGTCGATCCGGGGCGGCCTGTCCGTGCTGTTCGGGCTGCCCGAGTCGAACGTTGAGGTGATCGCGCCCGATGTGGGTGGAGGCTTCGGACCGAAGATCATGCTCTTCTATCCCGACGAGCTCCTGGTGCCGTTTGCCGCCATGCGGCTGGGCCGGCCTGTCAAGTGGACGGAAGATCGCCAGGAGCACTTCACCGCCGTCAACCAGGAGCGGGGCCAGGTCCACGACGTCGAGGTCGGCTTCGACGACGACGGCCGCGTGCTCGCCATGAGCGTCGATTTCATTCACGACACCGGGGCGTACACGCCTTACGGCCTCATCCTGCCGATCATCACGGCGGCTCAGGTGCCCGGGCCGTACAGGCTGCCCAACTATCGGGTTCGATTTCGCGCTGTATACACAAATGCCACGCCCACCTCGCCGTATCGGGGCGCCGGCCGTCCGCATGCCTGCTTCGTCATGGAGAGAACCCTTGACTCGATTGCCAGGGAGCTCGGCATGGATCGTGCTGAGATCCGGCGGCGCAACTTCATCCAGCCCGACCAGTTTCCTTACGACCTCGGCGTGTCATGGCAGGACGGCAACCGCGCTGTCTATGACAGCGGCGACTACCCGGCCCTGCTTGAAAAGGCGCTGACCATGCTCGGCCCGCGACCCGCCGGGGACCACGTGGGCATGGGCCTTGGCGTGTACGTAGAAGGCACTGGCGTCGGGCCATACGAGGGCGCCCATGTGCAGGTGCTGGTTTCGGGCAAGGTGGTGGCAGCCACCGGCATCCCCAGCCAGGGCCAGGCGCACGCCACGGTGTTCGCGCAGGTCGTGGCCGACGAGCTGGGCCTGGAGGTCGCCGATGTCGAGGTGACAGGCGGGGACACGCGTCGCTTTCCCTGGGGTGTTGGCACGTTCGCGTCCCGCGGCGCGGTCACCGCGGGCAACGCCATGGCGGTCACGGCCCGCATGGTGGCGGAGAAGGCCAAGCACATCGCCGGCGAGCAGCTGGAGGTCGATCCGGCCGACCTCGAGCTGGTCGGTGGAAGCGTCAGGGTCAAGGGATCGCCCGACCGGGGCATCACCCTGGCGGCGCTCTCCGTCCTTGCGAACCCCGTCCGCTACGCCTTCGGCGGCGGCACCGAGGCGGCGACGCAGTTCGCGTCGAAACGGCGTCCGGGTCCGCCCCTCGCCGATGGCGAGCAACCGGGCCTCGAGGCCACCGGCTACTACAGCCCGCCCGGCTCGACCTGGGCGTCCGGATGCCACGCCGCCTACGTTAGCGTCGACCCCAAGACCTTCCGGCTCGAGGTGCTCAAGTACGTCGTGGTTCATGATTGCGGGCGCCTGATCAACCCTCTCGTCGTGGAGGGCCAGATCGAAGGCGGTGTCGCGCAGGGCATCGGCGGCGCCTTCTACGAGCATCTCGCCTACGACGCCGAGGGCCAGCTCCGCAACGCTTCGTTCATGGAGTACCTCATCCCATACTCGACCGAGGTGCC
>DATARC010000032.1:0-12715 GCA_036264335.1 Candidatus Dormiibacterota bacterium
TACTGATCACTGCGACTGCCGTTCCGCCAGCCTTGACGCATCGATGCGTCGAGATCAACCAGCCGGGGCGCACGGAGTCGCGGTTGTCGCTCTGAGACCGTCGCTTCAGAAGCGGTCGCCGACGCCGGTCCGTCGGTGAACCACGATCGCCCGCTCGGTACGGGTCAAGGCCGCATCAGGCCAGAAAAAGAACCGGGCAGTGATGCGGCCGGCCTCGATGGCCCGAACCTCCTGCGGCGACCGCGAGCCGGGCTCAGGTTCGGACGCCTCCAGCGGTATCGGAACGACTCGGGCAAGAAAGGCCGGACGCTGGCCTGTCGGGAGGCACTGGCGCGACGGGCGTAGAGACAGAAGCGATTAACAGCTCCAAAACCTTGCCTCCCAAACGTTTGTTTGGTAGCATGTTCCTATGCTCGCGACGCAAGACGTATGTGACATCGAGGTGCCGGCCGAGCTGACCCTACGAGAGCGGCTCATCGCCCGGGCCAGGGGCATGGCGGTGGACCAGCTCTTCTTCGCCCGGGAGGCGGCCGAGTTCGCCGCCACCGAAGAATACGAGCTGGATGGCTCGGTCTCGCCTATTGACTGGATCCGCTTCCACTGCCACCTGACCGGCACGCAGGCGGCCAATTACGTGGCTGCCGGCGAGCACTTCGAGGCTCTGCCCCAGACCGTGCTGGCGACGGTCGAGGGCAAGGTTGGCTTCGGCCACATGGTGGCGATGGCCAGGACGGCCGACGCGCTCGCCGCCTCACCGACGGCGAGGGTCTTCGATGAGAAGGCCCTGCTCAAGAAAGCACTGGAGAACTCGGTCGGCAAGTTCCACTACATCTGCCGCCACCTGCGGCATGCCGCCGACCCCAAGGGCGTTGTCGCTACCGAGGCTGAGATGGTCGAGAACCGCAGCCTGCAGATCAGTTCCGACGATGACGGAGCGGTCTATCTGAACGGAGTATTTGATCCAGTTGGTGGGGCGGCGATTCGCACAGCCCTCGAGCCACTGGCGCGGCGATCCGGTGCCGACGACCACCGCCCCTACGACAAGCGGTTGGCGGACGCTCTGGTCGAAAGGTCGATGCACGAGCTTGACAGCGGATCGGTGCCGCAGAACGGCAGCCAGCGCACGCACCTTCAGGTCACGACCTCGATTGAGACCCTGAAGGCGCTTGACGGCGCTCCGGCGGCTGAGCTCGAGTTCTCGCTGCCGATCTCTGCCAAGGCGGTGGAGAGGCTGGCGTGCGATTGCTCGCTGACCCGCATCCTCCTCAGCTCCGACTCCATGGTCATCGACGTCGGGCGCGCCAAGCGGACGATCTCGGCGCCGCAACGCAAGGCCCTCAACGCCCGCGACCAGCATTGCGTGTGGCCGGGGTGCGATCGGCCGGCGAGCTGGACCTCAGGGCACCACTTGAAGCATTGGATTCATGGCGGCGGCGGTGATCTTCCCAATCTCGCTCTCCTCTGTTACCGCCATCACTGGAATGTCCATGAGGGTGCCTGGCAGCTGGTGCGGACGGAAAACGGCAGCTTCATGACGATTCCGCCGGCGGTGACCTTCGGCCCCCCCGCTTGGGGGCCTGACTAGGCTCGACGTCGGGGGCCTCTAGCCGGTCGTGTTCCAGTAGTACATGCGGTCCAGCCAGGCCGGGTCGGAGCGGAAGGCGCTGGCGAACGACTGCACCGAGTCGACGTAGTCGAACGAGTTGTTGTAGTGCCAGATCGCGTTGCGCATGTCGCCTGGGGCGCCGTTGTGCACCAGGTAGCGCGCCGCGCCCAGGATCGCGTCGTGCGGGTCGTTCACGTCACCACCCTCCCCATAAGCCGCCCACGTGCCCGGCAGGAACTGCATGGGGCCGAGCGCGCCCGCGGATGATGGCCCGTTGACACGCCCGAAATTGCTTTCGATGAAGTTGATGGCCGCGAGGATGTTGGGATCGACGCCGAACTGGGTGAATGCCTCCTGGTAATACGAGCGGAGCAGGTCCACCGATTTGGCGTCCGAGTATGGATGCGTGAAGTGGACGTTCACCAGGTAGTACTGGTCGATGCCGGCCAGGATGTACAGGGAATGAAGACCCGCGATCGCCGCCCGCATGGATCGAGCGAGCGAGGCGGGTAGGAGGGGAAGCACCGAAGCCTCGACGCTCGCATACCCCGCGAGCTCGTAGACCCTGAGCTCCTCTCCGCGCGCCGCGTTGCGATACGCGTACGCCGCCGCCGCCACGGCGAGGTCGTAGCGGATGCGGTCGGCGGGGGCGGTCGGAGGTGTCTGCGCGCTCAGGGTCTTGAGCTGCGCCTTGGCTTGCGCCATGGCCTGCTCCGAGCTCATGATGCGCGCCGCCTCGTGATGAGGGCTCGGCAGCATATCCGGATCCCTGGCCAGAGCGGACTGTGCGGGCAGCGCCAGGCAGAGCGCCACCATCAATGCCGCTCCGAATCGAATCAGGCCGACCCCGCGACGGCCGCTGAGAATTCGCGACGGTCCGGGACCGACGGCAGGTCCTCCGGATACGGGTCGGATTCCGTCGGGGCGCGAAGCCCTACCGAGTCGAGCAGTCCTGAGATCTCGTCGCCCATCAGCTCACCTTGAGGTATCAACGCTTCAGCCGCCTGGTCGATCGCTTCCTTGTTGACGTACATGAGGCGCCAGTCATCGATGTATGCAGATCCGAGAAGCTGAGCGACCACCCGACGGCCGCGGGGGTGGTTGAGAACGGCGCCCGCCCAGGTCCCTTGTGCGTGGACGCCCTGCGCGATTTGGGAAACTGAAATCAGCTGCTCACCGATGTTGGCCGCCTTGGCAGACATCGTGGGGTCAAGGTTGTCGGCACCCATGCCAATGGTTCCGACCATGCGGCTGGCGACCGCTGTGGCTTGTTCGAGGTCGCCAAAAACTCCGGTCGTGTTCTCGCCATAGAAGACGTGCTCACAGGCGAGTGAGCCCAGGTACCAGCGGATCTTTCCGGCCAGCTGGGATCGAAACTCGAGCCACTCCTCTTCCTTGGGAAGGGCGTTGTGATAGCCCCCAATTTCGCCTTCGCTGGTGGCCCTGCGGCGGATGGATAGGCGGACATGTGCCCGATCGGTCATGAAGAAATGCGCCGCCAGCGCATGACCGAGCTCATGACGAGCCACCGCGATCTTGTCGCGCTCCGTGTACTCGACAGGAATCGCGAGGCCTGCCTCGACGTTGCCCATCGCTTCGCGGATGTCTTTCCACGTAAGCGCCTGGCGGCCTTCCTCGAATGCATACAGGAGCGCCAGTGACAGCACCTGCTCGATATCCGCCGGCGAGTAGCCGTCGGTGATGCGTGCGAACTCCTCCCGGCGGCTCGGCGTGTCGAGTGCCGGGTCGTGCTGCTTCTTGTCGAAATAGAGAGCTGCGATGTCCTTCCGGTCTTCGCGCTTGGGGAGGCGGAAGATGATCTGCCGACCAAAGCGGCCCGGCCGCGTGAGAGCCTCGTCAAGCACCGACGGCCGGTTGGTTGCACCGATGAAGAGGATGTTGTAAGCCGGCGCCTTGAGGGCCTTGATCCGCAAGGGAATGCGCGTGCCGTTAAACGCAATCACGCGCGGCAGGAACAGCCCATCGAGCGAGAGGTTCACAAAACCCCGCAGCTGACGCACGATCATCCCCGGGTTGTCGATGCCGTCCATCAGGACGAGCAGCATGTTCAGGCCAAGTTGGCCGCCACCCATCATTCCCATCATCCCGCCCATCATTCCTCCGCCGCCGGTGCCTGAGCGCCTCTGGCCGAGGGCATCGATCTCGTCGATGAAAACAATGCAGCCGCCCCAGGTCTTTGCCTTCTTGCGTGCGGCACGAACCATCAGGAAAACGCTAAGGGCGTCGATGCCCATGAACATTCCGGCGAACGAACCGCCGTTAGCGATGTAGATGGGAACGTGAAGCGAGTTGGCGATTGCCTTGGCCAGCATCGTCTTGCCTGTGCCGGGAGGTCCGACCATGAGCACCCCGCGCTCGCGCTTGCCGCCCGCCTTCACATAGAGCCTTCCGTGCTCGATGAGGTTCAGGATGCGGCGCATCTCGCCGACAGCCGCCTTTTGGCCGCGCACGTCCTCGATGTTGACCCCGAAGTTTGCGTCGTCGGGGTTGATCATCGTCTTACCGATTCGCGTGTAGATGTAGAACGGGCCCAGGAACAGCATGAAGTTCGCGGCGAGCAGGAACAGGATGTAGAGCAAGTTCGTGAGGCCGGACACGATGGCACCGGGAAGCGCGTCGAGCGCTGCCAGCGGATCGAGCTGGAAGAGGTAATACGCTCCGAGGAAATAGAGAATCGGCAGCGCGGCGATGAACAGAGCGCGCCGCCAGAAGATGGCGCGGTTGGTTTCGACGGTTCGGGTGAGCGTGTCCCTCTCCGGCGCCATACGCTCACGCAAAATCAGCCATCGCCGGGCCATGCTCAGGATGCCGCGGCACAGCAGCATCGCGACCAGGGCAAAGCCCAGGGAGGAAAGGACGTCGTACTGGAGGTAGATGTACGAGAACGCGAAGGCTGAGCTGCCGATGAAAAGCGTGAGGATCCAGAAGATGATCACGGCGGGTAACTCCCTATACGACCTGAGGTTTCGTCCAGCTTAGTGGCTGCCCCGGGGCCATGTCGCGTAGCCAGAAAGGCGACCGCGGCGATGCCGATCGAGATCACCACGTCGCCAGGGCTGTAGGCGCCGCCCAGGGGACCGGGCACCCCGATCCAGTCGCCCAGCCAGCCCAGGTGGGTGTCGGGACCCATGAGCACGTACTGGCCGATGTGTCCCCGCTGCACCAGCCGGCCCGCCAGGTCCGCAGCGACGGGCATTCGGGCACGGTTGGCGATCACCACCACGAGGTTCATCGCAGCTCCCAGGGCCACGATCCAGGCGCCGCGAAGTCGAGAGGCGTGCCACGCCGTCCATGCCACCAGCGCCGCGAGCGCAGCGACGTACACGTACTGGACGCCGTCAATTCCGCTGAGCGGGCTGATCAGGGCCGCCTCCCGAATCACCAGCGCGGCGACCACGACCCACGGCCAGCGAATCGTGAGGTTGGCGAGATTCCTGAGCTTTCCCCCCGTGGCCAGGCCTGCTATGAGGCCCAGCGCAAGCGCGACCAGCAGCAGCATCAGCGGTGCCCCAGGTCAGGCAGAGGCGAGTCGGGCCGCGGCTCCGGCCAGGACCTTGACTCCGATCTCCAGCGCGGATTCGTCGATCTTGAATCCTGGCGAGTGGTGTGCCGGCGGCGGCGATCCCTCGGGCATCACGCCGAGCATGAAGTAACAACCGGGGATTCGCGTCAGAAACTCGGCGAAGTCATCGCTCACCGTCAGCGGGCGGCCGAGGATGCTCGCCTTGTCGCCGATCATCGACTTCGCCACGTCGAGGACGGTCCGCGTCACGTTGGGCTCGTTCATGAGCGGCACCGTCCCATGCACAAGCTCCAGCGACGACTTGACCTCGAACTCCGTGTCTATCTCCTGCAGGAGGTCGTGCAGACGGCCGAGGGCTTCCTCGCGCAGGGTGGGATTGAAGGTTCGCAGGCTGCCCTTGATGGCCACACCGCGGGGCACTATGTTCCAGGCGCCGTCGCTGATGATGTTTCCGACCGTGGTGTGACATTGCACGCCGTCCTGCTCCAGGCCTTCCACCACCGTGTGCAGCCTTTCGAGCAGGAATGCCTGAGCCGACAACACGTTGCCGCGCCGACCCATCATCCCGCCGTGGCCGCCAGGGCCGCCGAACTTTATCTCGTAGGCATCCGAGCCGGCCCACATGAGGCCGGGTCGCGTGATCACGGTGCCGGACTCGGTGAAGCTCGTCACGTGCAGGCCGATGACCGAGTCCGGGTGATGATCGTCGAGCAGACCGCGCGCGATCATCGCTTTCGCGCCGCTGACAATCTCCTCGGCCGGCTGAAACACGAACAGGTAGCGGCCGCTCACGTCCCAGATGCGGTCGACGAGCGTTCGCGCGACGCCGACCATGATGCCCATGTGCGCGTCGTGGCCACAAGCGTGCATCCGGCCTTCGACAGTCGATTCAAAGTTGACGCCTGACTCTTCGTGGATGGGCAAGGCGTCGATGTCTGCGCGCAGCATCACGGTCTTGCCCGGACGTCCGGTGTCGAGCACCGCGACCACGCCGGTCTCGGTCGGGCACGGCTTCAGCTCCAGGCCGAGCTCGCGCAGACGCTCGCCGATCCGGTGGCTGGTCTCATGCTCGCTGAAGCTCACCTCCGGGTGACGATGGAAATGGCGGCGCAGCTCGATGACCTCTTCGATCACCGATTCGGACGGGATGGGTGAGGTGGGGGGATCGCCCGTCATGGCACGGCCACCAGGTTGTATCCACGCGCCGAGGCGTGCACGAACGCCGGCCCCAAGCCTCGGTCGACCTCGTCGAGGCGGCGCCGCAGCGTCAGCAGAGCCGAGTGAACCGTCGAGTGGGCCGCATCACTGCGGAAGAGGCCGGCCTCGATGAGATCGCGTGCCGTCGCGGGCTTGGAGCCCTGGGCCAGGTACAGCACCAGCGCCGTCTGCTGAGGTGTCAGGCGCACCTCTGAATCCCCGAGCTTGACCAGCCTGCGCGTGGGATCGAACTCCAGCCGTCCGAAAAGATAGGTGCCGGGGCGGCCGGTTCCGCGCTCGACCAGGCGTGCCGCAAGGTCCGAGTAGATGTGGGCCATAGGCACATTGCCCTTGACGAAATACGAGCTTGCGCCCAGCTCATAAGCCTTGCGAATCGCGGCCGAGTTGACCTGGGCCGCCGACAGCACGATCACCGGGAGGCCGGGATGGTGCTGGCGGATCCAGGTCAGGAGGTCGAATCCGGCGTCCTCCCCCTCGTCGAGGACCAGGTCCAGGAGCACGGCGGCCATGCGCTCGCGCGCCAGGAGCTCCATGGCTTCGGGGGCGGAAGACGCCACGGCCGAGCGGTAGCCCAGGTCGTGCAGGTCGATCCGAAGCTGCTGGCGCATGGCGGGCTCGTCTTCGACCACGAGCACGGCGGAGCCGAGCACCTCCGCCGGCCGGTAGACCTCGAGGCCAGGCGGCAATGGAGGGAGCCGGATCTCACGGGGCCGCGCATTTGGATCCTTCACAGGCTACCCCTCAGATTTTCCAAGCTTTTGACATTTATGATAATTCACAATAATTGCCTGATCCTGAACATCCGCTCTCGCCTGAGCCGGTGCATACTCGCTGCCGAGTCTGGCGTTTATTGGGAAAACCAAGGGGAGAGATGGGGATGACCTGGAAGTTCAAGGCGCAGAGGGTTGCGTTTGCCCTGGCGATCGTGGCCATGCTGGCCGTGGCGTCGGGCGCAAACTACTTCGATTGTCTTTCGTGGTTGTGGAGCTGGTAGGCACCAGCTAGTCTTCAGCCCGGCGCTCACGTGAGCGCCGGATCGCGGGCGGTAGCAGCGCGTACAGATCCGCCCTGTCGACCGCCTTGCTCATGTATCCGACCACGTCCGGATCGTCTGTCCCGGAAGGGAAGACTGGATACGCGGTGTAGAAGATCACGGGCACCTTCTGTCCCCGCGCTCGCAGCTCGTTCAGCAGCCCCCAGCCATCCATCGGCTCGGGGAGCATCAGGTCGATGATCGCCACCTCGGGACTGTCCGACTTGGCTTTTTCGAGCGCCTGGTCTGCGTCCTCGGCCATGGAGACCTTGTAGCCAAGCATCCTCAGGTCGGTTTCCAGGATGACCCGCCAGGCACGTTCGTCGTCCACCACCAGGATCGTTGAGCCGCGGAGATCCTCCGGCGTCGGCGCAATAGGTTTCGGCGGAGTGAACGGCAAGGGTCTCGAGGCGCAGTATATCGGTGGCAATGCCTGGTCCCGCCCGCAAGCGGTTGCAACATCGCCCCTCGACCAAGCCGCGGTCGAAGGGCAAGGACGTGAAAGCGCCGTCGCGTAGGAAGGTGGCCGCCAGGCGAGCGCAGAGGGCTCTGGCGCCCGCGACGCCTGCTTTCCTGGTGCATGAGCTCGGGAGCTGCGTCACAGAGGCGGATATCGTCCAGGTCCTCTACCGCGGCCTCGAACCCCTTTTCGGCTACGACATCGTCGTGCTGCAAGGCCTCGAGCGTGAGGGCTGGTATCACTCGCTCGCAACCGACTCGGGAGTCTTGCAGGACATCCGGCGCAGGCCGCTGGCCAGCTCGATGTTCGCCGACCTCTATACGAACCCACGCACGACCCTCGTTCCGATCAAGGACCCGACGCTGGAGGCGCAGGCCAAGGGGCCTGGCGCCGGCCAGACCCCCAGGCTTGTGATCTGGGTGCCGGTCGAGCACCAGGGCGCGGTGATCGGCAGCGTGATCTACCAGTCGTATCGGAACCGCCGGGTGCCTGCGAGCGAGATCGCCTTCCTTGACGAGGTGCACCGACGCCTTGGGGTGCTGATCGCCAACGCCTCGTTGAACGAGCTGACGCGCAACCAGGCGCGGCGCCTGGAGGCGCTGAACAACATAGCCCGGGCCATGGCATCCACTCTGGACGAGGCCAGCGTGCTGACCGCGCTGCGCGCGACGCTCAGCGAGCTCCTGCCCGTGGATTCGCTCGAGATGATCTCGCTGGCGCACGACCGGGCCGACAAGGCGCGCCTGCTGCACCTCGAGGCAGACTCGGCCCCAACTTCCAGGGAGGTCTCGTTGCGCAGCGCTGAGGCGGCGCCTGCCCGCAGCGTGTTGCGTGACGCCAAGGCGGTCCTCATTCACGAGCCGACCTCGTCGCTCTGGGTGCCGATCAAGGAGGGGGGCGTCGTGCGCGGCGCCTTCGGCATCAGATGCTCGCGACCATACGCGTACGAGGCTTCGACAGCCGCCTTCCTCGAGCTGGTGTCCGATGCCGTCACCCTCGCGTTGCGCAACGCCCGCAGCTACGAAGCCATCGAAGATCAGAGGCGCCAGCTCGAGGTCGTCAACTCGATCGGCAGGCGGCTCGCATCGAGCCTGGACCGATGGTCGATCATGCGGACCCTGCGCGAGGAGCTGAACGCCTTCCTCGACTTCGACGGCTTCATCCTCGCGACCATCACCCAGTCGTCAGAAGGCCCCATCGCCGAGGGCTACCAGTACGTGGCGGGCGTCGAAGAGGTGGTGCCTCCCGTCGCGCTGGCCGTCACCGGTCCATCGCGTGAGGCTTATGAAACCGGCAAGCCGGTCCTGGTGCGCCATTCGCCGTGGGCCCGAAGCTTCGAGCGCAAGGGCCTGGAGCGCGAACGCTGGAACGTAGGACGGGGCGCGGCGGTGTTTGTCTCCGGTGCACCAGGCAAGCATCGCGACGTCTCCCGTTCGTTCGTATGGGTGCCGGTGCTCAGCGGCGACAGGATCACCGCGATGCTCTCGTTGCAGTCGTATCACGACGGCGCATTCGATGATTGGCACGTCAGGCTGCTCCAGGACGTGGCCGCGCACGTCAGCCTGGCGCTCGCCAACGCTGACCACTTCGCTCAGGCCCAGTCGGAGAGGGCACGACTCGAGGCGCTGCATCTGCTGGAGATGGGCGTCGCCGGCGCCTCTGATGAAAGTCAGATCGCGGATGCGGTGTTCGTGGCGGTCAGCGATTACACGGACGCCACCCACATGGTGCTGGCATACCTGGACGCCGCGGGCAATGTGGTCGGCTTCACCGGGGACCGTGGGCTGCCGGCGATTCCGTTCGGACCGACGCCGATCGAAGATGCCCCGGCATTTCGCCGTTTGATCGAGGAGGGCGGACCAGGCATCGAGTCCCTGCCCGCCGAGGCTCCTGACGACAGCGCCCACGTCAACGGCTCGTCTGGTGGCAACACCAGCCACGTCGTCTGGGTGCCGGTGACCCAGGGCGAGCGCGTTGTGGCCGCAATCTCGGCGCAGCGCGACGATGGCGGCCGCTTTCCTGCGGCACACCTCAAGCTGCTGGAAGCCGCCGCGCCGGTGGTCGGAATTGCACTCCGCACGATGCGGCTGCATCACGCGAACGAGCTCGCGCTGGCACAGTCGGTGCGCATCCAGGAGCTGGCGGCGCTTGCCGGCCACGAGCTCATGAGCGTGGTCGCGAACATCGCCGACCAGGCGCTCACCATGCTCGAGTGCGCCGGCGTGGTGTGCTGGGCGTTCGACACAGAAGGTCGTATCAGCGCGACTCGAGGGAGCGGCGACCCTGCCGCCGAAGGTGTGCTGGCATGGGCAGGCTTGAACTCCGAGGACAGCTGGCGCGAGGCATCGGCCGGCCTGTTGTCAGGGGTCGCCCGCGAGCAGGCGTGGAGCCTGATCCCACTCTGGTACGGCGACCGCCTGGTCGGCGCCATCGGGTCGGTCTACGCCTCGGCACACCTTGCCGAGCCGGGCTCGGCAGCCCTCGACTTCGCGCGCCACGCCGCGGTTGCCATCGAGAACTCGCGGCTGGTCGCTGAGACCAGGGGACGGATCCGAACGCTCGAGGCGGTGGCGGCCTTCACCGAGCTGACGCCAACGGAGCCGGAAAGAGCGCGTGCCGAGATGGCGCGCCTGGTTGGACGCGCGCTCGCGAGCTCGCAGGGCGAGCTCTGGCTGCTCGAGGACGGCCACCTCGTGCGTCGCGCGATGGAGTCGGAATCCGAACCACGGGTGCCGATCGCCGACAGCGTCGGTCTGCTCAAAGCATTGCTGTCGCCGACCGGTGGCCGGCGCATGCGAGCGCTGCTGGACCTTCTCGGCGCTTCGCCTGACGCATTCGCGATCCCGATTCAGGTCGAAGGCCGCCTGGCCGGCTTGCTCGTCGCGCGGATGGCCGGCGGAGCGTCTGAAACGCGAAGGCTGGCGGCTGTGCTTGCCGGCCAGGCCTCAGTTCTCATCGGGCAGCTCGAGCTGGTTGACGCGCTCGATCGCGAACGGCGAATGATGAACGCCATCCTTCGCCACTCGCCGGTGGGCGTCATGTTGGAGGATGCGGCCGGACGTGTCGTCTACGCGAACCCAGAGGTCGAGTCGATCTACAACCTGCAGGCGTTGGACATGCCGGGGCGAAAGCCCGAAGAGATCTACGCGGCCGCGGGCGCCGTGCCGAGGGAGGACGCCGAATCGGATGGCACTCTCGAGCTGCACCTGCGCGACCCCGACCGCATCGTCCACGTGCGACGCGTTGTGATCCCTGGTCTCGAAGGCGAGCCCGCGGGAGTCCTGACCCTCCATGAGGACGTGACCGCGCAGCGGCTGGCCCTGGAAGCCAAAGACCTGATGCTGCGGGCGATCGGTCATGAGGTCCGCAGCCCGGCCGCCGCGATGAAGAACACTCTCGCCGGCATCATGCAGTGGGACGCGACGATCGACGCGGGCGGGCGGCGGGAGCTGCTGCAGGAGGCTTACGAATCTTCCGACCGGCTGCTCAGCCTGGTCGAGAGCCAGCTGATCATCGCGAAGCTGGAGACCCGGCACTTCGAGCCGAATCCCGAGCGCGTCGACCTCGGTCCGGCGCTCGAAGGCGTGATGGCCGTGCTGCATCATCGATATGCGGAGCGCGCATCGGCGGTCGAGGTGAGCCTCCCGGACGGCCTGCCGCCCGCCAACTGCGAGCCTACTCACCTCGCCCAGGTGCTCACCAATCTGATCGGCAACGCGCTCGAGTACACCGACAAGACGGTGCTCGTGCAAGCCCGCAACACGCCGCGTGGCTGGCTGGAGATCACTGTGGCAGACCACGGGCCAGGCCTCCCGACCACCAGCCTCGACCGGCTGTTCGAGAAGACCGGACCGGCCGGGCGCAACCGCTCGCAGGGTGGCTTGGGCCTTGGCCTGTACCTGTGCCGGCTGGTGGTCGAGCGTTCATTCGGCGGTCGGATCTGGGTCGCGTCGAGCGACCGAAGCGGGACCACTTTCAAGTTCATCGTGCCCGCCTACGACGGGGCCGTCAAAACGCGCTCGCGAGAAACCGCCGGCACGAGCCGTTAGGCACGGCAGGTGACCACCCTTATTGCACCACCAAGCCGGTGGTAGCAGCCCCCGCAAGTCGTCGCGCGTCAGCAGCCGCACCCGCCTGGGTGCGGGTGGGTGGCGGGATGGAATCGATCCCAGACCATCAGCGCCACGGTCCGGCCGACGTCGACTTTCCGCCTCCTGGCGGGCCGTGGAAACCACTCGCTCTAAACGGCAGGCTGGTGGGCTGGGCGGAAGAGTCCGGGCTGGCGCTGGCTCGGCGTAGTGCAGAGCTCGGCGCGCAGCTCGCCGACGAGCATCGAGCCTACCTCCTGTCGCGTCTCGGTCACAAGCTGCGGTCGGCATCCCTCGCGCTGCAGGAATCGGCGCGCCAGGCGGCCTTCGGCCGGCCGGAGCTCCTGGAGACCGTGTTCGAACAGGCGCAGGAGGTGGCACGGCGCGCAGCCGCCGTGGAAGCGGCGGCGGTCCAGCCCAAGGAGGGGGCACGCGGAGTCGTGCTCGGTGCGGTGCTGAACCTCGCCATGCAGGGCGCTGACCGCCGGCTGCCGCCCGAGGCGTCGGTCCTGGGCTCGGAGCCGGCGCTGGTCGAGGCCTTTACGCGGGCCAAGGATTGGATGGGCGGTCAGAGCCTGACGGTCGAGGCGGAGCTGATGGGCTCGTGGTGGAAGGTCAGCGTCACCGCGAGCGGCGAGAAGCAGGCGCAGGCCGTCCCCGAGATGGGGGAGCCTCTGATCAGGTTGATCGTCGAGTCGTACCTGGACGGCTGGTTCGACGCGAGCCGGCCGGGCCGCGCCGACATCTACCTGCCCGCCCACCAATC
>DATARC010000060.1:0-3671 GCA_036264335.1 Candidatus Dormiibacterota bacterium
CCTTGGCGCCTTCGATCTCGAAGAGGCTGAGCGGGCGGTAGCCGTCGAAGCAGATCTCGGAGTACGGCGCGTCGTGGCACAGCACGATGTCATGCCGCCGGCAGAACTCCACCGCCTTCTCGAGGAACTCCCGTCCTGCCACCGCAGCAGTCGGATTGTTGGGGTAGTTCAGCCACATCAGCCTGGCCTGCGAAGCGACCGCCTCAGGAATCGCGTCCAGGTCCGGAAGCCAGTGGTTGGCCGCGGTCAGCGGCATCACGTATGGGTCGGCGCCCGCCATGATCGCGCCGGTTGCGTACGGCGTGTAGCCGGGGTCCGGGGCCAGCACGACATCGCCCGGATCGACGAGCGCGAGCGGCGCGTGGCTGATCCCGTCCTTCGAGCCGAGCGTCGGCAGGACCTCGGTCGCCGGGTCGAGGCTCACATCGAAGCGTGAGCGGTACCAGCCGGCGATCGCTTCACGAAGTTCGGCCAAGCCGAAGTAGGACGGGTACCTGTGATTGGCCGGGTCCGCCGCCGCTTCCTGCAGCACGCTGACGATGCGGGCGGGGGTCGGCAGGTCCGGGTCGCCGATGCCGAGCGAAATTACGTCGATCCCGGCCTTCTTCTTCTCCTGTACCTTGCGGTCGATCTCGGCGAACAGGTAGGGCGGGATGCGGCCCAGGCGCTGGGCGCCGGGGTGCGTCGTCTTTCTCAATTCCAGAACCTCAAGTAATTGAGGATAGCTGGCGAGGGAAATCCCGAGACCATTTGCTACCCTCTACTCCCCCGTGAGCCCCCCTCTGCCCAGCATCTCGGTGGTCGTCCCTGCATACAGGAGCGCGCTGTCACTGCCTGAGCTGGTGCGCCAGCTCGAGCCGGTGCTCGAGGGCGCGGCATCCGAGTTCGAGCTGATCCTCGTCGACGACGGCAGCGCGGACGGCACGTGGCCGGTGATCGAGAACCTCGCGCAGGAGCATTCGTGGGTCAAGGGCGTGCGCTTGATGCGCAACTACGGCCAGCACAACGCGCTTCTCTGCGGCATCCGACGGGCACGTTACGAGCTGACGATCACGCTTGACGACGACCTGCAGCACCCGCCGGAGGAGATCCCAAAGCTCCTGGCGCGCCTGGGACCGGAAACCGATGTCGTCTACGGCACGCCGGCCGTCGAGCAGCATGGCCTGTGGCGGGACGTCGCCACCCAGGTGACGAAGTTCGCCCTCCAGTCCGCGATGGGCGCGCCGATAGCCCGCAAGGCAGGCGCCTTCAGGGCCTTTCGCACCCAGCTCAGGGACGCGTTCGCGACCTACGACGCTCCCTACGTCAGCGTCGACGTGCTGCTCACGTGGGCGACGACGCGATTCGATGCCGTCAAGGTTCGCCACGAGCCGCGCGCCCTGGGCGTTTCCAACTACACGTTCCGGAAGCTGGTCGTGCATGCGCTCAACATGCTCACCGGGTTCAGCACCTGGCCGCTGCGGCTGGCCAGCCTGATCGGCTTCTTCTTCACGCTGGTCGGCACCGTCGCCCTGTTCTACGTCCTGGGCCGGTTCCTGGTCACCGGTGGCAGCGTGCCGGGATTCCCCTTCCTCGCATCGATGATCGCGATCTTCTCAGGCGCGCAGCTTTTCGCCCTCGGGATCATGGGCGAGTATCTCGGCCGGATGCACGCCCGCTCCATGCAGCAACCCACGTATGCGGTGCGCTCCATCGCGGAGAAGCGAGTCGCGGCTCGCGTCGAGGAAGCACCGCTGGTTCACCGGCAGCCCAGATGATCTCCGAGGCGGTCGTGCTGAGCGGCATCGAACCCGAAGACATTCCCCAGATCGTGGAGTGGCGCAACCGGCCTGATATCAGCGACTCGTTCATCGAGTACGAGCCGTTGACCAACGATGCGCAGCTGCGCTTTCTGACCCGCCTTGACGAATCCAAGGATCGCAAGCTCTGGCTGATCAACGCCCGCGATCCACACCGTCCTCCTCCCTATCCGAAAGCCGTCCGTCCCACGCCCGATGCGATCCCGGTCGGCACCATCGGCCTGAAGGAGATCGACCTTCGAAACCGCCACTGCGAGCTCGCGTCGATGTTCATCGCCGAGCTCCAGTACCGAAACTTCCAGGTCGCATTCGATGCGGAGTGGCTGGTTCTCGACTACTGCTTCAACCATCTCGGCATGCACAAGGTCGTGGCCTGGGTGCCGGCGTACAACACGGACGTCGCCAAGCTGCACCTGGTCATGGGCTGGAAGAAGGAGGGCGTGCTCAAAGAGCACGTGTTCAAGAAGGGCCGATACGAAGACGTCACGCTCCTGGCCATCTTCAGCCACGAGTTCGCGACGAGATTCCGGAAGCGGTTGAATCAAGGTGATGCGGCGCCTCAAGGACGGCAGGTGGAGACTCCATGACGGTCAGCCAGCGCGTCCTTGATGCAGTCAACAGCGCAATCGACGACCTGAACGAGATACAAGGTCCCGACGAGCAGCTTGGCAAATCGCCAGACCTGGCGCTGATCGGTCAGGACGCCCAGCTCGATTCGCTCGGCCTGGTGAACCTCATAGTCCTCGTCGAAGAAAAGATCCAGCAGGGTTTTGGAGTGGGCGTCACCCTGGTCGATGAGCGGGCCATGTCGCAGTCCAAGAGCCCTTTCCGCACCCTGGGCAGCCTGGCCGAGTTCGTCGAAGAGCAGTTGAACGAACATGGCGGATGAGCCTCGCACGATGGTGGTCACCGGGACCCGCAAAGGCCTCGGGAAGCACCTGGTCGAGCACTACACGCGTGCGGGTTGGAATGTCATAGGCTGCAGCCGCCAGGCCGTCGATTACACCTTTCCCTCGTATCGCCACTTCTGCCTCGACGTAGCTGACGAAGCTGCGGTCGAGAAGATGTTTGCCGAGATCGGCCGAGACAACGCACGGCTCGACGTGCTCATCAACAACGCGGGCATCGCATCGATGAACCACGTCCTGCTGACTCCCCTGTCCACCGTCGCCGACATCTTCAAGACCAACGTGCTCGGCACCTACCTGTTCAGCCGTCAGGCGGCTCGGTTGATGTCCCGGAAACGTTTTGGGCGCATCGTCAACATGGTCACGGTGGCAACGCCTCTCAAGCTGGAAGGAGAGGCTGCCTACGCGGCTTCGAAGGCGGCGGTGGTCTCGTTGACGGAGATCATGGCCCGCGAGCTCAGCGACCTGGGCATCACCGTCAACGCCGTCGGCCCTGGGCCGCTCGACACCGACCTCACGCGCAAGGTCCGCAAGGAGAAGATCGACAAGCTTCTCGGCCAGCTTGCGATACGTCACCTGGGCGAGATGTCCGACGTGACCAACGTGATCGATTTCCTGATCGCTCCAGAGAGCGGCGCGATCACGGGCCAGACCATCTACCTCGGAGGCGCCTGATCTTCCTCGACTTTCTGCACGAGGTGGTCGACGCCAACCTGGATCGAGAGGCCATCGTCTGGCGAGACGGCTCTTACAGCTACGCGTGGCTGGACGAGAGCTGCCGCCTGTGGAAGGATCGCCTCGATTCAGCGAGGCTCGAGAAGCAGGCGGTCGTAGTGCTCGAAGCCGACTTCTCGCCCGCGGCAATCGCTGCCCTGCTGGCGCTCATCGAGGCCGGTTGCATCGTGGTGCCCCTGCTGCGCTCCACGCGCGGCGACCGCGAGAAGATTTATCGGATCGCCCAGGC
>DATARC010000089.1:0-2942 GCA_036264335.1 Candidatus Dormiibacterota bacterium
CCAGCTGCCTATTCCCCTGATGCGCCGGCCTCGGTGGCCATGGCCGTCTCGGAGGTGCTGCGCGACCAGAGCGTGGCGCCGAGCCTGATGTTCTTGAAGACCTCCTCGCTGACGAGGAACCCGGCGAATATCAAGAGCACCCCCAGGAACTCGCCGAGGAAGAACGACCACGTAACGCCGAAGCGGTTGAGCCCGCTCGTCACTCCTGGGATGAAAGCCCCGAGGGCGATCAAGATCGTGGCCGGCACGCGCGAGTTCACCTTGCCCTTGACCAGCGCGCCGGCGGCTTTCGGTGCCGAGGCGACCAGGTTTACCGCCACCGCCGCGCCGCCGTAGAGCTGCGCCACCACGGGCGTCCTCAACTTGGCGCGCAGCACCTTGCGCTTGGGCATGTACACGTAAGCCGAATAGACCGCGCCGAACACCAGGCACAGAGCCCCGGCGATGTTGAATGGGCCGGTCAGCACGCGCAGGTACCCCGGAAAAGCGGTCCCGACCGGAACGTGGGTGGCCGGGTCCACCGCCCAACCCGGAGCGGCGAGGGGTGCAGTGAGGGTCATGTAGGCGACGGCGATCGAGCCGATGACCAACACGGCCATGGCGATGTGAGCGGCCAGTCGCGGCCGGAATGCGGTCGCCACGATGATCGCAATCCCTCCGGCGGCGGCGATGGCAAAAGCCACCGTGCCGGCAGTCGTGGAGCCGGGATACAGGGGGACATTGCTGCCCTTCGCGGTGGCATGGCTGAACAGCAGAGAAAGCAGGCCGCCGATGAGAACGGTAGCTCCGGCGAAGTAGCCGAACCGGGTCTTCGAGAGCAGGTAGATCGTGCCGGCTCCGAGGTACGCCGCCACGAAGAAGGCACCGATCAGGTACCAGGCGCGATAGAGCGGCTCGCTCCAACCGAAAGCCCCGCCGATGAACTCGCAGCCCGCGCTGATGCCGTACCAGAGAAGGCCGATCGCCCAAACGAGCTGGAACGCTTTGCGCCGCTGCCACCACTGGTCGAACACCATCGCCGCAAAGGCGAAGCTCAGCACCGACGAGCCCAGCGGCAGCACGACGTTCAGCGTGTTCACACCTTTGCTCCCTCTGAATACGACTCCACCATCGCCACCCGCACCTCGTTGAGGAACCAACCGACGTGGCGTTCGAGGTCCGCCGTGCCGCCGGCCTGGACAGCCGACATCTGCCTGACGCTCGAGTGAACCAGGCCGTCGAACAGGTGGAATGCGCGCAGCGCATCCGCAAGCGACAGGTCGGAGTCGTGGGCAAGCTGTGCGTAGCGGTCACCCAGGGTGCTGATGTCGGCGCCCCAGTCTTTGTCTGTGTCGCGCAGGTACGCCACGAGGATGCGCGTCAGATCGTGGCCCAGGTCCCGCTGCCGTGCCTTGGCGGCATCGTCAAAGCGCGAATACCAGGGCTCGCTTGCGAGCTTGCCGGCCGACGTTGCAAGGCGTGCCTGGCCGACGAGGGCGGTCATGAAAAGCGCGAGCTCTGGCGCCGCGCCGGCAGCGAGCGCATCGACATCCTCGCCACTGAAGCGCCGGTGCCCGCCGGGGGTGCGGAACGTTCTGATCCGGCCGCGGTCAGCCCACTCGCGCAGCGTGGCTGGGTGGATGTTGAGCCGCTTGGAGGCCTCAGTGAGGCTCAGCCAGGTGGTTGTCAGCGGAGCGGGCCCGGGCACCGCGCTAGTTTAAGAAATCTACAGAGGTTGGCGCAAGGTCTGCGATTTCTGCAGGTTCTGGGCCTCAGTTGGGCAGCGCGCGGTCGCCGATCTCGAGGGCGCCGTCGAGGATCTCGAAGCCCTCGTCCAGCTCGGCCTCGGTGATGCACAGCGGTGGGTTGGTCATGATCGTGTTCCAGCGCACGAAGGTGAACATCCCGGCATCGAGGAGGGCCTGCGTGATGGCCTTCATCTCGGGCGAGGTGCCATTGAACGGGGCCATCGGCTCCAGCGTCTCGCGATCCCGCACGAGCTCGATGGCGCCGAACAACCCGATCGATCGCACCGCGCCGACACAGGGGTGGCGCTCCTGCAGCCGGCGGTGGTGCTTCTTCAAGATCTCGCCCATCCGCTGCGAGTTGCCGACCATGTCGTCCTCTTCGTATGCCTGGATCGCGCCCAGCGCCGCGGCGCACGCGAGCGGATGGCTGTTGTAAGTCAGGCCGCCGAAGAAGACGTGATCGTCGAAGTAGTCGGCGATTTTCGGCCGCATGCCAACGGCGCCGAGTGGAACATAGCTGCTGGTCAGTCCTTTCGCGATGGTGATGAGGTCGGGCACGACGCCCCAGTGGTCGACACCGAACCAGCGCCCGGTTCGACCGAAGCCGGTCATCACCTCGTCGGCGATGAGGAGGATGCCGTGCCGGTCGCAGATCTCACGGACACCTTCGAGGTAGCCGTCGGGAGGGATCAGGATCCCGTTGGTGCCGGTGATCGGCTCGAGAATGAACGCGGCGATGGTGCTTGCGCCTTCCAGGAGGATGGTCTCCTCGAGCGTCGCGAGCGCGACCTCCGCCGTGTCGGTTCCGCGTTGGATGCCGTGGTAAGGGTCGAGCACGTGGACGACGCCGACAGCGGTTTCGTTCGGCCACCGACGCGGATCCCCTGTCGCCTGGACGGCGGTGCCGGTGGCGCCGTGGTACGAGCGGTACCGGGCAAGGATCTTGGAGCGGCCGGTGACGGTTCTGGCGATCTTGATTGCGTTCTCGTTCGCGTCGTTGCCGCCGAGCGTGAAGAGCACCTTTTCGATGTCGCCCGGAAGAAGCTCAGCCAGCTTCTCGCCGAGCCGCGCGCGCACCTCCGTGGCCATGAAAGGGCTGATGTAGGGGAGAAGCTCGGCCTGGCGCTTGATCGCGTCGATGATCCGCCGGTCGCCGTGGCCGGCGTTGACGGACATGAGCTGGCTGTTGAAGTCGATGAACCGGCGGCCGTCGAC
>DATARC010000090.1:0-2900 GCA_036264335.1 Candidatus Dormiibacterota bacterium
GCTCTCCTTTGAGCGGGTCGACGCTGCCAAAGCCTACGAACGCCTTGGGAAAGTCGGCACACGCCTGGGCGACCAGCTCATTCGACACCCGGGGCCTGCCGGTCGCGGTCTCGGCGTCCCACGCCAGCAGCACCGCGAGCACGTCGAGCTTCTCGTAGTCACCCGCAAGCTCGGCGAGCGTGCGTCTCACGATCTTGGAGCGGAAGTAAGCCTCCGCCGCCTCCACGTATCCCTTCATCGACTTGTCGAGCCAATCGGGGGTGGGCAGGTGGACGTGAAAATCGATGGCGCGCACGGCGGGCCGATGATAGTCGTGATGGAAGCGACGCTGCTGGTGCTCGCGGGCGGAGACAGCCGCCGCATGGGACGTGCCAAGGCCTGGCTTGAGGTGGGGGACACGACGCTTTTGCAATGGGTCGTTAATCGCCTCGCTCCGGCATTCTCTGAGGTGGTGATCGCCTTTGCGGAACCAGAGCAGGTCCACGAGCACCTGCCGTACCGGCTTGTTTTCGATCGCAAGCCATCCGCTGGACCGCTCGCCGGGCTGGAAGCCGGCCTGGGTGCCGCCCGCTACGACGTCGCCTTTGCCGTGGCGTGCGACATGCCCTACGTGACCCGCGACGTTGCCGAGATGGCGGTGGCCGCTTCGGCGGGTTGCGACGCGGCGATCCCACGAATCGACGGCCGCCCCGAGCCCACGTGCGCGGCCTACCGGCGTTCGGCGCTGGCGCGCATCACAGCCGCGCTCGACGCCGGCCGGTACAAGGCTTCCGACCTCGCCGAACAGCTCGATGTCACCTGGCTGGAAGGCCTCGAACCGCACCTGTTTCGCAGCCTGAACGGCCCAGATGATTACGAGCGGTTTCGTCACGAGTTGAGTCGCGGCGATAATTGACAGGTTCCCTTCCCCCACTGGAGGCTGCCTTGTGAAGATCGTCGTCACCGTCAAGCAGGTGCCGGACCCAAACTCCGCGACCACCCTCGAAGCCGACAACACACTGGCTCGCGACAAGGAGGTAGTTCTCGACCCCGGCGATGAGTGCGGCGTCGAGGAGGCCCTCCGGCTCAAGGAAGCCCACGGGGGAGAGGTCATCCTCGTCTCGATGGGCCCGGAGCGGGCGAAGGACGCGATTCGAAAAGGCCTGTCGATGGGCGCCGATCGCGGCGTCCTCATCACCGATGCGGAGCTCGCAGGCGCCGACGCACTTATGACCGCGCGCGCTCTAGCCGCCGCGATCAAGACGGAGTCGCCAGACGTCGTGATCTGCGGCACCGAGTCCTACGACGGCAGCACGGGCATGGTGCCGCCCATGCTCGCCGAGTTGCTCGGCGTGCCGCAGCTGACGACGGCGAAGAAGGTGGAGGTCGACGGCTCGACGATCAAGATTCACCGCCAGACCGCGGACGGTTATCAGGTGGTCGAGGCCGCGACACCAGTCCTGATCAGCGTTACCGCAGGCATTGCCGAGCCTCGCTATGCGTCGCTGAAGGGCATCATGGCGGCGCGGTCGAAAGAGATCAAGCAGATCGGCATGGGCGACCTCGGCGTCGAGAAGGGCGAGCCGGCCGAGACGATCGAGGGCCTGGCCCAGGCGGAGACGCGCAAGGCCGGAAAGGTCATTCAGGACGACGGCACAGCCGTGGAGCAGATCATCCAGGTCCTCGTCCAGGCGAAAGTGCTCTGATGGCGAAGATCTGGGTCTACGCAGAGCTGAACCAGGGCAAGCTTCAACCTACAGCGCTCGAGCTCATGGCCAAGGCGCGAGAGCTCGGCGACGTCGAGGCCGTGGCCTTCGGGTCCGGCGCCAGGGCGGCAGCGGAAACGCTGGGCAAGCACGGCGCGAAGATCGTCTACGTCAACGAGGACAAGGCCTTCGACGATTTCATCGCCGAGCCAGAGACGGACGCGCTGGCCGCTCTGTACAAAGATCACTCGCCAGATCTCGTCCTGTTCGGTTTCACGTCAGATTCCCGCGACGTCGCCGGCCGCCTCGCCGCGCGGCTCGACGTGGGCCTCATCTCGAACGCGGGCGATGTGGACGCGAAGGACGGTGGCTTCGTCGCGAGCGTCCCGTATTTTGGCGGCGCCAAGATGGCCTCGATGCGGGCGAACAAGAAGCCCGCGATCATCCTGGTCCGGCCCAAATCATTTGAAGCTTCGGAGAGCGCCGGGACGGCCGAGATCAAGGAGGTCGAGGCCGCGATCGGCGCCGGCTCCAAGCGCGCTCACATCATCGAGCGCGTGGTGGAGGCATCCGAGAAGGTCAAGCTCGAAGACGCGAAGGTGGTCATCAGCGGCGGCCGCGGGATGGGCGGCCCCGACAACTTCCCACTGCTCGAAGCTCTCGCCGGCGCGCTGGGCGGTGCGGTCGGCGCCAGCCGAGCGGTCGTGGACGCGGGCTGGGTCCCGTATGCGATGCAGGTGGGCCAGACGGGCAAGTCGGTGCGGCCAGGCGTCTACATCGCGGTCGGCATCTCGGGCGCCATGCAGCACACGGTCGGCATGAAAGCGTCGAAGATCATCATCGCCATCAACAAGGACGCCGAGGCTCCGATCATGAAGATGGCAGACCTCGGCGTGGTCGGCGACGCGCTGAAGATCGTGCCCGCGCTCACCGCCGCGGTCAAAGCCAAGAAGGGGTAGCAGTAGACCGCTCACAGGCCGAACAACTTCTGGCCGAACGCGTTGAGCGTCGGCGCGAGAAGGACTTTGAGGCCGCCGACGCGATCCGCGAGCGGCTGCGCGCCGGTGGGTGGGACGTCCTCGACAGCGCAGAGGGGAGCGAGCTCCAGGCGCTGAAGGCGCCGGTGGCCGCAGACGAGCCGGTAACGCCTCGAGCCGTCTCGCTCATAACCGTCGCGCATGGGTGGATCCCCGACCTCGAGCGATGGCTGCTGTC
>DATARC010000106.1:0-7332 GCA_036264335.1 Candidatus Dormiibacterota bacterium
TGAGGGCGAAGACCTCGCCACGCTTGATGTGCAAGCTCACGTTGTCCACCGCGAGCAAGCCGCCGAAGCGCTTGCTCAGATTGGTCAGCTCGAGGATGTTCTCGGGGTCCATCAGGAGTGGCTCGCCTCGATCGCGGCTTCCTCTTCCTGGACCGCTGCGTGCTTCAGCTCCTGCTCGCGAACGCGGCTCGGGAATATTCCTTGGGGTCGCAAAAGCATCATCAAGACGAGAATCAGGCCGTAGACCAGGAAATTGACGCGCTGAACCTCGCCGGCAAGCCCGGGCCAATCACCGTTCTGAGCGTTGAGCGAGCTCAGGCCGAGACTGTTCGCCCACGACTCGATGGTCGACGGCAACGCCGGCAAGAAGCTGTTCAGCACGAAGTAGATGACCAGCGCTCCGACGATGACGCCTGTGATATTGCCCATGCCCCCGAGCACCACCATGACCAGCACGGTGATCGAGACTGTGAACAGGAAGCTGTCCGGGCTGACCAGGCCGAAGCTAGCCCCGTAGTACGCCCCTGCGAAACCGCTGAACGACGCTCCGATGGCGAATGCGAGCAGCTTGGTCGTCACCGTGTTGATGCCCATCGCGGCGGCTGCCACTTCGTCCTCACGTATCGCCATCCAGGCTCGGCCCAGGCGCGAGCGGTACAGGTTGCCCACCAGGATCACCGCCACGATGATGGTGATGACGACCAGGACGTAGAAGGCGATCGGATCGAAACCGAAACTGAAGCATGGCGCGAACTTATTGGAGTCGGTGAGGGTCCGGCACGTGTCGGGTTGGATGATCGCAATGTTGTTGGCGCCCGCCCACGGCCCTGTGATCCAGAAAGGCAGGCTCGGCCGGTCGATGCCGCCGATGGCGTTGATGCCGCCGGTCCAGTCCGGAAGGTTGTACGAGAGCTGCGGCACGATCTCGCCGAAGCCCAGGGTCACGATGGCGAGGTAGTCGCCTCGTAGCCGGAGGGTCGGAAAGCCGAGGATTGCGCCGGCGGCTGCAGCCACGAACAGCCCCACGAAGATCATCAGCCAGAACGGCATGTGGAAGCTGTGGTGCAGCGGCGATGCGCCGAGCTGCGATGACGCAAAGAGCGCGTACGTATATGCCCCGATCGCGAAGAATGCCGCATAGCCAAGGTCGAGCAGGCCGGCAAACCCGACCACGACGTTGAGGCCGATGGCGAGCAGCACGTAAGTGCCGGCGTGTCCCGCTTGAGCGATGAGTGCCGTGCTGCCTGTTGCGAAGAGCGCCGCCGAAGGAAATGCGATCGCCACGAGCAGCAGGACGCCGTAGATCACCGCATCTCGGTCGCGTATGCGGCGAATGCTCAGCCTCCTGAGCAGGCCGGGCCTACGTGTGGCGGGCTCGTTCATTTTTCAGGCACCCTCATTCCCAGCAATCCGGTGGGCCGGAACACCAGCACTCCGATCAGGATTCCGAAAATCACGACCTCGGTCCACTTGGAACCGATGTAGGAGTCGCTGTAAACAGATATCAGTCCAATCAGAAGGCCGCCGATGGCCGCTCCCGGGATGTTGCCGATGCCGCCGAAGACGGCCGCCGTGAAGGCCACGAGCCCTGTCCGGAATCCGAGGTTATAGAAGATGTTGTTGTAGTACAGGCCCCAGATCATGCCGCCGGCCCCCGCCAGAAGCGCACCGATGAAGAACGTGGCGGCGATCGTGCGGTTGATGTCGATTCCCATCAGCTGCGCAGCATCGCGGTCCTGCGCCGTGGCGCGCATCGCCTTGCCCAGCCGGGTTCGATTGATGAATATGGCCAGTAGAGACACGAGGATGATCGCGGTCACCACGACAAACACATCTTTGAAGCCGATGAACACGCCCCCGATGGTGGTCTGAAAGCCGGGTCCGTGTGGCAGCAGGTCCGGCACGTGAACGGTGGCTGGGCCGTGCCATAGGAACATGACGCCTTCGATCACGAATGACATGCCGATTGCAGTGATCAGGGGAGCCAGGCGCGGCGCGTTTCGCAGCGGCCTGTAGGCGACGCGCTCGATACCGACGTTGATGGCGCCCATGACCAGCATGACCACTGGAAAGACGAGCAGGAGGGCGATGAGATTGGTGATGGTGAACGAGTCCTCGTTGAAGGCGAAAAACCCGATGATCGCCGTGCCGATATAGGCGCCCAGGGTGAAAACGTCGCCGTGCGCGAAGTTGATCAGCTCGATGATGCCGTACACCATCGTGTAGCCGAGCGCGACGAGCGCGTACATGGCGCCATCGGCAATGCCGAAGATCGAGATCTGAACGAAGGCCACAGGCCCCGTGATGGCTTCATACGCAAGGCCGATGATGGCCAGGCCGCAGATGGTGAAGAAGCCGATGTCGGGGATGCTGACGCCCCCGACTGTCAGCGAGCGCAGCCTCTTCAGAGCCGAGGCACCAGTCCCGACCTTGCGCGCGTCCAGTGCCCCCCTCCTGAAGCTAGGTGGCGAGGAGGCCCGTGATGGGCCTCCCCGCCGAATTTCTGAACTAGATGCCTAGGCCTTCGCGAAGTCGAACTGTGTCTTCCAGACGAAGCAGTCCTTCGGGTTCGTCTTGCCGCAGACGCCCGTTGACTTGCTCGGGTCGGCGACGGTCTGCACTGTGTAGATGGAGACGATCTTGAGGTTGGTGTCGCCGTTGGCGTCGAAGTCGTAGGTTCCGACCACGCCGACGAAGCCGGTGGTCTTGGCCATCTCGGACCGGACCTGCTCGCGGGTGGGGGTTGAGCCGCCGGCGTCAGTGATCGCTCGGCCGATGGCCGCGATCAGAGCGTTGGTGGCGTCGTAAGCCTGCATGGTGTAACCGCCGAAGTCGTTCGCGCCCGGGTAGGCCACGCGGAAGGCCGCGATGGCTGAGGCTGCGCCCGGTACCTGGGTCGCGTCTGCGCCGGCTGAGGTCGCGTTGACGTTCAGGTCGTTGCTGCCGGCCTGGTCGATGCAGTTGGTGGTCTCGATGCCGTCACCGCCGAAGTACGGGACGTCCCAGCCGATGTCCTTCATCTGCTTGCGCGGGATGCAGATGTTCTGGTCGTCGGTGCCACCGACGTAGACGCCCTGCGCGCCTGCGTTCTTGAACTTGAGGAGGATCGACTTCCAGTCGCTGGTCGTCGCCTTCTGGTACTCAGAGTGCGTGGTCGTTCCGCCCAGTGCCTTGAACTTGGCCTCGAAAGCGCCTGCGATACCGACGCCGAACACGGTGCTGTCATCGAGGATGCCGATGTTGTGCACGTTGAGCGTGGTGTACGCGTAGGTGGCCATTGCGGGGCCCTGGTAGTCGTCAGTCGTGACAACGCGGAAGTAGTTGTTGGCGTTGCCGGCGCGAAGGTCCTGCGGGTGATACGCGCAGCCCGCGATGTCCTTGGTGAGGCAGGGGTTGGTGTTGGCCGGGCTGATCATGGTGAAGTGCTGCGGGGCCGCGATCGGGATCTCGGCCTTGGCCACCGCTGAGTTGTACGGGCCGATCATGCCCACGAACTTGGGGTTGCCCAGCATCGTCTGGACGTTTTCGACCCCGGCGTCAGCGGAGTAGGAGCCCTGCCGGCAGTCGTCGAATCCCTGGAACGAGAGCTGGAATCCGTTGATCCCTCCAGCGGCATTCTTCTGGTCGATCGCGAACTTCACGCCGTTCTGGGTCGACAGGCCGCCAGTGGTACAGATCGGGAAGTCTGACCCGATTTCGAGGGTGCCCTTCGTGCTGCCGGTGCCGTTTGTGCCACCGCAGGCGAAGGCGAACAACGCCGCCAATGTGAGGACTACGAGTCCCCTAGCTCGAACCATTCGGTTCCCCCTTATGTATTACCTGGGGAGCCTCGGACGGCGTTTCCTCAGCTTCCCCTCACTCGCCGCCCTCTTCCCAATCGTGCCGATCGGGGCGAGAGTGCGCCGACGACGAGTGCGGCCACATGGGGTGGCCGACCACTACTCCAGTCGGAGACTATAGCGCCTGCAACTCGAAGTTCAAGGACGGATTGAGGTTCGGGACTGCGAATTGACCTGTGGGCGCGGTCAATACGGGAGCTTGGCGCTGTAGTCGACGGTTCCGACCCAGGGCCACGGCGCCGCCGGATCCGAGCTCTGGGCTTCGAAAACCGAAACGATCCGGTCGGTCGTATCCCCGGCGGGATCGAAGCCGAACGTGCCGGTGACACCGGCGAAAGCCGCGGTTGCGGCCAGCCTGGCGACGACGTCCGCTCGGCTGGGGAGCTTGCCGCCGGCGGCCTGGATCGCCTTTTCGATGGCGTCGTACAGGACTGCCGCCGCGTCGTAGGCCAGCATCGTGTAGGGCCCGTAGTCGGTGGGGTTTGGGTATGCCGCTTTGAAGGCGGCGATCGAGGTCGCGGCGTTCGGCGCATGGTCGGGGTCGATCGCGGGCGCGGTGGCATAGATCCCCGGGGCGCCGGCGCCGGCATCGCGCACGCAGACAGGGTCTTCGGCGATGCCATCTCCTCCGAGGAAAGGCGCCGAGGCTCCCAGCACGCCCACCATCTGGGCGCGGATCGAGCAGCCGTGGTTCGCGGAGACGCCGCCGAAGTACACGGCTCCGGCTCCCTCCTGCTTGGCCTGGCTGAAGAACCCGGACAGGCTCAGGGTGGCCGAAGGCACGACGTCCTGGTAGAGGACGACGAGACCGCCGAGCTTGTTGAAGCGCGTCCTGAATCCGTCGGCCAGCGCCTGGCCGTACGCCTCATGGTCGGACAGCACCGCCACTCGAAGCAGGTGCAGATTCTTGTACGCGAAGTCGGCTGCGGCCGCCCCCTGGAGGTCGTTGGTGGTGGCGAGGCGGAAGAAGCTGTTGGTCTTGTCCGGCCGCAGCTCGGCGGGCATCGGCAGTCCGACCTGGTTGCACGCGACGCCTTTTTGTGAGGGCCTGAGCCCGGCCGGGACGTAGGTCGTACGGCTGAGGCAAGGGTCGCTGGCCGAGGGACTGATCATCGCCAGGTGCGCCCGGTTCGCGACCGGGATGGCCGCTCTGGCGACTGTCGAGTCGAACGGTCCGATGACTCCCAGGACGGCGGGGTCGTTGACGAAAGCCGTGATGTTGTCGGCCCCGACCTTCGCGTTGTGCACGCCGTTGACCGCGTCGTCGCGAGCGTTGACCGCCACCGTGAAGCCGTCGAGCGTCGGATGCTGGTGCACGAAGAAGCGAACCCCGTTCAGCGTCGGCGTGCCGGCCCGCCCCTCGACGCCGGACAGCGGCATGTCCACCCCGATCTCGATGCCCGCCTTCGGCCCGGGGTTGCTGCTCGAACACGCGGCCATAAGCAGGAGAGCCACGAGGCCGATGCACGCCATCGACCGCAGCGGTGCTTGCACGCGGTGATTGTCGCCGCAGGTGTGGGCAAGGTGTCGCGCGCCGGTAGAACCTATACTCGTGATTCCTCTCAACCAGAGTCATAGGAGCGCCCGTTGAAGACCGAGTCCGCAGAGCACCTAAAGCCTCGTTCCCAGTACGGAGATGAAGCGGTTCAGCTTGCAATCGCCGGCAAATGGGATGAGGCGGCGAAGCTCAACAAGTTCATCATCGAGAGCTTCGGCACCGACGAAGAGACGCAGAACCGGCTGGGCAAGGCCCTGTCGGAGCTCGGCAAGCTGAAGGACGCGAAGGCCGCCTACGAGGTCGCGCTTAAGCTCAACCCGATGAACTCCATCGCCAAGAAGAACGCAGCGCGGATCAACGCGCTCCTCCACCAGAAAGAAGGCCTGAAGGTCGGTGGCACGCGAGTCGACCTCAACCTCTTCGTCGAAGAGATGGGGAAGACGGTCATCACCAACCTCGAGAATCCCCCCGGGTCGGACATCTGCTCGAGGGTCGCGGCAGGCGATGTCGCCGAGCTGCGAATCGATGGCGACGGTGTGCTGGCGGAAACCTCACGGGGTGTCAAGCTCGGCCTGCTCGAGGCCAAGCTCGCCCGCCGCCTGATCAAGTTCATGCGCGGTGGCAACCGGTACCAGGCGGGGGTCATGTCGTGCGAGGGCACCGCCGTGAAGCTGATCGTTCGTGAGACGTACCAGGACCCGAAGTTCGCGGGCAAGCCGAGCTTTCCGATGCGCCGGAAGCGTGAGGTGGAGTTCAGGCCATACACGAAGGAGAGCCTGCTGGCTCGAGAGGTCGAGATCTTTGCGGGCGAGGACGACGAGGAGACCATCTCGGACGCCGTGGTCGAGGGCGGGGAGATCGAGGAAGGCATGCACGCGGTCGACGACGACGCCGAGCCACTCGACTTCGTGGAGAGCGCTGACGGCGGCGATGACGACGAGGACGATGACGACGATGACAGCTGATCGACAGTCGGTGGCCCGAGCCCGGAGGTCTCTTCACCGACCCTAGTTCTGCGTCGCCGGTACCTCTAGGCGGCGTCCCCGGGTTCCGCGACCTGCTTCCCAACGAAGCCGAGGTCATACGCGCAGCGCAGGAGTCGGTGCTGGGTGAGATGCGCCGCTGGGGTTACCGGCATGTCATCACCCCCATGGTCGAGAGCATAGAGGTGCTCGAGCTCGGCCTCGGCCCCGAGCAGCGGCGGCGGCTTTTCAAATTCGCTGATGCGCGAGGGGAGGTCCTCGCGCTCGTCAGCGAGCGCACAGTACCGGTGGCGCGGGTGGTCGCGGGCAAGCTGCGTTCGGCGCCGCTGCCGTTGCGTCTCTGCTACGCAGGCCCCGTGCTCTCGACGGACGAAGGGCGTTTTCAGCAGCGGCGCGAGACGTACCAGGTCGGCGCAGAGCTGGTTGGGGCCTCTGGCGCCGTGGCCGATGCCGAAGTCATCGCGCTGGCGGCGCGCTGCCTGGAGGCGACAGGCCTGCGCCGTTACCAGGTGGATGTCGGGCACTCCGAGTTTTTCCACGGGATCATGGAAGCGGTCAAGCTGCCGGTGGAGATCAAAGCCCGCGTCCGTGCTGCGCTCGCCGCGTGGGACTTCGTTGCGCTCGAGGAGCTCCTCAGCCACACGACCCTTCGCTCCGCGGAGCACGAGCTGCTCCTGCGATTTCCGGCGCTGCGCGGCGGCCCCGAGATCATCAAGGCGGCGGGCGGCCTTGTGCGCAATCGCCGGTCGGAGCGCGCCCTGTCGGAGCTCGGCCGCGTCGTGGAGCTGCTGGGCGCATACGGGCTGCGCGACGTCGTGAACCTCGATCTCGGTGCGATTCGCGACTTCGATTACTACACGGGAATCATCTTCGAGGGCTACGGCCCTGACCTCGGCCGCCCGGTGGCGCAGGGCGGGCGGTACGACGGGTTGCTGGCCAGATTCGGCCGGCCGGCGCCGGCCACCGGGTTCGTCGTGCAGCTCGACCTGGTGTGGGAGATGCTCACCCGCGG
>DATARC010000151.1:0-12030 GCA_036264335.1 Candidatus Dormiibacterota bacterium
CACCAGGATGTCCGCGACGCAGCCGAAGCCGCGACCCGCCACCACGCGCGCAGCGACGGCGCCTGAGATGAGACCGACCAGGATCCACAAGAGCCAGGATCCGGGCTGCAGGTTCCAGCTTGCCAGTCCCGCGAGGACGAGGATCACCGCTTCGCCAACCAGTTTGCGATCAGTGTGAAGACCTCCTCGTTGTCACGGTCGTTGAACGGCTCATGGTAGCGACCGTCCAGCAACCTGAGCTCGCTCATCGCCGGCGCCTCCTCGTGCAGCTGCTTGCTGCCCTCGGGATCGATCAGCCCGTCGTCGGTGCCCGCCAGGATCAGAAACGGAATTTTGATCTCCCCGGCGCGGGCAACGATGTCGCGGGTTGCCGCCAACCACTCGGTGTACAGGCGGCTCGAGATCTTGCTGTGGACCAGGGGATCGGAGCGATACTCCTCGACCACCTCAGGAATTCGCGACAGCAGCTTTGGGTCGACCTCGTTGTCAAGCGCAAGCTTCGGCAGCACCTTCGATGCAGTGGTGCCAAGCCTGATCTTCCAGGCAGGTACAGCGACCTTCACCTTGAGCGCCGGGCTGGAAACGATGAAGCGCTGCGTGCTGGGCAGCTTGCCGGCGAGAACCGTGCTCAGCGTGGCTGCGCCGCCAAAGGAATGCCCGAGCGGCAACACCTCGCCCCCCGCGACCGCACCAACGTGATCAACGAATGCGGCCACGTCCTCTGTCCATTGCAACCATGAATCGACATGTCCACGCTGCCCCGGGCTGTTGCCATGACCGCGAAGGTCCACCGCAAAGGTGCCGAAGCCATGTTCAGCCATCCCGCGGGCGAAACGTTCGTACCGTCCGGCGTGCTCGCCAAGGCCATGTACGACGGCAAAGTTGATGCTGGCACCACCAACCGGCCACGCGCGATAGGCGATCTTGGTTCCGTCCGCCGAGCTGACAAAACCGCCGGCCGAGGCTACGGCGTCAGCCGCCAAGGTGGCCAAATCCGCGCAGGATCTTCAACGCTTCCTGCTCCGCCTCCAGAAGCGTCGGCGCGTAAGCCCGAATGCCGCAAAGCGCATAGGCCCACTCGGGACTTTCGGGTCCTTGCGAATGGAGCCTGTAGGTCGGCGGGTAGAAAAATATTCTTTCGCCTTGCACCTTCTTGATCACCGGCCGTTTCGCCAACACGTCTTCAAGCGCAAGGCCGCTGTGGAGCCTGCCCCTATGGAACTCGAGCCGGCGCAGCTTGGCCAGGGGATGGTCTTCGTCCTTCATCGCGACGCGGATGCCGTACTCGGCGCTCAGGTCACGCATGAAGATCGTGATGATGAGGGCGTCAGTCTCGTCGCCCGCCATCTTTACAAACCCCGCCGCGCTGAGGTCGGCTTTCTCCTCCAGCTTGAGATGACGGAAGTACTCCATCTCGAATAGTCCCGGCGACCGGCGGCTGGCCACCCACGGCGAATCTCGGCGCCACGTCCTTGCCGCGGCAAGCGCTTCGAACTGCTCGTGGACGCGTTCCAGTCGCTGCTCGGGCAGGCCGTGTAACCGGTAGTGAAGGACTCGCGGCATTGCGTTTCTAGCCTACCGGTTCAGGACCGGGGTCGCGCCGGCTCGCGAGCCTGCCGCATCATGTCCACCTGCCATGGCGGCGCTTCGACCTGAACCGCCAGGCGCTCGGCCCCAGCCGACAGCAGGAAATCACCCCGTCTTGCGGTCTCGAGGAACGAGCGCTGCTGCGCGCTGAGGTGGAACGTGCGCTGCAGCTTGGCCGCTTCGCCCGGTCGCTGGACGCCGAAAAACAGGACGGCAGGGTTCGTAGCGACTACCGCTCCTGGCTCTGAGCTCAGCAGGTCGCCCGGGTTCTGGGTGGCGAAGACCAGAGATCCGTCGTACTTGCGGATCCGGCGCGCCAGGCCAACGACAAATCGTCGGATCGTCGGGTCTTCGAAGAGGAGGCCCAACTCGTCGACGATGAGCATGCGGCGCCGGTCCTTTCGCTTGATACGCGTCCAGAGCGCCTCGGCGAGGAGAAAGTGGACGGGGGCAACCAGCTCGTCTCGGAGCTCGCGCATGCCGAACACCACGATGGGCGCGTCCAGGTCGATGTTCGTCGGGGCGCTGAACATCTGGCCGAGGCTGCCGTGCACCCAGCGCGTCAGGATCGCGGCGACGCGCGAATCAGGCGCCAGGTTTGACGCAACATCTCGGAGGAGGGGCGGGTCGGCGTCGCAATAGGCGCGCCGCACGGCTGACTCGATCAGCGCGCGCTCGCGCTCGTCCAGGCCGCCGCAGATGGTCTCGCACAGGTCGACTGCGTCGGCAGTCGCCGGGCCGATCCACGATTCGTCACGCCGGTCTGCCGGTCGCAGCTCGAGGACGTTGATCGCCTGGCCTGAGCCGAGTGCCATCGGCACATCGACGCCGCCGACCTGCTTGGCGAGCTCGCCGTACTCATGCTCCGGGTCGATAACGAATACCTGGATGCCCAGTCCCAAGGCTCCCAGCGCAAGTGACGAGAGCAGGTAGGTCTTGCCGGCGCCGGAGTGGCCGAAGACACCGATGTTGGCATTTGAATGCACTGCCTGCGCGAATGGATCGACCATCACCGGCAAGCCTGTCGCTCGGTTCCGGCCGATCATCAGGCCACCTTCCTGCACGAGCTCTGAATTCAGCCATGGAAAGAAGGTCACGAGCGTGCTGGTGTCAAGGACGCGCTTGCGCTGCAGCCGGTCGATGCTTAGAGGCCGCGTGGCCAGGTACCCGTCGAACATTCGGAATTTGCACGGCTGCAACCGGCACATGACCGACCGCGCGGCTGCTTCGATCATCTGCGCGCCGGACTCGAGACCCTCGGTCGTGGGCGCGGTCAGCGTCAGATAGGTCGAGACGTGAAATGCCTTCTCTTGGCTCGCGGTCAGCCGGCGCTGCAGGTCCTCGGCAGCCGGCAGCGCACCCGCAAGGGACGGGTCGGCTGTGCCCGCGGCAATTTCCTGGATGCGAGAGGCCTTCATGCCGACGAGCTGCCGCTGCAGGTATTCGACTATCCATGCGACGGGCAGCGGCGTGGCATGCCAGGAGAGGCTGACATTGAGGCCGCGCGGAATCAGCCGGTGCAGCCATCCCGCCTCGAGCTCCCCGCCAGAGAGCCGATCGACATGCCACGTGCGGCTCCAGCCCATGGCATGCAGGAACTGGCTCGCCTGCTCGGTGCCGAATATCGGATCGGACGTGCCGTGCGAGATGGTGAATGTGATTCCCATGTCGCGAAGGGCCGCTTCGAGTCGCATCGCCTGCGTGCGCTGCGTGACCAACACGACGCGAGTGCGCTGCGATGACTGGGCGCGGGCGAGGTCGTCGACGAAAGCCACGTCCGCGTTTCGGGTCTGGCTCAGATCCAGCATGGCCTGCACAATCGGAGACGGGTTGGGACCGCCTCCGGATTCAGCCCGGACGACGCACTGGATCGGTAGGTCGAGGCCATCGAGCAGGCGGCGAAACCCATTGATCCAGCGAAGGCGGTCGGATTCCGCGGCGCCGGCAAAACCGACGGGGCTCGTATCGAACGCCACCGCGTCTGCGGTTCCGTCCCACAGGACGGCTGGGCCGCGCGCGGCGAGACGAACAGGGCCGAGCCGCAGCTGCCGTTTCAAGCTGCCGAGGCGATGGCCTCGAGCAGGTCGCCAAACGCCTTGCTGACGGCTGACTCCGGAAAGGCAAGGACGGTTGCCTGGTTCATCCCTGCTGCTGTCCGGACAAGGTCGTCCTCGGGAATTACTGCAGCCACCGTCGGGCCGGCACCGCGGTCGAGGTAGCACACTCGGCCAGCCTCCACAGCCGCCACCGAGAGGAGTGGTTCTGAAGGCGTTGGCCTCGATGCGTAGCCCGTGAATGCATCGCGCACCGACCAGAGCTCTGGAGGATATCCCCGAGTGGCAAGGCAGGCAGCGAGCTCGTTGGCAACCGTGGTCGCGCCGGCCTTTGGGGCCCTGCCAACCACCACGATCAGCACGGGACCCCGCGGCGGTGTAGCACGGGCGAGCTGCGATTTGCCATGCGTCAAGCGCTGCAGCGAGGTGTGATCCAACACCAGGCGATGCGTACCGATCACAAACAGCGAAATGTCCGCAAGCCAGCTGTCGACCGCGCGCCCATGCCAGCGACCCCATGCCGCGACCGCGCCGGCGGCAACAAGCGTCGCGCACGCGACGGCGCGCACAGGCGTGGGCGCCCATGCCGAGGACCACAAGGCAAAGCCGCTTACCAGGCCTCCGACCAGATAGGCGAGACGCATGGGCGTGAGCCCGTAAAGCAGCTTGTCCTCGAGGTCGACGTCCAGGGGTGCTCGCGCGCGCATGCCAGGCACGGTAGAGTGACGGGCCGGCCAAGGGAACCTCGGCTGTTAAATGCCGATGGACCTTAAAATCGACATCCGGCCGTCACGCGCTCGCGTAGCTCAACTGGCAGAGCAGGGGACTCTTAATCCCAAGGTTCAGGGTTCGATTCCCTGCGCGAGCACCAACCTGTTGTGTCAGTGGGCATATGTTTGATAGTTGCAGGTGCCCGCTCTAGCCAACTCCACGTATCCCACTCACTTCCGTGACTAACCTGGGGTCTTCGGCGTACCGTGTCGGCGCTGTTGGTGCGCTTCTCGTTATTTGGGCGGCGTCGGCAGAAAGCTGCCTTCCGCCCATAGAACACCCATGCGGCTGGCAAATATGCGCGGATGTGAAGGTCACCGCCGCTGATAATGGTCATTCGTTCAACATGCAGCCTGGCCAAACATTGCTTGAAACGATAAGTGGCGCGGATCCGAGCTCGAGTGAAGTCAGTTCAGACGATCGGGTCATAAAGAAGAACTTCGGTCCTGAGGCGAACGGTATCGACACGTCAGTTAGTTTTGTCGCCGTCGGTGCTGGTTCCGCGGAAGTGACATTGCGGCATCCGAGATGTACTGATCCGGCTAGCACTACTTGCGCTGTCACCGTTGACGTTACCGTCATAGCGATACCCAGCACTCAGAGGCAATTATCCGAGTCGGATAGTGGCAGCAGGATCAGTGTACGGCGAGGGGATAGAGTGCTCATTACATTCACAGCCTCCGACGAGCACTATTGGAACGTCACGATTCAGCCGGCAGGGCCTGTCATATGGCAGATCCCCCCAACGCTGTTTGCGCACGGCTCCTCTCAGGGTGTACTTGAGGCGACCTCAGTTGGAATGGCAAAGTTTGATGCGGTTGCCCCTTCCTGTGCGCCAACGAACACCGCCTGTGTACGGGAGGTGATCTTTTATTTCGCCGTGGGCTTGTGACTCCGCTTGCCCACCTTAGGAATCTCAACGAGCGCCAAACATTGCCGGCAGCAGCGGTGGATTGCAGGTTCCCTTCTCGTGATTGAATCGTAAGGCGGACCGCACGCAGCTCACTGAGCGCGCAGCGCTAACTGAGCAGCTAGTCAGGCTTGATCCAGCGCGATCGACCAGTTGCGTCGGCGAAGTCCCACGGCTGAACTTCCGGCGGTTCCAGGCCGAGCCCTCTGAGGATGGCGCTGATCTGCTCGCGGTGGGCGCTCCCGTGGTGAAGCGCCTGTGCCATGACGATGGCCGCGTCCACTTCGTAAGTGTCATCGTCGAGGAACACCTTGCGTGCGCCCTCTTCGGGAATCGAAAGGACGTCCATCCACAAGGCCTCCGCCTCGTCCACCCATGGCGACAGCTCGCCGAGGTCTGAGCTAAGGCCACGTTCATGCGCCCACGCGGGACGTTGGCCGGTGAGCGAACCGATGAGTCCACCGTCCGTGCAAACGATATGGTCGAACGTCTCCAGGATGCTTCCATGGTCCCCGGCCAGCGGCACCGGCGGCGGCTGCAACATCTGCTCCGGCGGGAGCTCGGCACAGAACGTCAGTAGGGTGCGCGTGGCCCAAGCGTGGTGGCGAAACGCCTCCTTGAGCGTGGCATTGCTTTCGTGCATGGCTTCGAATGGTAAGTCGTGCACGGTCGGCCCCTGGTCGGCACGTGATTGCTCGCAGATGCTCGGTCCTGTGGCTAGGATCGTGAAATTAGTAGCAATCATGCCCAGAGCCGCGCAATTGCTATAGTTTGCCGGTGGCAAGCCATTTGCGGATCGGACAGGCAGCTGAGCTTTTGCGCGTCAGCCCGGACACCGTGCGGCGCCTCATCGACGCCGGCCACATCAAAATGGCGCGATCGGCTGGGGGCCAGCGGCAGATCGATGGTGCCGGGCTCGCTCGCTATATGGCTTCGCTGCCGCGACAAGAACCTCCTTCGGCGGTCACTGAATCGGCACGCAACCGCTTCACCGGCATCATCACCCGGGTCATCAAGGACGGAGTCGCGGCGCAAGTGGAGATTCAGGCCGGTCCCCACCGGATCGTGTCGCTGATCACGCGCGAGTCCGCTGACGAGCTTGGGCTGAAGGCAGGCCAGGTCGCCGTCGCCTCGGTGAAGGCAACCAACGTCGGCATCGAAGTGCCGCGCAGCTGAGGGGGTGTCGTATGCGTAATCGAGTGTTTTTGGTGACGGTCGTTGCCGCCCTGCTAACGGCATGCGGAAGCGGCGGGAGCCCTTCGACAACCGCGCTCGGTGGCACGGCTCAGGTCTTTGCAGCGGCCTCGTTGACCGACTCTTTCAAAACTCTCGGCACCGCTTTTCAGAGCGCGCACTCCGGAACCTCTATTCAGTTCAACTTCGCCGGGACGCCAACTCTGGTAACCCAGATCGAGCAAGGCGCGTCGGCTGACGTCTTCGCCTCCGCGGACACAACAAACATGGGCAAGCTCAAGGCGGATGGCTTCACGGGCGGCGACTCGCAGGTGTTTGCGCACAACAAGCTGGAGATTGTCGTCGCGGCCGGCAATCCGAAGGGGATCACGGGTTTGGCGGACCTTGCCAAGCCGGGCGTCATCTACATCACCGAGGCGGCGACTGTGCCGGCCGGCAAGTACGCGCTCCAGATCCTAGCCTCAGCCGGAGTCACTGTCACCCCAAGGAGCCTGGAGACGGACGTCAAATCCGTGGTCAGCAAGATTGAGCTCGGCGAGGCCGACGCAGGCATCGTCTACACGACCGACGTCAAAGCGGCCGGAAGCAAGGTGACCGGCGTGCCGATCCCGGACTCGGTGAACGTGACCGCGACCTACCCGATCGTCGCCGTGAAGGGGACGAAGAACTCGGCGCTCGCCAACGCCTTCATCGCATACGTTCTGTCGTCGGACGGCCAGGCGACCTTGGAGTCTTTCGGCTTCCTCCCAGCCTCCTAGCCCGAATGCGGAGAGAACGCGTACCGATCGTCGTCGCGGTTCTGGCGGCGATCGGCGCGGCGTTCTTTATCCTGCCGTTGCTCGGTTTGATCGTCCGCTCTCCTTGGGGCGACGCCGTCAAATCGCTCACCGCGCCCGAGACGGTGGAGGCCCTGAAGCTGTCGCTCGTCGCGTCACTTTCAGCGACCGCGATCGCGCTGCTCCTTGGCGTACCGCTCGCGTGGATTTTCGCTCGGGTTGAGTTTCCCGGCCGGAACCTGCTCCGGGCTCTGACGACCCTGCCGATGGTGTTGCCCCCTGTAGTCGGAGGCATCGCACTTCTTCTCGCCTTTGGGAGGCGAGGGCTGGTGGGATCGTGGCTGGACTCAGCGTTCGGCATCACGATTCCATTCAGTACAGCTGCGGTTGTGATGGCCGAGACATTCGTGGCGATGCCCTTCCTGATCATCACGGTCGAGGCAGGGCTGCGGTCGATGGATCGCCGCTACGAAGACGCTGCACGGACGTTGGGTGCGAAGCGCTGGACCGTGTTCACTCGGGTCACGCTGCCGCTGATCGGACCCTCCCTGTTTGCCGGCGCCGTCCTGTGCTGGGCTCGCGCTCTCGGAGAATTCGGCGCGACCATCACCTTCGCCGGAAACTTTCCGGGCGTCACGCAGACGATGCCGCTGGCCGTCTACCTGCTTTTGGAAACCAACCAGGAAGCCTCATACATCCTGAGCCTCGTTCTCCTCCTTGTCTCCTTGCTGGTTCTGGTCGCACTCAGGCACCGCTGGCTGGGCTCGGCATGAGCCTCGAGGCAACGGTGAAACTGACGCTCGGCGCACTTGCGCTCGACATGAACCTCACCATGAGCGAGGGCGAGGTGGTGGCGCTGCTCGGCCCAAACGGCGCCGGAAAGACAACGCTGCTTCGAGCGATTGCCGGCCTCGTGCCGATCAGCGCCGGCCGCATCCAACTGGATGGACAGGTTCTCGAGGATGCCGCCACCGGCGATTACGTCCCGACCGAGCGGCGCTCTATCGGCGTCGTCTTTCAGGACTACCTCCTTTTCCCGCACCTCAGTGTCCTGGACAACGTTGCTTTCGGTTTGCGCTCGCGAGGTACACCGGCACGAGAAGCGGCGGCAAAGGCAGCGGCATGGCTGGACCGCGTGGGACTTGGCAGCTACGCCAAAGCCAAGCCAGACGCGCTGTCGGGTGGTCAGCGCCAGCGCGTTGCGCTGGCTCGCGCACTGGCACCGGACCCGCGCCTTCTACTGCTCGACGAGCCGTTGGCAGCGCTGGATGTGCCGACTCGAGCCGAGGTTCGGCGGGACCTGAAGCAACACCTGGTGTCATTCCCAGGGCTCCGCCTGCTCGTCACGCACGATCCACTCGAGGCGGCTGCCCTCGCCGACCGCCTGGTGGTGATGGAGGACGGCCGCCTGGTGCAAACAGGCAGCCCGGCCGAGGTCACCGAACACCCAAGGTCCCAGTACGTCGCCGACCTGGTCGGCGTGAACCTGCTGAGAGGTCAAGCCGATCAAGGCTCCGTGCGTTTGTCCAGCGGACCGGTGGTCGCCGCAGCGGGCGCGGAATCCGGTGAGGTCTTCGCCGTCATCCACCCGCGTGCGGTCGCCCTCCACCGCCAGCGACCCGAAGGCAGCCCACGCAATGTTTGGCCAGGGCGCATAACAGGCATCGAGCTGATGGGCGGTCGAGTTCGTGTTCGCATCGACGGCGACGTGCCGGTGGTCGCCGAAGTGACCCCAGCCGCACTCAGAGAATTGGGTCTCGGAGAGGGCCAGGAAGTCTGGGTCTCCTTCAAAGCCACCGAGGTCGGGGTGTACGCGGCTTGATGCGTTCAAGCTCTGCTGGCGTCTGGCTGATCAGTTTTCGTCAGCTGACTTGGCCCGAGCGACCTCGTGCTGACACCAGGCATAGAGCGCGTCGTACATCGGAGTCTCGAGCGCGACCTTCAGGTGGTCGTCGTCACCGTGGATAAGGGCGAAGCCGTGAGCAGTTGCGAATAGGCCGGCGGCCTCCGGACATATATCGCGGTCGGCTGAAACGTCCGCGCCGTGAACGATCTTCGCCAGGCGGTCGAGGGCTGGATCTTTGAGCTCGTATTTGACGATGATGGATTCGAAGCTGCAGCGCCCGTCGACATGTCCCAGCTCCACACCTTTGACGTCGTACGGAATTGCGTCCTCGCGCTCCGCGACCAGCATGACCTCGTCCGCGGGCACGTAGAGGAACTCGGGGTTGGGGTCGACGAACTTCTTGATCAGCCATGGACACGCGATCCGATCGACATTCGCGTTCTTCCGGGTCACCCATTTCACAGTCTGTCTCCTTACGGCGCAGGACCGGCCGAACTCCGTGGTCCTGCGGACCGCGTCGGGCTGATCAGGGCTGCCGAGCAATTCTGATCGTCGCAGGATGTGCCGCTCGTAAAGCGCGCGAGGAAAGGGGCGGCCGCAACACTCATTGTCCCACCGGTGTACGGGCTTGCCACAAGCCCCAGCCACCATGCGAGACTGCGTTTCCTGTGGTCCGGCCTTTGCGGCTAAGGAGGTTCGGTCTCGCCTAAAGACGCTCGTCCGCTGGCCGACTACTACTTCGTGCTGGGCGTTCCGCCCGACGCCACCGAGACCGAGCTGCACGCCGCCTGGCGCCGGCAATTGAAGTACTGGCACCCCGACCGCGGCAACCATCCCGACGCGCTCGAACATGCGAAGTTGATCAACAAGGCCCACGAAGTTCTGACCAACTCCACCAAACGTGCGGCATACGACAAAGAACGGGCCGCCGTGGGCTGGCGACCATCCGCGTCCGCCCCGTCATACAGCCGCCCTGTCCAGTGGAGGACCGTGAGCCGCGAAGGCCCGCCTCGAGCCCCGAAGGGATTCGACAGGCACGGCTTCGTCACACGGCTGGAGGACATGATGAATCGGGGCCGGATGATGATCGAGAAGCGCAAGGACCTCGCGTCGGCGTCGAAATGGGAAGCGCAAAGTCAGGCATTGCTGCGAGATGAGCTCGGAGACCATCCGTACACCAAGCGCTTCGAAATGGCCTTGAGCCTGCCCCGGCCCGAAGGCCTGGTGGCGGCGTATGGGGTGCTCTGGGCCGCGTACGAGGACGCTCTGAAGGGTGATCTGAAGCCGGTCGTTAAGGAAAGACGCCCGTCCTGATCGCATGACCTACGTCGCTTTTCTGAGAGGCGTGAACGTCGGGGGCAACAGCATCGTCTCGATGGCAGCCATCAAGGAAGCCCTTGTCGCCTTCGGTCTGTCAGATGTGCGGACCTACATCAATTCGGGCAACGTCATCTTCACGACGCGAGCATCGGACGCTCAGCGGCTCGCGACGCGGATCGAGAAAGCGCTCGAGCAGCACACCGGCCTCGCGATCAAGGTGCTGGTCATGGACCACAAGGCACTGAAGAAACTGGTCGACGCAATTCCGAGTCATTGGGTCGACGACAAAACAATGCGTACCTATGTCCTCTTGTTGTGGAAGGAGCTCGACGATCGCAACATCCTCGAGCGTCTCCCGAACAAACCCGGAATCGATGAGCTCAGGTACACGCCTGGTGCGGTCGTGTGGCGCGTCGATCGCGAGAACGTGGGCAAGAGCCACATGAACAAGATGGTCGGCACGCCCATGTACAAGAAGATCAGCATGCGCAGCGCGAACACGATGCGAAAGCTCAACGAGCTGACGGCGACCCCCTAGACGTCAGCCTGGGGCCGATCGAGGCCGGAGCGACGATAGGCGGCCCAGGGGTCGTAATCGACCTCGAGCGGCTCCTGGGGCGGGCGCTTCTCGGTTGGGACGTGGGTCAGGTTGACCCGGACTCGATACCAGGCCGAGCTGCGGCCGCGCATCGCGTCGACCAGGATGTCGGCGAGTTCCAGATGCGGAACCACCTCGGGGTGGCGCGACTTCCAGCGTTCCAGCCCTTCCCGTGCCTCCTTCTGTGTCCGGGCGCGGGCGATCTCGACCAGGGGGACGGTGGTCCGGCGGCGGCCGGTCGGGCCTGCTGCCTTACCGGGCGCCGCGGGCGGCGCAGCGCCAGGGCGGCCGCGAGCACGAGAGGGTTGGACCCGAGGCGCCTCCCCCGGTTGCCGCGGGTAGTTCGGAGGCCAGGGCGCGTCGGGCAAACCGGCGGCCTCCTGGCGCCCAGCAAGCTCCAACAGGGCTTCGAGCGACCCCGCCACCTCATCGATCCCGGCACCGGGATCGCCGATCGCGGCGAAACGGGCCGGCACCGTCGCCAGCGTGAAAGCCTCGGGCTCGCAGTCGGGCACCTCGTCCCAGCGGAGCGGCGTCGAGACCCTGGCGTCGGGCGTCGGCCGGACCGAATACGCGGAGGCGATGGTGCGGTCCTTGGCGTTCTGGTTGTAGTCCAGGAAAACGCCGTGGCGCTCCTCCTTCCACCACTTGGACGTCGCGATCGCCGGCACCCGCCGCTCGACCTCTCGCGCAAACGCCACCGCCGCGCGTCGGACCTCGGGATAAGTCCAGCGCCGCTGGATCCGGCAGTAGATGTGCATGCCCCGCGAGCCCGAGGTCTTGGGCCAACCGGTCAGGCCCATGTCCTCGAGAACGTCTTTCGCCGCCAGCGCCACCTCGCGCACCTGCGACCACGGCACTCCGGGCATCGGGTCAAGGTCGATCCGCAGCTCGTCGGGATGGTCGAGATCGTCGCTGCGCACGGGGTGCGGGTTGAGGTCTATGCAGCCCAGGTTGATCACCCACGCCAGCTG
>DATARC010000154.1:0-20023 GCA_036264335.1 Candidatus Dormiibacterota bacterium
CGCAGCGAATCGACCACGCCCACCCCCGGCGTGTAGAAGCCGCCGAGGATGATCGACTCGTCGATGTACGGAACGAGGCGCTTGACCTCGGCCGGCGAAACCAGCGAGACGGGCTCGATGCCCCACGACCTGGCGGAGGCCATACGCCTCGTCAGCTCCTGCATCCGCTCCTTCGTGCGGGCGACCTCGATGCCGCCGGATTGGGTGAAGACGCCCAGGTCCCTGTACTGGTCGACGCTGTCGACCGTCAGGGCGGTCATCTCCTTCGAGTGGTCCACCAGGTAGATGAAGTTGGAGGCGTGCCCCGTCGACCCCCCTGGGTTGGGCAGCGGGCCCTTGTCCAGCAGCAGGATGTCGTGCCAGCCCAGCCGGCCGAGGTGGTAAGCGACGCTGTTGCCGACTATCCCGCACCCGATGACGACCACGCGCGCGTGGCTCGGGATCGCGCTCACTCGGGCTGGTAAGGCGAACGGACCTCTTCCGGCAGCTCGTACCAGCCGACGCGCTCGCCCACCTGGGCGCGAAGCTTCCACTTCAAAGGCTTGGGTTGGGACTCGACCGCCTTCCAGATCTCGTCAATGCGGGATCTAACCAGATCCCGATCGACCTCCAGCTCATCCAGCGTTGCTCGCAGCTTCTCGATGTTGACCTCGAGCGCGTGGTAGAGGCGCCAGTCGTCGGCCGTCAAGCGCGCGATGTAGGTGGCGTCGATGGCATCGTCGTTGTGGGCAGCCACAGGATGGTCGAGGAGGAGAGCTGTGACGTCCACCAGGTCTTTGCGATTGACCTCAAATATCTGCAGCTTGCTCAGGAGCAGGTCGGCAGGGCTGCAGCACGGTCCGTCGTGGCCGAGCCGATCGCGCAGGTCGATGATGTGAGACATCCGGATCGAGTCGATGAACACATCGACCTGGCGGCCATGCTCGGTGTCGTAGAAGTACAGGCGGTGGTCTCCCTGCATGAGGTTGAACCGTTCGTTGGCCTCGTAGCCGAGCGACGGAAAGAATGCGAGCGCAGCCTTCCGGTCGCGCTTGGAGATCACGTAATCGAGGTCGCCGTACTTTCGCCTCAGCGGCGGCCTGTGGGCACTCGGCGAGTGCAGATGGATGCCCGCGCCGCCCATCAGCTTCACGCCCACCTTTGCGGCCGTGGCAGCCGATGCGATGCGTTCGGCCTCCGCTATCGGATCCTCGAGCGGGCCGCTATCCCCCATCGACCTCGATCACGATCGTCTTGAGATCCGTCATCTGCTCGAGCGCGAAGCGCCCGCCGACTCGGCCGATGCCGCTGTGCTTGCCCGCACGGCCCCCGAACGGCAGGTGGGCCTCCCAGTAATTGGTCGATTCGTTGACGTTCACCCAACCCATCTCCATGCCGTCGGCGAACCGGAGGGCGCGGGACAGGTCGCGCGTGTAGACCGCGCCGAGGAGCCCATACGGGGAGTCGTTGGCAATCGCCAGCGCCTGCTTCTCGTCCTGGAACTTGATGATCGGCGCGATCGGGCCGAACGTTTCCTCTTTGCTGACTCGCATGCTCGGCACGACGTCGTCGATGATCGTGGCGGGGTAGTAGAGCCGGGTTGGGAAGCCCTCTGCGCGCTTGCCGCCGAGGACCAGCTTTGCGCCGGCCTCCAGGGCGTCCGCCACGTGCTCGTCCATCTTGGTGGCGACACCCTCGTTGTTGAGCGGTCCCAGCGTGGTCTGGGCTTCGAACGGGTCGCCGAGGCGCAGCGCTCGAGTCGCTTCCTCCAGGCGCGCCACGAACTCGTCGTGGATCGGCTCCTCGACCAGGATCCTTTCGCCCGCAGTGCAGCTCTGGCCGGCGCACAGGTAGCAGCCCACGATCGCGCCTTCAACCGCGCGCGTGATGTTGGCGTCGCCAAAGATCACCATCGGGCCATTGCCGCCGAGCTCGAGCATCACATGCTTGCCGGCCGCACGCCGAGCGACCGATGCGCCCGTCTCGGTCGAGCCGACGAAACCGACGCCGTCGACCAGCGGGTGGCCGGCCACCTCGTCGCCCACGTCGGCGCCGGGGCCGGTGACCAGGTTGACGGCGCCTGGCGGGAAGTCCGCCTCTGCGATGCACTCCATGAGGGCGACCGAGATGACGCTGGTCGAAGTCGCCGGCGTCCAGACGACAGTGTTGCCCGCAGCCAGCGCGGGCGCGATCAGCTCCGCCGCCATCGTCAGCGGCCAGTTCCAGGGCGTGATGATCCCGTAGACGCCGCGCGGGTAGTGACGGGTCATCACCAGCTTGCTCGGGCTCGCAGATGGGATCACGCGCCCCTCCAGGCGCTTAAGGTCCTCGGCGGCGATCCGGAAGTATTCGGCCGCCTCGTCGACCTCGCCCAGCGCCTCGGCGTGCATCGGCTTGCCCTGGTCGAGCGTGAGGAGGTGTCCGAGCTCTTCTCGGTGCTGCTCGATCGAATCCGCGATACGGTGCAGGCGGGCGGACCTGGCGAAGCCTTTGAGGTCGGCCATAGCGCGCCGTGCCTTGTGCGCCGCCTCGACTGCACGCTGCGCATCGGCGCGGGTGCCTTTCGGCACCGAGGCGATGGTCTCGCCGGTCGCCGGGCTGACCGCATCGAACGTGTGGCCGCTTTCGGACTCCACCCACTTGCCGTCGACGAACATTTTTCGAACCGACCGGGCAACGTCGACTGTCATGTCACATCTCCAATGGGGTTTACTTCGTCGCCTTCGCGTTGCGCTGGCGGCCAAGCTCGAACGCTTGGGCGTAGATCCGGCGATAAGCGGCGGCGTCGACGTCGCGGGGATTGCCGATCGTCTGAGGATCGGCGAATGCCTTGTCGGCGAGCATAGGAATCTCGTCCTCCGAGAAGCCGAGCTCCTCGAGGCTCATGATCTCGACGTCCTTGGTCAGCTGGTGGACGTACTCGACCGCCATCTCGGCGGCGCGATACACCGGCTTGCCCCGTGTGTCCATGCCGAAGGCTTCTGCCATTCGGGCGAATCGCACAGGCTCTCCGGCGTGGTTGTACTCCATGACCGGGCCCAGCAGGCGTGCCGTCAGCTGGCCGTGAGGTGCGTCGTGGACGCCACCGGCCGACTGGCTCATCGCATGGGCGGCGCCTGCTGAATCGGTGCCATACGAGAGGCCGCCCAGCATCGCCGCCGCGCTCATGTAGTAGCGCGCCTGCAGGTTCTGGCCCTGCGAGAAGGCGACGCGCAGATAACGGGCGACGTACTCCATCGCCATCAATGCGACGGCGTCGGTGAACGGCTGGTAGTACACCATCGTGAAGCACTCGACCGCATGCGCCAGCGCGTCCATGCCAGTGCCCGCGGTGACCGGAGCAGGTAGGCGCACGCTGAGCTCGGGGTCGATCAGCGCCACCCACGACGCGATGTTCGGGGTGCCGCCGACGTTGAACTTGATCTTGCGCTTGGGGTCGGTGATCACGGCCCACAGCGTCACCTCGCTGCCGGTGCCGGCCGTGGTCGGCACTGCGATCATCGGCGGGATGCGCGAGGTGAGCGGGCTGTGCCCCCACTCGTAGTCGAGGATGCTGCCGTCGTGCGCGGCGACGACGCCGATGCCCTTGGCGGTGTCCATCGAGCTGCCGCCGCCGATCGCGACCAGGCCGTCACAGCCCTGCGTCTTATATTCAGCCGCGCCGGCGTCCACGAGCTCGACGCCAGGGTTGGCTTTCACTCGATCGAAAACCACGGGCTCGACGTCCGAGCCTCGCAACGCTTCGAGCGCGGTGTCCAGCAGGCCGGCCGCTTTGACGCCGGGGTCGGTCACCAGGAGGGGCCGTCGAATTCCCAGCAACGAAGCCTCGTTGCCGAGCTCGCGAATCGCGCCCAGGCGCTGCACGAGGCGCGTCGGGCTCTGATAGGTGCGAAGTGTGTGTTCCAGCATTCTTTAGAAGGCGCGGCCGCCGGACCGAAGCCCGGCGGCCGTCGATATGCCTCTATTCAACCGGAATCTCGTGGTGGATGCGGTCCAGGTCGATGCCCTGGTTCTTCCGCACGATGCGGGCGACGACATAGATCACGATCGCGACTACGTATGTCGCGAGGAAGTAGTAGAGGGAGTTCAACGTCTTCGACAAAGTGGTGCCATAGAGGTTGTCTGGGTTGAAAGACCACTCCCAGAGCATGAAGAGCAAGAACACTCCCGTGATCACCCCGACGATGCTGATGGTGGGAATGCCGGCGATCTTCCAGTTTGCGATCGGCGAGGCGTTGTAGAGGTCCTTGCGCCTCCAGGGCAGGATGATCGCTGCCACCGTTGTGGCGAAGAAGGTCAGAGCGAGAACGGCTGTCGCGTCCAGAAACACGGCCTGGAAGTCAGGCTTGTAAGCCCAGATGGCGCTGATCACTATGGACGGCACGATCATCAGAACCAGAGAGCCGTAGGGCACGCGCCGCTTGGCCGAGATGTTGGCCGCCCATGATGGCAGCACGCGGTCGAAGGCCGCAGCAAATATCACTCGGGTCGACGACAGGAACAGCGTCCCGGCCCAGCCGAAGAACCACAAGCCCATGACGATGATGAGCACCGCCTGGAAGATGTGACTGTCGACGAGCCAACCGGCAAACATCACCGGGTAAGGCCATGAAGGCACCGGCGGCGCGGCGCCGCCATAGTACAAATTGTTGAACCACGCCGCGTTTGCCGCGTTGTAGAAGGTCCATCCCATCGTCTTGACGATGAGAATCACGACCAGGGCCACCATGGCGACAGTCACCCACAGGCCCCAGAACATGCTCCAGAACGGTTTGCGGATGTCTTTGGCGCCGCGAACCTCGCCATAGAGCGTCGCGCCCCAGTTGGGCCACAGCAGGTAAAAGGCCAGGAAGGGGAGAACGAGGAAGATCGGTCCGAGCTGGAAGGTGCCGAAGTCGTGCGGCGTGTATCCGGCCGTGGCACCAAGGTCGATCGTCTTCTGGTAGGAGTCTCCCGACGCCCCGAACAGGGACGTCGCTTCGCGGTTGAAGGCCGCCTGGAAGTCGCTCTGGCTGTGGATCAGCAAGAGCCCGGCCACCACCGCCAAGCCGACGATGCCGATCCAGAAACAGATCTTCTGGATTCGCGCGTAAGTCTCCATTCCGAGCGTGACGACCACGCTTACAAAAGCCAGCACGATCAGGCAGGTGATGAAGACGCCGGTCTTGCCGTTGAGGTTTGCGGCCAGGTCTTTCAAGCCCAGTGTGTACGCCAGCGGCTGAAAGAACTGGACGTTCAGGATGTTGGCGTAGATCGGCGCCCAGAGAAACAATGTGAACCACCAGCCCGTGATCGACAGGACAAAGCCGAGTCCGCCCCCGAGGATGCGGCTCTGCCACGCATAGTCGCCGCCGGTGCGTGGCATCACGCTGACCAACATGGCGTACGTGATGACGAGAAACGTCGTGAGAACACCGAAGACGACAATTGCCGCCAACAGTTGCGCGCCTGGTACCCAGTACACGAACGACATGCCGTACAGGCCGAGCGTGATCAGGTTCACCGACCAGAACGAGTAGACGAAAGCGTCGAATGACGACCAGGCCTTGACCAGCCCGGTGGCGTTGCGGAGGAACAGGCCGGGCCTCGCCGGCGTCCCCATCGTCGATTCAGCCATGTTGCTTCCTCCTTACCTCCTCATCCGTTGACCAGCTGGTAGCTCTTGATGCCTTTCTTGGGATCGAGCTGGATGATCGCTCCCATGAGCATTCCCTCTTCGTATGCGCTGCCGGGGTTGATCGAGAGGGTCTTGCCGATCTTGATGGCGCCTTTGCTCTCGTGTATGTGCCCATGAAGCGACAGCATGGGCTGGTGCTTCTCGATCGCAGCCCTCACCGCGGTCGATCCGACCGGCCGAAGCGCACGGCCACCGTGGAGCAGCTTCAGGTCGGCATCGATGGCAGGCGCCTCGTCGAGCCCTGACTTGTAGGGCGGGCAGTGCAGGTTGAAGATCGCGCGCGAGGCGTCAGGGACCTGCTTGGCCATGGCCTCGATCCGGTCGCCCAGCGCTTCCTCGGTCTCCTCGCGATGCGTGTTCCAGGGCGTGTGGTTGGACCATCCGGTCGAGATCATCGTCCAGCCGTCGATCTCCACCATCCTGCCCTCGCCGAGCTCGACGAGGTCGGATCGGCGGATCACGTCGTCGACCTCCATCTCGTCGTCGTTGCCAGGGCACACAAAACAGCGCACTCCGGTCCCCCGCAGCTTATCGGCGGCCATGCCCATCCAGCGGTCGACGCCCTCGAGCATCACCCGTTGAAAGGTCTCGGCTCGCACGTTCTCGTCTTTGTCGAGCTCATGCAGGCGCTCGACGCTCACCTGCAGCGGGTAGTAACCCTTGCGGCGAATCTGGGCCTCGATCTCTCCCACCTGGTCGGCGCCTACCGCCTGCTGGACGCCGGCGAGCGTGAAGGTGAAGTGGCCGTTCTCCTGGACGATGGGAACGATGGCCTTGCCGGTCATGTCGCCGCCGCAGATGAGGACGTCGGCGTCGTAGAACTTGGCCGCGTTCAGGAACTTGCGCCAGCACATCTCGGAGCCGTGCAGGTCGGTGGCGAAAAAGATCTTGGGCATGCCTATCGCTCCACCAGGACCCGCCTGATCTCGCGCTCGAACCCTGTCACGTGCCGCCGCATGCTGTCCTCGGCTTTCGAGCCCTCCCCTGCCAGCACCGCCCGCAGCAGCTCGGCGTGCTCGGCGACCGCCTCGCGCAGCCTGACCTCTCGGTCGACCACGAGGTACCAGAGGCGGAGGCTGAGGTTGAGGTAGCGCTCGAGCGTGGCTTCGAGAAACGAGTTGCCTGCCGCGCGGTAAATCTGGCGGTGGATCTGCTGGTCGAGGCGCATGAGCTCCCGCTGGTCGGCCGGCCCGCCTGCTTCCAGGACGAAAAGCAGCTCCTTGACCGCAATCCGTTCCTCCCCGGCGAGCCGTTCCGCCGCCAGCCGCGCGGCCTGGGCTTCGATGACGACTCTGACCTCGGTGATGCGTGCCAGGTCAGTGATGTTCACGTCGGTGACGAAGGTGCCGCGATGTGGAATCGACTTGACGAGGTTCTCGAGCGCCAGGCGTTGCAGCGCCTCGCGGATCGGTGTTCTGCCGATGTCGAGCTCTTCCTGGAGGCGAGCTTCGTTGACGACCGAGCCAGGAGGCATGTCAAGGCTCACGATCCGGTCCCTTATCCGCAGGTAGGCGGTTTCGCTCTGCGAGCGTGCCGCCTCCGGCGAATCGACGACAGCAAGGCTGGGGGCGGGTGCCACGTGGGGCGTCGTGACGCGCCTGTCCACCCTGACCTGCGAAGCCAAACCCTCACTCCTCCCCGTCGACCGACCGATATGCGGCCGATATACGGGCGGAACCGTAGCACCGCCCGGGTGCCGCGTCAATTTGAAAATTAGCCTTGCGCTTGGGCCATCCAGCCGGCGAGGCGGTCCGAGTCCAGCACCTCGAGCGCACGCTCCCAGCGCATCGTGTAGTAACCCCGGAAATCGAAGTCGACGGCAGAGATCTTGGCCTGGATCGCGCCCCACAAAGTCCAGCCGACGTCGGACATGAGCGCGAACAGATTCATGCGCGCCAGCTGCTGCGGATTCTCTTGGCCGAAATAAGCGGCGCACAGAGCAGCCCGTAGGTCCTGGTCGAACTCCGCTTCCTGTGCCGTGTTGCCGAGGTCGAAGCATGGGTCGTTGTTGCCGCTCAGCTCGTAGTCGACGATGCGAAGCGCCTCGCCGTCGTCAATGAAGTTCTCGCACAGGAGGTCGTTGTGGCATGACACCGCGGGTAGGGCACCTCGCTCAACCGCTCTTTCAATGCGCGCGATGGCGGGCAGCCGGTCGCGATAGCCGGCAGGGATCGTCACCTCATGCTCGCCGACGATTCGCAGGTAGTCCTCGATGAGGCGGAACATGTTGAAGTCCTTCAGAAATCGCGGCGAGCCGTGGAGCCGCCGAAAGGACTCGGCCATGCGCGAAGCCATCTCTTTCGACTGCAATGTCGCCGCCGACATCGTCTGGCCGGGAATGAACTCGAGGACGAGCGCATCGAGACCAGCAATGTGCTCGAGCACGCGCGGTCCGATGCCGGTGGTGGCTGCGGCCTTCGTGTTGAACACCTCGTTGGCGCGGTCGATCGACAGCAGCTCGGTGGACTGCCCGGGAATGCGCATGACATACCTCTGCCTCCCGGCTTCGACGAGATAGTTCTCGTTGGTCAGCCCGCCCGAGAGCTGAGACACGACGGGCTGCTCGCCCTTCCATAAAGAGACGCGCGCGACGGCCTCGTCAACGCGCGACGTCACCCTGCGGCCCCTTGCCTTGAGATCATCGCGTCCGGTGTGACCAGAGCAGAGACGAGCTTGCCGAAGACCTCAACCTGCACTTCGGCACCGGGTCCCATGCCTTTGGGCAGGTAGGTATACGCGACGTTCTTCTTCGCCGTGAAGCCATAGGCACAGCTGCGGATTCGTCCGACGACGCCGTCGGGACCGTGCACCGCCTCGCCGCCATAGATTGGGAGGTACTCGTCTGAGCCCACCGCGAGCGTGTGCAAGCGCCGCTTGATCCCGGCTTCGCGAGCGGCGACCAGCGCGTCGCGGCCGTTGAACTCGCCCTTGTCCAGCTGGACGCAGAAACCCAGCCCTGCCTCGTAGGGGTTGTCGAGCAGCGTCAGGTCGGTGCCGTAGTAGCGGTAGCCCTTCTCCATCCGCAGCGAGTCGAGCGCGCGATATCCACCGGGCCGGATCCCGAACCGCGCGCCGGCAGACATCAGGCGATCCCAGACCTGGACGGCCCACGCGGGCTCGAGGTAAAGCTCCCAGCCGAGCTCGCCGACATAGGTCACTCGCTGCGCCAAGGCCGCCGCTCCGCCGATTCGAATCGGCTTCGCGTGCATGAAGGGAAATCCTTGGTCCGATACATCGGCGTCGGTCACCCGCTCCAGCACCTCACGAGCGCTTGGACCCCACATGCCGATGACCGAAAGCTCGTCTGTCGTCTCACGGATTTCGACGGGCGCGTCGCCGTCGCGCATCTGCATGCGAAGCCAGCCGAGGTCGCTGTTGACATAGCCGGCTCCGGTGACCACACGGAAACGGTCGTCTGCGAGCCGCGTGACGGTGACATCAGCGGCCATGCCGCCGTGCTTCTCGAGGAACTGCGTGTAGACCACCGAGCCGGTCGGCCTGTCGATTCGATTGCCGGCAGCCCGCTCGAGCAGTGCGACCGCGCCCGGCCCGCTGACCTCGAACTTCCCGAACGAGGTCATGTCGATGATGCCGACGCGCTCGCGAAAAGCGCGATGCTCCTCGGCCAGCACATCGAAGTACGGCGGGCGCGTCCAGCCGAAGCGGCGCTGGTCGGCTCCCGCCCGCCGCCACGGCCGGCCCGGCTCCATGTAATCGGCGCGCTCCCATCCGTGCTTCGCGCCGAAGACGGCGCCGCCATCCTGGAGACGCTCGTGCAGCGCGCTCGTGCGCCGTGGCCGGCCCCATTCGTCGGAGTCGAGCGGGTAGCGCAGGTAGTAGTAGTAGCGGTAGGCCTCTCGCGCGAGCGCGGCGACATAGCGATGGTCTCGATGCACGGGTCCAAACCGCCAGGGCCGGTAGGGGTGGAGGTCGAGCTCCGATGAGCCGGTGGTTATGAGCTCTGCCAGCGATCGGCCGATGCCCCCGGCGCCGCCGAAACCATTGAGCGAAAGGCCGGCCGCCATGTAGAGGCCACGAACTCCGGGCACCGGGCCGACCAGCGGGTTGGCATCGGGCGTCATCGCGTCCGGGTGGCAGACGAGCTTCACGATGCCCGCCTCCCCCATGAACGGAAAGCGCCGCGCCGCGCCTGCCAGCAGCGGCTCGAAGCGCGCCTGGTCGGGGGGCAGCGAGGTGCCGGCGTGGTCCCACGGCACGCCGTCGATCCACCGCGCAACCGGATTTGCCTCGTAGCCGCCCAGCACCACACCGCCCGCCTCGGACTTGCCGTAGACGAGGTTGTCCGGATCGCGAAAGCAAGGCATGTCGTGCGGCAGCTCTTGGCCGGGCACCGCCAGCAACGCCGCATGCTGATGGTCGACCGGCGTCGAGACCATGAACGCACCCGCCATCGCGGCGACCTGCGGCGCCCAGATGCCGCCGGCGATCACGACCACCTCCGCCTCGATGCGGCCGGCGTCGGTTTGCACAGCCTTGACTGCGCCCTTGTCGGTCAGCTCGATGCCGGTGACGCGGTGCTGCGTGAGGATCGACGCCCCGAGGTCGCGAGCGGCTGCCGCCAGCGCGAACGTGGCGGTGTGTGGATCGAGGTGGCCGTCGCTCGGCACCCACACGGCTCCATGGAGCGAATGAGTTGTGATCGCGGGCATCAAGCGCGCCGATTCCTCTGCGGAAATGAGCTCCACCTCCAGGCCGATCCCGCGCGCACGGCTGACTCCGCGCTGGAGCTCTTTCAGCTGGTCGGAGCTCGATGCAAAACGCAGGCCTCCGACCTTCTCGAAGACTCCAAGCTCCTCGTAGAGCTCGATGCTGTAGCGGCGAAATCGCATCATCGTCGGCGATGGATTGAACTGCGTCACGAGGCCCGCGGCATGGCATGTCGACCCGCTGGTCAGCTCGTCCTTCTCGACCAGGGCCGTTTCTCTCCAACCCGCCTTGGCCAGGTGGTACGCGACGCTTGCCCCTGTGATCCCGCCGCCGACGACCACTGCCCTTGCGCGGTCCATTTCCGCGTAACTCTAGGACGCTAGTCAGGTAGCGGCGATTCTTTGGTTTCGGGCAGCCAGAAGAGAAGGAGCGCGCCCAAGACCGCGGCCACACCGACCAGCCCGATGGCTCGCCCGAGCCCCAACGATGGCGACAGCAGCCCGACCGCCTGAAGGCCGGCAACGCTGCCGACCGCCGCGGCCACACCGACCATCGCTTCGGCGGTCGCACGGGCTCGAGTCGGGAACAGCTCCGCCGACCACGCCCCAAACACGGGCGTGGCCGCGCTCGCGATCGCGCTCCAGAGCACGTTGCCGACCACGAAGCCTGCGACTCCTGTGACAAAGCTCAAGCTGGCCACGACGGCCGTCGACGCAGTGAGGCCGATCCCTGGCCACTTCCGGCCGAACCGATCGCTCAGGTAGCCGCCGGCAAGATACGCCAGCCCGCCTGCACCGCCTGAAAGGGTGATGAGGATGCTGATCGCGACGGGCGTCATGTGGAGAGTGTCGGTGGCGAACACAGTGAAGAGCAGACCCGCCGGTTCGAGCAGCACGGCCAGCAGGGCGGTGGTTGCCGACATGACAATGACGCGCCGCCGCCACGGGCCGCCCAGCAGGAGGCGCAGGGCGGAGCCGCTCAGGTGCACCTTCTTCCAGGTGCGTCCCTCGGGCAGCCAACGCCAGATGGCGGGCGCGGCCACGGCGCCCACGCCGCCGGCGAGAAAGAGCCAGCGCCAGTGCGGCGCCAGCAGCGGGTAGCTGATGACGGTGATGCCGGCGCCGGTCCCCGCCAGCACCGCAAGAACGCTCACGGCCAGACCGCGCTGGCCGGCCGGTGCCTCCTCGACGATCAGTGCGGTGGCGACGCCGCCGACCATGGCCTCGAAACAGACGGCGACCAGCCGAATCAATGAGAGCGCGGTCAGTGACGGCGCGAAGGCGCTTGCGAAATTTGCCACCGAGAAGCCGGCGACACCGATCGCGATCAAGCGTCGCCGTCCAAAGCGGTCGGCAAGCGTGGAGAGGGGGAGCGCGCCGAGGGAGCCAAGGGCGAGCACCGATCCGAGGTTCGATAGGCCCGGAATCTGAGCGTGAAAGTCGGACGCGATCGCGGGCAGGGCCAAAACCAGCACCGAGCCGTCGAACGCGGTGAGGACCACCGCCAGTCCGGCCCACACGAGAGTTCGCCGTTGCAGAGCGTCGAGGTGGATCACGCGCCTGTATATTCGGCTGGCTGATGGCACCAGTGGTGAGCGTCGACGCGCTTCGCAAGCGATACCGGCGCCGCGATCCGTGGGCCGTGGACGGGGTTACCTTCGCTCTCGAACCCGGCCAGGCGTTCGGCCTGCTTGGTCCCAACGGCTCTGGCAAGACCAGCGTGGTCAAGATGATCGCGGGCCTCCTGCGGCCCGACGGCGGCGACATCTCCCTGTTCGGGTCGAAACCCGGCGACCCTGCCGCCCGCGGGCAGCTGGGTTTCGCCCCGGAGGACCCTGACTTCCCGAAGTTCCTGCGCGCGCGCGAGGTGCTGGATTACTTCGCGAGCCTTCTTGGCCTTGACGAAGGCGATCGAAAGCGACGAATCCCCGAGACGCTCGCGTTCGCCGGCCTCGATCAGGAGCGCCGGCAGGTGCGCCAATTCTCGAAAGGCATGAAACAACGCCTTGGCATCGCGCAGGCCATCCTCGGCCGGCCCAAGCTGCTGATTCTCGATGAGCCGACGGCCGACCTGGACCCGCTTGGTCGCCGCGACGTCAGAGCGCTGATCGAATCCTTGAAAGCCAGCGGTGTGGCAGTTCTGCTCAACAGCCATCTCCTGAGCGAGGTTGAGCTCGTCTGCGACACGGTCGCGATCCTCGCCAAAGGCCATGTGCTGAAAGAGGGCAGCATGGCCGAGGTCGTGCCCGAGGGCCGCTCTCTCGAGGATGTGTTCGTCGAGCTGGTCCAGGCTTCGGCTCCGCCAAAGCACGACAATCTGCCGTCCTTCATCAGCGACAAGGAAAACCAGTGAGGGGGGCGCTGGCAGTCGCCAGGTACACCCTGGTGGACCTTTCGCGACGGCGAATCCTGCTCGTCTTCTTCATCATCGGAGCGCTGGGTATTGCCGCCATCGGGATCGGCTTGAAGATCTTCAGCAGCACCTTTGTCGGCGCCTCATTCTCCGGCCCGCCCGGCAGCGAGCCGCCGGACCCGGCCAAGATCAACCGCTTTCTGGACCTGATGTTCGTGACGGACCTCGTCAGCGCGCTGGGCTTGTTCGCACTCCTGATCGCGTTTGGCATCGGCATGACGGCCATCTACCACGACCTCGAATCGGGAGCTGCGGTCGCGATCTTCTCCAAGCCGGTGACGCGTTTTGCCTTCACCGCCGGCAAGGTTGGCGCCGCCGTCGGGGCGTTGATCGTGATCGTCGGCTTGCTGAGCGTCGAAGCGGTCCTGGTCGGTCTGTTGTTTGGCGGCGGCCTCGAGCAAACCCTGGCGGTCGAAGCGGTTGCCCAGGTGGCCAATGCCGTGACCTTGATGTTGATCGTGCTGGCGCTCAGCACGTGGATGAACAACATCGTTGCCGCAATCGTGGCGTTCATCTACAACGCAGCCGCCGGAGTCGTCGTCGCGCTCCACAATCAGATTGCATCAGGAAACCTCGGTGACAACGCCATCCTCCACGGCATCTTCAACGTCCTCTACTGGGTGGTACCTCATCAGCTCACCAGTGACGCTCCACGCGAGCTGGTCAAAGCTGAGCTCGAGCTGTTCGCAAGCTCGGGCCAGCCTGGGCCTGATGTGAATCAAGCGGTGGCGTCAGTGCCTGGCCCTTCGGATCTCGCGGACATCGCCTGGTGGATCTTCGTGGTGATCGTCTTCGCCTCGCTCGTCTACGTAGCCGTCCGCCGCAGGCAGGTCTAGAGGCACGGGGGAGTCAGGCCTCCCCCGCGGCATTCTTATTCAGACCAGGTTCAGCTTTCGCAGCAGATACGGTCCCGGGCCGAGGAATCCGCACGTCGCCGCGACGTGTGCGATGGAGACGCCGATGAGCGACGGCGGTCCCGGCAGCAGCCAGAACGCCAGTCCCAGTGGCACGCCCACCAGGGCTGTCGCGAGGGTGTCACTCCACTGCCAACCCAGGCGGTGATAGAAGACATACGCTGCGGTCCCGACCAGGAATCCGACTGGCGCGCCAAATGCAGCGCCCAGCCCACCCTGCAGCAGGCCGCGGAAGAAAGCCTCTTCGACCGGCCCGTTCACCGCATAGAAGCCGGCCTGAAACCACGCATCTCCCCGGTCTGCAGGCGCGCTCAGCGCACCGCGCCGGCGTGCGAGCCACAGCTGGACGAACATGGCCGCCACGAACATGATCGGCGCCGCGACCAGCCCGAATGCGAGCTGGACGCCGATGCGCCCCGGCGCCAGGCCAAACCAGGCAGGTCGTGACGCGATCACGTATGCGAGCGTGGAAATGAGAACAAATGGCAGGATCCGGACCATCAGGTCCGGGCGCATCCAGGCCCACGTGTCTGGAATACGTGTCAGCACTAGCCGCGTTGGAGCCTTAGAGATCATGTCAAAGGTAAAACCAATCGTGAACCCCACACCGGTGCGACAGCTCGACGTCTTCTACGACTACCTGTGTCCTTTCGTTTACCGAGCCTCGGTGCTCCTGCGGAACGTCAACGATTCGGGTGAGCGGCCACTCGAAATCCGGTGGCGTTACTTCTCCCTGGTCCAGGTGAACTCCAAGGTCGAGGGCTTCACGGTTTGGGGTGCGACCGATTCGGAGGCTCGCGGCCGCCTTGCATTCAAAGCTGCCGAGGCGGCGCGCCGCCAGGATGCGTTCGACGACTACCACATGGCGTTGCTCCGAGCGCGGCACGAGGAGCGCGCCGATATCGATGACGTGGCTGTCGTGGAGGTGCTGGCCGAAGACGCGGGCCTCGACCTCGACCGCTTTCGCCACGACCTTGCCGACCCGCAGATAGTGTCGGCGCTCGAGCGCGACCATCTGGCCGCAGTCGTCGACTATGGCGTTTTTGGGACCCCAACTTTCGTCTTTGGCCCTGGGGCGGCTGCTTACGTTCGCCTTTCCGAACCACCTGCCGCGGCCGACTCGGTGGCGGTATTCGATCGAGTGATGTCGATCGCGGCGGACGAACCGCGCATCCTCGAGATCAAGCGTCCCGTGAAGCCCTCACCGCCCGACTAACCCACTCGGGTAGCGGCTGCTCGCTGGAGGTTTCCATATTGGGGCCAAGAGATGAGCACGCGATGGTTTGGCGGGCAACGCGAGTTCGTATCCGCGCGCCCATCTGAGGGTTCGACTCCAAAGGGCGACACGACTTTTCCTCGAGAAGAGGCGTCCTGGCGCTCATGGCTCGCGACCGGCGCTCGGCGAGTGCCGATCGATCGCCGCCGGGCCAGAGGGTCCGAATCGCACCTCAAGCGGATCCTGGTCGGCGCGCCCTCGGGGGCTGTCGATTTTTCGAGCGCCATGGCCCGGCAGGCGATCGATGAGGCGCTCCACGAGCTGCCGGCCAAGCAAAAGCAGGTGGTCAAGCTCGCCTACTTCGGTGGCCTGACCAACCGTGAGATCGCACACGAGCTGGGCCTCAGCGTCAGCGAGGTGCGTCGTGTCCTACGTGCCAGCCTGGCCACTGTCGGTGCGCACTTCGAGCGCGGCCGTGACAAAGGAAGGCGTGCGATCCAGGACCTGTTGATGCTGCCGTGGTGGCGGACAGCCGGCGGCTTGCACCGAGCCCCATGGCCGGCGCTCGACCATGCGCTTCAGACTGGAATCGTCGTCGTCATGACTGCTGCCGCCACCGCTCTTCTGGTGACTCATCAAGCCCCTGTGCATGCGGGCCATGCCCATAGGCCGGCTCACGCGATTGCTGCTGGGTCGGTCGGCGCCAGCCTTGAGTCGCGAAACGCGACGCTCGACGCCGCGGTGATTATCACGCCTCCTCATGCGACGCGCGTGATTGCGGCGGCGCCGGCGTCGGCTGGGGCCGCACCGGCCAGGATCCAGTCGCCCCTCTCGCTCCCGGTGACGGTCACGGTCCCTTCGGGCTTGCCGAAGCCAGTGCTTTCGGGCCTGCCTCAGCTCCCGTTCGGCGAGTAGATAGCGACACCGTCGACCGTCGTGGTCAAGTGGTAGGCGGTAGCCACGAACTGAGCGAGCACCGGGTAGTCGCTCATCGGGTACATCGAGAAGTCGCTCCAGTTGGCAGAGGCGGACGTGTCCACGATGAGCGCCGGCGGATGCTGCGTGAGGTCCGCCTGCAAGGCCGGCCAGACAGCCGCGGACGTATCCCAATTGTTGGGCGGCAGCGCCGATCCGCGCGCGAAGCCTCGCAGGAACCCAGGGAAGCGGCTCGCCATGATCCTGTCGGACTCGACATAGAGGGCAGGCCAGTCGCCCCAGACGAAGACGCGATCATCGGGCCGCGTGTGATTCCGAATGTAGGCCGCGACGGCCTGGTGGGCCGGAACCGGCGCCTGGAAGTCATAGGTGAGCGGGTCCGAGACCAGGTCGAACGCACCCCAGCCGGCCATGGGCAGTGCGAGGCCGGCGATTGCGAGCCCTGCCACCAGGCGCCGGCGCGGGCCATCGAGCGCATTGTCGATGGCGAAGGCGGCGAGGAGCGCGAGTGGGGCCATCACCTGGATGAAGTAGTGCCATGACAGGTGGCCGCCCGCCAGCGATCCGGGAATCGAGACCACCAACCACGCAACGATCAATTGCGCAGTGGCCGGCACGTGCTTCCAGCGCCAGGCGAATACCACGCCGGCCACCCAAACGACCAGTGCCGTGGCGGCAAACGGAAGCACGCTGTCCCAGGAGCGCATCAAGACCAGAGCGGGCGTCCAGTTGAGGGCGGCATATCCGTACAGCGTCCCGATCGTCCAGTCCCAGAACCCGACCAGCGAACCGGTCGCGGCGAGCAAGGCCGCCGCCAGCACGAGGCCGCCGGCCAAACCTGCAACGACCATGCCGCTTGCGCGTAACCGCTTGTCTCGCGGCTCCATTAGGACTATCGCGAGGGGTACCAGCAGCAAATCGACAGCCGCCACCTGCCGGAACGCGCCCGCCGCCACGAGAAGCGTCCCGGACCACAGCCACCGGCGTCGCAGCATCAAAAGAATGGAGGCAGTCAGGGGCAGCATCATGAAGATCTCGGTGTTGGAGGCAAGGAGCCTGGGATTGCCGGCCGCCGTGAGGATTCCGTAAATGAGGACCGCGAGCAGGCCGGCGCGGACGCCGTACACGGAACGGCCGATGATAAAAAGAAGGCTGCAGGTGGCCAGCATGACGACCAGGCCCACGAGATGAATCGCGGTCATCTGATAGGTCCCGGCGACGTGGAAGGTGGCCGCGTAGACCCAGAAGATCCCGGGTGGCTTGTTGTCGACCCCGCCTTCGGCGTAAAGCTTGCCGCCCAGGTTCATCAGTGCCGCAATCGAGGCGTAGATCGCCTCGTCGCCGTCCAGGAGGCGGTGAAAGAACGCTGGAAGGTGCGCCACGATCACGATTGCTGCCACTGCGAGACCCCACACGCGATGGCTGGTCTGGCGGGCCGCCGGCGAGGTTGCCATGGCGTCCGACTATATTCGCGCGGTACCGTCATCAGGTGAACCGAGCGAGGCGCCTGCTGCCGCCGCTTGCATTCGCGGCCGCCCTGATCGCCATCGTCGAGAATTTCCTAAACCGCCAGGAGCCGCCTGGCATCGACTACCACACCTACAAAGCCGCGGCCATGGTGGGGCTAACGCAGGGCTGGGCGCACATCTACGACCAGTCAGTGGTTGCAGCTGCTCAGCTTCAGCTCGACCCCGGCGAGGTGGCCCAGCCATTCCTGAGTCCGCCCACAGTCGCGTGGCTGGTCGCGCCCCTTGTCGCGCTGCCCTATGCGGCCTCGTACTACCTGTGGGCGGCCGCCGTGCTTGCCGCTTACGTCGCCGCGATTGCCTGGGCGATCCCAAGCCGCGGGCTTCAGCGTTGGATACTGGTCGCGGCAGCTGTAGCCCCATGGTGGGTTTTGGAAGCCGTCCGCGTCGGGCAGGTCGTACCGCTCGTGGCGGTCGGGATGGTGCTCTCATGGCGGCTGCTCAGGGAAAATCGCAATTTCGTTGCAGGTCTCGCCTTGTCGTTGGTCCTGCTGAAGCCGAACACCGCGTTCCTGGTCCCATTCGCGGTGCTGGCCGCAGGGCGGGTGCGCGCCTTCGCGGTGCTGACGTCGGTTGGGGCCGCGCTGGCGGTGTTCGCATTTCTGACCGTGGGAACTGACGGCGCATTCGACTACTGGAGCCAGCTCACGGGCTCGCTGCCGACCGGCGCCGATGCCCTGACGCTCGAACGAGCGCTGGGCTTTCGGGGTGTCGCAATCACCGCCTTGCGCGTGGTCATATTCGTCGTGGTTCTCGTTGCGGCCTACCGGTTACGCCGCACGCCGGGGCTGGTCCTCGTGGCCGGAATCCTCGGCTCGCTGATTGCGGTCTCGTACCTGCACGCGTCAGACCTCTGTCTGCTGGCAGTCGCTTCTGTGATCGTTTGGGAGGAGCGGCCGGTTCTGGCATGGCGCGTGCCCATCGCAGCGGCCTGGCTGCTCACCACTCCGTACATCGGCTTGGTCCGAGCCGGACTGCCGCTGCAGAGGTGGCCGCTCGTGGAGCTTGTGTTCCTGGCCGGAATATGCGTGATCGCATGGCGCGCCAAGTCTTCACCGCCGCCCGATAGAGTTGTTGAGCTGCATGAGCTACACGCCTGACGCAGACCGCTACTCCGGTATCGAGTACCGACGCAGTGGTCGCAGTGGCATGAAGCTTCCAGAAATCTCGCTAGGCCTGTGGCAGAACTTCGGCCATACGAGGCCGCTCGAGCTCAGTCGAGCGATAGTGCTGCGCGCCTTCGACATGGGCATAACGCACTTCGACCTGGCCAACAATTACGGGCCGCCATATGGATCCGCGGAGGAGACATTCGGCCGGATCATGGCCTCGGACCTGGCGCCGTACCGCGATGAGCTGATCATCTCGACCAAGGCGGGTTGGGACATGTGGCCGGGACCTTACGGCGACTTCGGTTCGCGCAAGTATCTGCTGGCCAGCCTTGACCAGAGCTTGCGGCGAATGGGCCTGGATTACGTCGACGTGTTCTATTCGCATCGCCCCGATCCTGATACCGCGCTCGACGAGACGATGGGCGCCCTCGCCTCGGCGGTGCGCCAGGGCAAGGCGCTTTACGCCGGCATCTCGTCGTACACGAGCGCCCAGACCAAGAGCGCTGCGGCGATCCTGCGCTCCATGGGCACGCCGCTGCTGATCCACCAGCCTTCGTACAACATGCTCAACCGATGGATCGAGGACGATGGGCTGCTCGACGTGCTCGAGGAGGAAGTGGCCGGGTGCATTGTTTTTTCGCCGCTCGCGCAAGGGGTGCTGTCCGGCAAATATCTGACGGGGATCCCGGAGGGCTCTCGCGCGACGCACTCGCGCTACCTGTCGCCCGATCAGATCACGAAGGAGACCCTCGCCAAGGTGCGGGCTCTCGGCGCCATCGCCGAGAAGCGCGGTCAGCCCCTCGCGCAAATGGCGCTGGCGTGGACGCTACGAGATCCACGCATCACTTCAGCGGTGATCGGGGTCAGCAGCATCGCCCAGCTGGAGGAGAACCGCGCGGCGCTGGACGGTCCTAAGTTTTCGGCAGCAGAGCTTGCGGAGATTGAGAAGGCATTGAAGTCTTAGCTGTTCCTTGCGATGTCGGGCTTCGTCCCGGATGCACGCAAGGAGTGTCGGCGGCGCGGGTAAAGGGCTGGGAAGGGGGTGGTTGGGGGTTTGGGCACACGCCCGGGTTGCGGCGGATGACTGCATTACGAGACTACAAAATTTCTTTCGGAAATAGGCGCTGTTAAGGGCCTTTTTGTATTGATTCCGAATACGAATTCGGTAAAATACGAACATGCGTTCTGTGGCGGCTTTCGGGTCTCAACCCAGCCCTGATTCAACCCCGTTCCAAGACATTCATCAGGCCCTCCAGCGCCTGCGTGAGGAGGACCTCCATTCGGTGCCGGCGTCGGCGATGGGGCCGGATATCGAAGAGCTGCGCCGGCTCATCAACGGGATGGAGGCGGAGTGTTCGCGTCGCCTGCACCGTTTCGACTCGGGTGGCGGCTACGAGTCGACCCAGGCTCTGACCACCAAGTCCTGGCTGCGCTGGAAGTGCAACTTCTCGCCCGCAGCCGCCTCTGGCCGTGTCGCGGTGGCGCGAGAGCTGGCCGAGCTCCCGCAAGCGACGCAGGCCTTCGCCGAAGGCGACATCAGCTATGGCCACGCGGCGATGATCGCCAGGACGGCGGAGAAGCTC
>DATARC010000158.1:0-1609 GCA_036264335.1 Candidatus Dormiibacterota bacterium
GCCCGGAACAGCCAGTACACGTCGTAGATGAGGACCACCCCCGCAACGATCAGCGCGCCTGTCGAATGGAAGATGATCGAGATCCACGCGGGAGCAAGCAACAGAATCCACGTGGTGAGGCCGGGCGCGGCCTCGAACAGCCGGTCGCCGAACTGCCGAAGCGCCACACCGAACTGAGAGGGTGGACGGGCGGCTTGAGCGGTCGACACCGCCCGATTATGCCGGTGGATCAGACTCCAGCGCTTCGCGGACGGCCGCCTCTTGATTCAGTGCGCCGCCGGCCTTGAGCTCGGCATCGAAAGCCTCATCTCCGAGAGCAGCCTTGGCTGCGGCCAGCGACTTCTCTCGATCTTCGACATAGTCGGGGTCCAAGATGACACCAGACCTTTCCAAGGCCGCCGCGGAGGCGCCGAGCAAGCGTGCCGAACGTGTCCAGTTGCGACGCTCGCGGGCCACGTTCGCCATACCGAGAAGGCAATAACCCACGAGCCGCGCGTTCTTGAGGCGCTCAGCGATCTGGACGCTTTCGCGAAAGCGGCTCTCGGCCGTATCCAGGTCTCCGGTTAGACGCGCCACGTTGCCCAGGTTGTGCAGCTCGAGCGCAACCCCGCGTTCATCGCCAAGGGCGCGGTGCGCCTCGAGGCTCTCGTTGTAGAGCGGGAGCGCCTCGTCGTAAAGACCCTGGCGCCGCACCGCCTCGACGACGTGGTGGAGGGCCGTGGCGACTCGCTGCGGATCGCCGACCGCCCGCGCTGCTTCCAGGCTGGCTTGCGCGTGCTGCTGCATGACCAGGGCGTTGCCATCCAGCAAGGAAACGCGGGCGAGGCCGATGAGCGCGTCCGACTCGAGCTGCAGATTTCGATGCTCTCGGGCGATCGCGAGACTCTCCGTATGGAACCGGAGCGACGGCTCGCGATCGCCCGCGATGAACGCCAACGTGCCGGCTCCATACAACGCCTTGGCGCGTGCTTCGCTTCGGTCTCCCCATTCGGTCGCGTCGAGCAGCTTGCCGAGCCAGCTCCTCCCGGCGTCGACTTTGCCCCGCGCCATCCAGTAGGGCCACAGGGCGGCGGCGAGGCTCAGACCCTGCTGCTGGTCGTGCTCCAGGGTCCATTCCACCGCTGCGTCCACGCTGTCCGCCTCCGTGTCGAGGCGGTCGAACCAGGAATCCGGAGATGGCCCCCTGAGGGTCGCCTCGGCGGCTACGATTTCGGCTGCCAGCGCTTCGTCCACAGGCAACACTTTGGCGGAATAGCACCCGGGATGTAGCACTTGTAGCTGACATGGAAAACCTCAAACACCTCGATGGGCCGACTTTCGAGGCCGACGTGCTTTCGGCGGAGCTGCCGGTGGTCGTGGACTTCTATGCGGACTGGTGTCCCCCTTGCCGGATGATGACGCCCGCGCTGGAGCGCCTGGCGAGCGAGTTCGAAGGCAAGCTGACGATTGGCAAGATCGACGTTGACGTAAATCAGGACATCGCCATCCAGTACGGGGTGATGGCGATGCCAACGCTGGCCCTGTTCAAGGGCGGGAAGATGGTCGACCGCATGGTCGGCTACCCGGGCAGCGCCAACCCGATCCGCGAGTGGATCGAAAAGCACGTCCC
>DATARC010000168.1:0-4487 GCA_036264335.1 Candidatus Dormiibacterota bacterium
TCCGACCAGGCCGTACACGACATGCACGTTGGCCTCTTCGAGCGCTCGGGCCCATGCGATGTTCGCCTGCTCGTCGCCCCGTGCTTTCAGCTCGACCAGGGCCACCACCTGTTTGCCTGATTCCGCCGCACGAATGAGCGCGCGCACGATTGGGCTCGCCGGACCGGACGTCCGATACAGGGTCTGCTTGATGGCGAGCACGTTGGGATCGCTTGCCGCATGGTCGATGAACGCCTCGACCGAGGTCGCGAAGGAGTCATACGGGTGGTGCGCCAGCACGTCGCCCGCCCGCAGCACCGCAAAGAGATCGGGGACCTCGGCGCCGAGACCGCGAAGACGCGGCTGGGTGGTCGGGGTCCACGGTTCCTCCTTGAGGTCGGGACGGTCGAGATGTGACAGCGCCGTCAGGCTGCCGAGGTCCAGCAGACCCTTGGCCTGGTAAACGTCGCTTGGCTGCAACTCCAGCTCGCGGGTCAGCAGCTCGAGCACCTCGGCCGACATTCCCGGATCCACCTCGAGACGGACCACTCGCGCGTGACGGCGGCGCCGGCGCAGCTCGGTCTGGATCGCGGCGAGCAGATCCTCTGCGTCGCTGTCGATTTCGTCGAGGTCACCGTCGCGGGTGACGCGGAACGGGTGATGCGCGACCACCTCCATCCCCGGGAACAGCGATTGGAGATGGAGCGCGATCACATCCTCGAGCGGTACGAAGCGCTGGCCTTCGACGAGCGCGATGAATCGAGGCAGCACCGGCGGCACCTTCACACGTGCAAAGCGCTGCTGGTGCCGCTGCGGGTCGCGGACCATGACCGCCAGGTTCAACGACAGGTGCGAGATGTACGGGAATGGATGGCCGGGGTCGACGGCCAGCGGGGTCAGTACCGGAAAGATCTGCTGGCGGAACACCGAATGAAGCTGGCTGAGCTCCTTCTTCGTCACCTCGTTGGCGCGCACGAGCACGATGCCCGCCTGCGCCAGCTCAGGGACCAGAGAGTCGTTGAAGAGGTTCACCTGGCGGTCCACCAGCTGCTCCACCCGGCTGCGAATCGCCCTCAGCTGCTCGAGCGGTGACATCCCGTCAGGCGAGGCGGCGGCGACCGCTGCAAGGACCTGCTCCTTGAGCCCGGCGACCCGGACCTGGAAGAAGTCGTCGAGGTTCTGGCTGAAGATCGCCAGGAAGCGCACCCGCTCCAGCAGGGGGAGCTTGGGGTCCTCCGCCATGGCCAGGACGCGCTGGTCGAAGTCGAGCCGGGAGAGCTCACGGTTGAGGTACCGGGGCGCCTCCTGGACCGGATTTGGGCCTGTTTGATCCGAGTCCGGCTGGACCCCCACCACCATGTCACGAAGATTAGCGGTTGGCGACCGGGGGTAGGTTATGGGCCGGTTAACTAGAAGGCCGGGCCTGAATCTGCGAAGAGCGGCTTTTTCCCCAAAAACCGCCTGAATGCTAGCGATAACCTAGCGCCTAGGCTTACTGCCGGTAGCCGGGCTACAGTTGGCAGCCTGGCGACTTCCTTGAAACCTATGCGGGTTCAACCTCGACCTGCCGATCGAGCCAGGCGCCGCTGTTCGCCGCCAGGCTGAGCTTCCCGGCGCCGAGGCGAGTGCGCGGGCTGCTCGCGACGAGCAGGCGCCCCTGCAGTGGGATCACCACGGGGCGGGCGAGGAAGTTCACCGCAACGACCAACCGACCACGGTTGTATAGCAAAGCGCCGTGCGGAGCCGGGCGCCACCGGAGCCGGTTCGGCAGCATGTCACGGAAGCGCCGCCGCAAGGCGATCACCTGCTTATAGAAGACGAGCATCGAACCGGCCGACCCCTCCTGGACGTCGACGGCGAGGTTGTCCCAGCCGGAAGGCATGGGTAGCCAGGGAGTCGCCTTGGAAAATCCGGCATGCCGCCGGCCACGGTGCCAGGGCAACGGCACGCGACATCCGTCGCGCCCAACCTGCTTGCCCTTGCTGCGAATCCAGACGGGATCCTGGCGCTTTTTCGGAGGCACCAGCACCTCCTCCAACCCAAGCTCCTCTCCCTGGTAGAGAAAGACCTGTCCGGGCAGCCCCAGAAGGAGAAGCAGCGCCGCGCGTGCGCGCGCCCGCCCGATGACGCCGCCGCCCAAGCGAGTCACATGCCGAACCGTGTCATGGTTCGACTGGGTCCAGCTTGGCGCAGCCACCGAGCCGGGTGAGGCGTGCCGGTCGATATCGATCGCTTCCTTCCAGCGCGAGGCGCTCCATGGAGCTCTGACGAGCGCGAACGCCATGTCGAGCTCGTCCGGCAGGAGGTATCGCTTGAGTCGAGTGGGCTCGAAGATCTCGCCCACCAGAACCCGGGCAGGTCGATACCGATTGAGGATTCGCCGCCAAGCGCGATAGACATCGTGGACCTGGGGCTGGTCGATGATCGTGAACCTGGGGTTCGGGCTCGACCGGCCGCTCGAAGGGTCTTTGATCATCGGCCGGTCGGCCATGTCCTTTCTCTTGTACAGGGCTGATGCGACATCGATTCGATACCCATCGGCGCCCTTGTCGAGCCAGAACCTCACGATCCGCTCGAACTCCTCGGGAACCGCGGGATTCCACCAGTTGAGGTCGGGTTGCTCAGGCGCGAACAGGTGGAGGTACCACTGCCCGCTGCGCTTGTCCTTGGTCCAGGCGGGGCCACCGAAAGCCGACTCCCAGTTGTTGGGCGGGGACCCGTCCGGCTTGGCGTCGGCAAAGTAGTAGCGGGTGCGGTGCGGATCGTTGGGTCCGGACAGCGCCGCCTGGAACCACGGGTGCTGGTCCGACGTGTGGTTGGGAACGAGGTCGACCAGGATCTTCAGACGACGCCGATGGGCCTCCTGGACGAGTTGCGAGAAGTCGGCCAGCGTGCCGTACTCAGGATTGACATCGAAGTAGTCGGCGACGTCATACCCGTGATCCTTCTGCGGCGAGGGGTAGAACGGGGTGATCCAGATGGCGTCGATGCCCAGGTTCTTGAGGTAGTCGAGCTTCGATGTGATGCCTGGCAGATCCCCAATCCCGTCGTCATCGGAGTCGGCGAAGCTGCGGACGTAGATCTCGTAGAAGACTGCCTCCCGCCACCAGGGACGCGTCGACGCCCTTTCTGCCTGGCCGTTGACATCTGTGCGCTGCATTCGCGGAACTATGAAGGAGAGACCGCGCCATGATGTTCAACGATTAGCTTTTGAGCATTAGCGTGGATAGTTTTTGTAATGGGATCCATTAGCATTGCTGTAGGTTAGGCATGAGCAGGTTCCAGTTCACCCTTGAGCAGGTCCAGACCTTCGTCGCGGTGGCCGAAACCGAGCAAATTTCCAAGGCGGCGGCTGCCCTGTTCCTCACCCAGGGCGCGGTCACCCAGCAGCTGCGGCACTTCGAGGATGCCATCGGCCTCCAGCTGATGGAGAGAGCGGGGCGCGGCGTCAGGCTCACGGATGCCGGGAAGGCCCTCGCCAATTCATGCAAGGGCGCGCTGCGAGCCGTCGAAGCCGTGCAGGACACGGCCCGGTCGATGAAGGCTCTCGAGTCGGGGTCTCTGGAGCTCGGCGCCAGCCCAACCTGCGCCAGCTACTACCTGCCCGCTCGTTTGACCGCCTTTTCAGCCAAGTACCCGGCGGTGAGGCTGACGGTGACCGTCGACCGGTCGGCGGCCATCGGCGCCCAGGTGCTCGCAGGCGCGCTGGACTGCGCGGTGATCGAAGGCGAGCCCACCCCCGGGCTGTCAGCCGTCGTCATAGCGACCGACGAGCTCGTCCTGGTCGCCCACCACGACCATCCGTTGTCGCAGCTGCGGCGAGTCGGCCCGGCGCAGCTTTCGAAGTACAGGTATCTGGGCCGCGGTCCAGGCTGGGCCGCTGAGAAGAACGTCCGCAGGATGATCGGTCGGGCCTACGATGAATCTGAGGTCTTGAACCTCGGGCACCCGGAGTACGTGCGCGCGGCGGCCGTAGCGGGTCTGGGTTACGCCGTGCTCCCCGTGCTTGCCGTCGAGGCAGACATCGCAGCCGGCACCCTGACGAAGCTCCCTGCGCCACCAAGCTCTAGGCCCATCGTTGCGATCCGGCGGCGGTCTGCGGGCGGACCAACCTTGGAGGAGTTCTGGCGGCACGTCACACGCAATGCGATCCTCGTCGAGTCGTCCTAGGCGTTTCGCTTCAGCCAGTCGTGAGCGGTGCGGCGTCGGCGAAGACCTTCACCACCTGCTTGCGCGCCGCGCTGCTGCCCAGCCATGGTTGCAGGCCGAAGTTCTTGTAGATGTACAGGATCTTGTGGCGGAGCAGACGAGCCCTGGGGTGGTCCTGCGGGAAGCCGGCCGGGACGCGCTTCAAGGCCTCGCCACCGATTCCATAGCCGGCCTTCTCCAGCCTGGCGACGATGGCAGCCAGCGGCGAGCCGGTGGCTTCGGCCGCCACCCGCTTGCGGAACTTGGCAAGCTGCGGCGCGGTCAGCTCGTAGCGCCCCGCGGCCACCGTAAGGCCGCGC
>DATARC010000207.1:0-7235 GCA_036264335.1 Candidatus Dormiibacterota bacterium
GGTTGCTGCTGGCGACGAACCCGGCGATGTTCAAGAACGTTCCCAATGCCACACCGGCAGCCGCCCAGGCCGGCACAGCACGCGCTCGGTACAGAGCGATGCTCAACATGATCGTTCCAATGACCAGTGCCGGGCCGCCGATTCTGAAGAAGATGGCGGCCCCGCCGGCATTGTCGAATCGGGAGAGCAAGGCGACCATCTGAGCGCGATCCGCCCCCGGGACCACCATCTGCCAGATGAACAGCTGGCTGACCGCGTCGCCGACGCCCACCAGCGTTGCGACGAAGGCCAGGCTCCCACCAACGTTGCCAAGCGTCGCGGCTCGCTCCCGGACCATGTACATCAGACCCAGGACGAGTGGAGCCCAAAGCGCGGTTGAGACGAAGATCAACACGGTGAACAGGTAGTAGCGACCCGGGTCTTGTGCGATGACTGCGAGCTGATCCGCCTCGCTGCTCTCGATCGCCGGCGAGATCAAAGCCGACGCGAGAAGCGTGAGAGGCGATGCGATCAGGCAGACCCCCACAACAACCCTGAAGAAGCGGCGTGAATCGGAAAACATAGACGTAGAACCTCCTCGCTGAACTTCACGTCGACACTAGTGATGGGCAGATTCAATTGCGTCAGCCCGGCAGGCGATTTCACGTACCTCTCGAGGCATACTCGCCATCGGTCTTGCGACTGATGTAGAGCCCGGCCCAGGCGGCTATGTTTCGGCTGTGAGGTTGGCCATGGTGCGCACGCGCCTTCCCCAGGCCCTGGGAGTGAGCCCGACGGACCTGGCGCTCGCGGTGGCTCTGGCGGTGCTTGGGGAGCTCGACGCTTGGTTTGGCCTCTGGCTTGGGATCCGGGCGGTCAATGCTCTGGTCGTGCCCCTGCTCGCACTCAGCCTGGCGTGGCGGCGCCGCAGACCGCTGGTCACGCTCTCGATTGTCATGGGTGGGATCGTCCTGCTTTCACTGATGTTTGGCGGCTCCGAGACCTCAACTCTCGTTTTCATCACGGTCGTTGCCGTCTATTCGGGCGCAGCTCACCTGTCGGACAGGGAACTGCCCGTCGCCATCCCGCTGTTGATCGCGGCCGTTGCTGTGCACGACTTGCGCGATCCACAAATCCAGACCTTCAGCGACGCGATCTGGACGACGATTCTATGGACGCTTACCTTCCTGGTGGGCTTGGGGATGCGATCACGGCAAGCGCAGACGCGTGCGCTCGAGAACGAGGCGGGCGCCCTGAGACAGGAGCGTGAGACGGCCGCGCTCGAAGCCGCAGCCGAAGAGAGACGACGGATAGCGCGTGAGCTTCACGACATCATCTCCCACAGCCTCGGGGTCGTAGTCCTCCAGGCCGGCGCGGCGGAGCAGGTACTCGAGCGTGACCCGGAGAGGGCACGCGAGGCATTGAAGTCGATTCGATCAAGCGGGCTGGCGGCTATCCAGGAGATGGGCACGCTGCTGGGGCTGGTCCGGGGCGACGCGGAGACTTCTCGCGAACCGCAGCCAACGCTAGCCGAGCTCGAGGCGCTGATCGCGACGACGAAGGCCGCGGGCCTTGAAGTCGAGCTCACGATCGAGGGCACCGCTCGGCCCCTGCCCGCCGCGCTCGAGCTGTCGGCCTTTCGAATTGTTCAGGAAGGCTTGACCAACTCACTGAAGCACGCCGGTCAGGTGCCGACGCACGTACGTGTCAGCTACCGGCCGGATGAGCTCGCGGTCGAGGTAACGAATGAGGGCGGCGGCGCGGTGAACGGTTTCGGAAGCGGTCGCGGCCTGGCGGGGATCCGCGAACGCGTCACAGTCTTCGGAGGCCAGCTCCAGGCCGGGCCGCGGGTAAACGGGGGGTGGACGTTGCGGGCGGCGTTTCCGCTTCGAGGATGATCCGCGTCCTGGTTGCAGACGACCAGGCGGTGGTTCGCACCGGCCTCCGAATGATTCTCGAGTCGCACGAGGACATCCAGGTAGTGGGCGAGGCGGCTGACGGCCAGGACGCGCTGCGCCGCGTGTCTGCGCTGGATCCCGACATCGTGCTGATGGACGTTCGGATGCCGGTGCTGGACGGGATCGAAGCGACGCGCCGGCTGACGGATGGTAGAGCGCGCGCCCGGGTCCTGGTGTTGACCACGTACGGATTGGATGAACACGTTTACGAGGCTTTGAAGGCCGGCGCAGCCGGCTTCATCCTCAAGACCGAATCGCCGGAACAGCTCGTCGACGCGGTGCGGGTGGTGGCGCGCGGAGAAGCGCTGCTCGCGCCCGAGATCACCCGCCGGTTGATCACTCGATTCGTTTCGGGCAAGCGCCCCAACGCGCCACCGACGGAGCTCGAGTCGCTGACCGCGCGTGAACGCGAAGTTCTCGCTCAGGTTGCGCGCGGACGCTCGAATGCCGAGATCGCCACAGCCCTTTACATCAGCGCGGGGACTGCAAAGACCCACGTCGCGCGCATCCTTTCGAAGCTCGGGCTAAGGGATCGCGTCCAGGCGGTGGTTTTCGCATACGAATGCGGACTTGTTCAGCCCGGCCAGACTGCAGACTGAAGCGTTAGCCTCTCCCCCTACCACGTTCATAGACGATGTGCCAGGTGCTAGCCCAGGTGCGACCGCCGTCGTCTGACGCCTCGTAATCCCACAGCAACGAGTCGGCCTTGACGCTGTGCCAGACGAGGCGGTGGCGAGCCCCCTGGACTGGGTCCGTGTACACCTGGAACAGGATGAATCGGTCGCCACGCCAACCTCCGTTGAAGCGGGCGTGATACCCCGAGTTGTCCCAGTACTCCTGCTGCCACGTCGAGGAGCCAGCGTCCCATTCCGAGATGCTGACGCCGACGTAGCGGCGTGGTTTGGAGGGCCCCTCAAACAGCTCGCGGATGCTGGAATCGAGCTTCAGGACCACATTCGTACCTCGATGGCTCCGTCCGCCGGCATCCTTCCATCGCGTGGTCCAATTGCCGATCCAAAAGTCAAATGAGCTCGCATCCGGCGCGTCGGCATCCAATTGCGGCCTCTCCTCCTGATTGACAAGTAACGCTCTATCGGGATAATAGACCATTACCAAGAGCTCTCGGTGGTCCATTGAGTGAACCTGCCGTCGGCGCACTCTCGCCCCGATAGACCGGGAAGAAGGCGGCAGAGCAGGGTTCAGTTGGAGTACGCATATGCGCCTACGCAATCCTTTGCGAGCGGTCGCGCTCACGTTCCTGGTCCCATTTGCAATTGCGGCCTGCGGTCCGGGCAGCAGCGGCGGCGGCGCGACCTCAGTGCTGCCACCCAGCACGTACACCGCCAAGCCCGGAGTCAAGGGCGGCCAGCTTGTCTATTCCGACTGGGAAGCCGTGAACAATCTGTTCGGCTTCAGCTCCTCCGCCCAAACCATCTCTCAAGCAACCACGATGCTGTGGCTGTCCCTGTGGACATATGACCCGACCAACGTCCCGGTTCCGGACCTCGTAACCCAGGTACCGGCGACGGACAACGGCGGCATCAAGGTCATCGACGCCACCCACATGGACATGACGATCACCTTGAAGTCAGGTCTCAAGTGGTCTGACGCCTCGCCACTGACCTCCGACGACGTCATCTTCACCTGGAAAGCCATCTGTGATCCCGCGGCCGGAAATCCGAACACTGCCGGTTACGACCACGTCGTGTCGATCGACAAGGTCAGCGACACGACGACCGTCTGGCACTTCGGGCCGGAGACCACGAAGTCGACGACCGACTCGACAGGCCAACCTGCCTACCGCTGCGGTATGACAGCGCCGCTCGCCAGCGGCGTCTACGCTCCGTACCTGCTGCTCAACGAGCAGGTCTTTCCGAAGTCGGCGCTGGGTGGCATCGCACACGCTGATTGGGCAAAGTCGGACTACTTCAACGTCAAGCCGACCGTCACCAGCGGTCCGTACATGGTGGAGAGCTTCACCCCGGGCAACGCGGCCCAGGTGGTCATGGTTCCGAACCCCCACTACGCCGACGGCCGCAGCGGCGCCACCGTTTTCAACCACGCGCCGTACCTCGACAAGGTGATCTACAAGATCTACGGCACCAAGCCTTCCCAGATCGCGGGACTCGCCGCGGGCGACAGCGACCTGGGCCTCGACCTGATCGCCAACGACCTTCCGGCCTTGCAGGCGATCAGCGGCTACACGCCAGTCGCCATCACCGGACTGCTCGACGAGTTCCTCACCTTCAACGTCGCGAAAAACATGAAGGGCTGCCCGGCGCCTTACGACCAGACCAAGTGCGGCACTCCGACCATCTTCAACGGCGACAAGCTGCTGCGCCAGGCCATCAACCTGGCCATCGACAAGGCGGCCATCAACAAGAACCTGGTCGGCAATGTAGGCGTGCCGATGAACGGTCCGCTGCTCAGCACCTTCAAGCCTTGGGCCGACGCCTCACTGGCTACTTTCACCCGCAACGTCGCCCAGGCCAACACGCTTCTCGACCAGGATGGCTGGGTCAAGGACCCAAGCACCGGCATCCGCGCCAAGAACGGCAAGAAGCTGCACTTCACCATCACCACCACGGCAGGCAACAAGCAGCGTGCTTCCGAGGTGGAGCTCATCGCCAACAACCTGAAGGACATCGGCGCGGACGTCCCGTCGAGCCCTGACACAGGCACCAACGTGTTCGACTCCTTCAGCACCGGCGGCATCTTCGCCACCGGGCAGTACGACGTCGCCTTGTTCGCCAACAACTGGGCGCCCGACCCCGACTCGTTCGCCTCTTACGTGGCCGCGAACCAGATCCCGTCTCCGACCAACCAGTCGGGCGGCAACTGGGGCCACGCCAACGACCCCGCGCTGGACAGCCTTTTCCAGCAGGGCGCAAACACGCTTGACATCGCCAAGCGCACCGATCTGTACAACCAGGCCCAGAAGGAGTGGTTGGACTACGCGCCGACCGTTCAGCTCTACGAGCGGCCAGACGTGTTCACCTACAGCACCAACTTCGGCAACTTCTCCGGCAGCGCCAACAACGCGCTGGCGATCTGGAACATGGCGGATTGGTTCAACGTCAAGGGCAAGAGCTAACCGTCAAATAGTCGATCTCTGAAGGGGGCGGCCATCGGGGCCGCCCCTTTCGTTTTCCGGGGTGGGGAGCCGAGGGAAGAGTGCCCAGAAAGGTTGGCCCGGGGTTACAATCCGATTAATGGTCGGGTACGCCGTCCGGCGCTTCCTGCAACTCATTCCCACCCTGTTCCTGATCACCCTGCTTCTGTTCGTCGGCATGCAGGCGGTGCCCGGCGGACCCATGCAGGCTTTTGCCTTCAACATCCACATGAGCCAGGCGGCTCGAGACGCCATCATCCATCGCTGGGGTCTCGATCAGCCCGTGGGAATCCAGTACATCCACTGGCTCACCTCCATGCTGACGGGCGACTGGCAGACCTCGTTCTTCCGCAACCGGCCGGTACGTGACGTCATCGGGGCCACGCTGCCCGCCACCCTGCTTCTGATGACGACCGCGTTCATCATCCAGGAGCTGATCGCGCTGCCTGCCGGCATCCTCGCCGCGCTGCGGCGCTACTCGGTGTTCGACCAGGCGATCACCCTGTTCTCATACGTCGGCTACTCGATGCCGACCTTCTGGCTGGGCCTGATGCTTCTGCTGATCTTTGCGGTTGAGTTCAGGATCGCGCCGGTGGCCGGGGTCATCGACATCCGGTTGACTGGAGCGCCATTCCTGACACCCGAGTACAACACCTGGTTCTCGCACAACATCCTCGTCGGCATTTTCGACGTGGCTCACCACATCATCCTTCCCGCGATCACCATCGCGATCGTCGGCATCGCCGGCGACTCCCGATTCATGCGGTCGTCGATGCTGGACACGATCCACCAGGACTACGTCCGCACGGCTCGAGCCAAGGGCCTCCCGGAGCGCTCGGTCGTGCTCAAGCACGCGCTGCGCAACGCGCTGCTGCCGGTCATCACCAACGTCGCCTACCAGCTGCCGGGACTCTTCTCGGGAGCCGTGGTCACCGAGGCCATCTTCAGCTGGCCGGGGATGGGCCAGCTGTTCTTCGAGGCCCTGACTCAGTTCGACTATCCGCTGCTGATGGGCATTCTCTTCGTCGCCGCGTGCCTGGTCCTCTTCTTCAACCTGTTGGCCGACCTCGCTTACGCGATCGCGGACCCCAGGATTTCCTATGCTTGACGCCCGGCAGGTCGACGTCTCGGACGACATCGGAAAGAAGGCTTATCCAGACGAAGTCGAGATAGCCTTCAAGCAGTACTCCTTCAAGGAGATGACCTTCCGGCGCTTCATGCGCCACCCGATCGCCAAATGGGCCGCGCTGGCCATGCTCATCATCCTGGTCGCCTGCTATGGCGCGCCGATCTGGCACCTGCTCTTCCCCAACTTCATCCAGGCCCCCGACCAGTACACCCCGGCCGACGCCGGCACCGGTCCATCGCTGAAACACCTTTTTGGCACCGACTCCTTCAACGGGCACGACATCTTCAGCCTCGTCCTGTACGGTGGCAGGCTGTCCCTGATGATCGGGGTCGGGTCGATGGTGATCGGAACGATCATCGGGGTCACGTGGGGGGCTGTCGCCGGTTACCTCGGCGGATTCGTGGATGCCCTCTTGATGAGGGTCACCGACGTTTTCCTCACAGTGCCCGCGTTGCTGCTGGTCCCCCTGGCCTCCCGCATCTTCGGCCAGGCCGAGCCGTGGCACATCGCGATCATCTTCGGGTTGCTGAGCTGGCCCTTTGTCTCACGTATCGTCCGCGGCTCCTTTCTCCAGCTGCGCGAGCTGCAGTTCACAGAGGCGGCTGTGGCCTTGGGAACGTCGCCGCTGCGCATCATCTTCCGTCACCTGCTCCCGAATGCCGTCGGGCCTATCCTCGTGGCCTTCACGCTGGGCGTCGGCTCCAACGTCGTGCTGGAGGCCTTCGTCAGCTTCCTGGGCTTCGGGCTCAGGCCACCCAACGACTCTTGGGGTTCAACTCTCGCCAGCGCTCAGGAGGTCATGATCCAGGGCAACTGGTGGTGGATCACCTTCCCCGGTCTTGCTGTTGTCGCCACCGTCATGTGCATCAACTTCATCGGCGACGGACTCCGCGACGCGCTCGACCCGAAAATCGTCGACTGAACTTCGATCCGGTCTCTGGAGTTCTTAGCTCTCTCCGGCGAAGTGGCACGCCACCAGGTGGCCTTTACCGCGGTCGGCCAGCGGTGGCTCCTTCTCCGCGCAGATGCCTTCCACCGTCCCCTTCTTCTTGGCCAG
>DATARC010000216.1:0-5205 GCA_036264335.1 Candidatus Dormiibacterota bacterium
ACCAATCATGTGGGTCAACCGCTCACACATGCTGGCTTTGTATTTGGGCTGAGCGCCCAAATACATTGAGAGGGAACCAGACTGTTCCCTCTCAACGAGCGTGCGGCTTCGCCGCAGGCTCTGCTCTCCTTCCAGGGATTGGATTTATTGAATGTTTCTCCCCGCCACGCATGGCGGTCTGAGGAAACAAAGTCATGGCCGGGGGGACCCGGCCAACCCTGCCGCGCTAGCGCTGCTCACTGTTACGTTGTGCCTAATGGCCAGCACGAAATCCGAGGGCGATCTCGCAGTGCGGTTTCGCGCTGGTGATATTCGCGCCCTGGCTCGCGCGATCAGTCTCGTCGAGCGTCGTGACCCCGCGGTTCGTGCCCTCGAGACGCCGCCGAAGGGTAAGAACGGTGCGGCGGGGGTGGTCGGGTTCACTGGCGCGCCAGGGACCGGGAAGTCCACGCTCGTCGACGCGCTCGTCACCTTGCTGCGCAAGCAGGACAGGTCGGTTGCAGTGATCGCCACCGACCCGAACTCTCCATTCACCGGCGGCGCCATCCTCGGCGACCGGATCAGGATGCAGCGTCACGCGCTGGATCCCAAGGTGTTCATCCGGAGCATGGGCGCGCGAGGCCATCTGGGCGGCCTGTCTCTGGCGACGCGCGAGGCGATCAGGCTGCTCGGAGCCTTTGGTTTCGACGAGGTCATCCTGGAGACGGTCGGGGTCGGCCAATCGGAGCTCGAGGTCGCGGCAGTGGCCGACACGACGGTCGTGGTCATGACCCCGAACCTGGGCGACGGCGTGCAGATGATCAAGGCGGGGATCCTCGAGATCGCCGACATCTTCGTCGTCAACAAGGCGGACCTCGATGGCTACCAGCGGGTGGCCATGGAGCTACGCGCCATGCTCAGCCTGAATACACCCCGGGTTTCAGGCGCCGCTTCGAAGCCGTGGAAGCCCCCGATCCTCACGACAGTGGCCGCGCGCCAGGAGGGGATCGACGAGCTCTGGGCAGCCATCGAGTCCCACCGGGCCCACCTCCTCACGAGCGGGCGCGCGCAACAGCTGGCCGAGAAGCGGCTCAAGGACGAGACCGCTGAGGTCGTGGCGGACCTGGCCCGCCGGCAAGCCATGCTGGCCCTCGGCGAGGACGGCGCCCTGACCGGGCGGCTGCTCAAGGACGGCTCGCCGTACCGAGCCGCGGAGGAGATCCTGGCCAGGATCGGAAATGCTCGCCGGAAGCAGCCGTAAGCAGACCTCACATAATGGATTTGTGAAAGTCCGCGCTAGAGACGCCAGGGAGGTCTGGAAAGAGGACTTCGAGTCCAGCCCGAAGCGCGACGACGGGATCGAGACCTCCACCATCTCCGGCATCGCGCTGAAACCTCTGTACACAGCCGAGGACCTGCCCAAGCGCGAGGCGGAGATGCCTGGGGTCTTCCCCTACACGCGCGGCATCCATACGGGCGGGTACCGCGGCCGGCTGTGGACCATGCGGCAGTTCTCGGGCTTCGCCACCGCCGAAGAGACCAACAAGCGATACAAGTACCTGCTGGCCAACGGGCAGACCGGCCTGTCGGTCGCGTTCGACATGCCCACCCTCATGGGCCAGGACTCGGACGCCCCAACCAGCCGGGGCGAGATCGGCCACTGCGGAGTGGCCATCGATTCGCTCGCGGACATGGAGACGTTGTTCGACGGGATCCCGCTCGGCGACATCACGACATCGATGACCATCAACTCCCCGGCCGCGATCCTGCTGTGCATGTACATCGCAGTCGCCGAGAAGCAGGGCGTGCCCGCATCGGCCCTCGGTGGCACCCTGCAGAACGACATCCTCAAGGAGTTCATCGCCCAGAAGGAGTTCATCTTTCCGCCAGAGCCTTCGATGCGCCTGGTCGTGGACTCCATCGAGTACTGCGCCAGGGAAGTGCCCAAGTGGAACACGATCTCCATCTCGGGCTACCACATCCGCGAAGCCGGCTCCACCGCCGCGCAGGAGCTGGCTTTCACGCTGGCGGACGGCATGGCCTACGTCGATGCGTGCATCGAGCGGGGGATGCGGGTCGACGACTTCGCCTCGCGTCTCTCCTTCTTCTTCGACGCTCACATCGATTTCTTCGAGGAGATCGCGAAGTTCCGAGCGGCGCGACGCATCTGGGCTCGATGGATGCGGGATCGCTATGGCGCGCAGGACGAACGCTCCCTGAAGCTGCGTTTTCACACGCAGACCGCCGGGGTCTCGCTGACCGCCCAGCAGCCCGAGCTGAACATCGCGCGAACGGCCATCGAGGCGCTGTCCGCGGTGCTCGGTGGAACGCAGTCGCTGCACACGAACGCGATGGATGAGGTCCTGGCCCTTCCGACGGACAAAGCCGCGCGGCTCGCGTTGCGCACGCAGCAGCTGCTCGCGTACGAGACGGGTGTCGCGAACACCATCGACCCCCTGGGCGGCAGCTACTTCGTGGAGGCGCTCACGGACGAGATCGAGCGCCAGGCCGAGGCCTATTTCAAGCGGATCGAGGAGCTGGGCGGGGTGATTCCTGCCATTGAGGCGAGCTTCTTCCAGAAGGAGATCGCAGACTCCGCGTTCCGGTACCAGCAAGAGCTCGAGCAGAAACGGAGGCTGATGGTAGGCGTCAACGACTTCACAGTCGACGACGAGGAGCCGATGGAGATTCTGCGGATCGATCCGAAGCTGGAGGGCGAGCAGGTGGCGCGAGTCAAGGAGGTGCGGCGCACGCGCGACCAGGCGAGGTGCACGAAGGCGCTGGCCGCGCTGCGCAAGGCGGCCGCCGGCACCGACAACCTGATGCCCTACATCCTCGAGTCTGTTCGCGCATACGCCACCGAGGGCGAGATCATGAACACGCTGATCGAGGTCTTCGGCATCTACACCGAAAAGGCCGTGATCTAGTGTCCACCCCGCAGACCGCGGTGAGGCCGGTGCGCATCCTGGTGGCCAAGGTCGGGCTCGACGGCCACGACCGCGGCGTCAAGGTCGTCGCCCGCGCCTTGCGCGACGCCGGCTACGAGGTCATCTACACAGGCCTGCGACAAACACCCGAGATGGTCGTCGACGCCGCCCTGCAAGAGGACGCGCAGGTGATCGGGCTCTCGATCCACTCCGGCGCCCACATGACGCTGTTTCCGGCGGTCGTGCAGGAGCTGAAGCGGCGCAAGGCCACCGACATCGTCGTCTTCGGCGGCGGCATCATCCCGGAGGACGACATCGCCACGCTCAAGAAGAAGGGCGTGGCCGAGCTGTTCACCCCGGGCACGCCCCTCCAGGACATCGTCGACTGGCTGCGGAAGCGGTTCCCCAACGGAGGGGGTTAGCCGCCAGCCGGCCCTGCTTACCTCCGGACGACGACGGTGCCGGCGATCTTGTCCATCCATCCCTGCTTGCGTCCATCGAACGCGACCCAGATCACGCCGATGAAACAGACGAGGAAGGAGATGATCAGGCCGAGCCAGCGCAAGGCGGCTTTGCCAAAACCGATTGCCTGCCCGGTGGTGGCATCGACGACCCGCATCCCGAGAAGACGCTGGCCGAGCGATGCGCCCATGTAACTCCACAGCAGCGTGAAGTACAGGAAGCTGAGCACCAGGTCGATGCCGTTGGAGGTGCGGGCGGCTCCGCTGCTGAGACTATTCGGGTCGCTGTAGTTGACCCCCAGCGGCACGCTCAGGATGCCTCCGACGATACCGAGCAGGATGGCGTCGATGATGTACGCGACGACACGGATCCAGAAGCCGCCGTAGGAGCCCGGCGATGCGACGGCCATCGGCTGGTAGATGGGTGGGGGTGGTGGGTTCTGCATGTCGAGATCCTCCTTTGAACGATTCTGCCGTCAGTACTGCAGCACGACGGAGTCGGCGACCTTGTCGTGCCATCCCTGCTTTCGCGGGTCGAACGCGACCCAGATCCATCCGATGTAACAGGCCCAGCTGTTGACGATGCTCATGAGGAACCTGACCGTGGCTCGTGCGTATCCGATAGGGCCTCCGGTGTTCGCGTCCACGACCCTCAGGTGGAGCAGTCGCATGCCCAGCGTCGAGCCGCTGGTGCCCCAGAAGTAGATCCAGTAGCCGACCTGCACGACCAGCACCAGGATGTAGAGAAGGAGGAAGCCGCCCCCGAAGACGGCGGCCGAGGCTGCGTTCTGGGAATCCGAGCTGCTGGAGCTGGAGCCGGAGCCGTTGGCGTTGGCAAAGACTCCACCGCCGATGGCGAACGCTGCAAAGAGGATTCCGAAAGGTATGCCGATGATCAAGCCATCGATCAGCCTGGCGACCAGGCGAATCCAGAAGCCCGCGTAGGTCGGCTGGGGCCCCTGGTACTGGGGCGCGGCGTACTGCACCGGCGGCGGCGTGGGGGAGTAGACCGAGGGCGTCGAAGGCGGAGGCTGGTACGAGCTTCCCGGTGGGGGCGGCGGCGGAGGCGGTGGGTTCTGCATGCCTGAAACCTCGTCTTGCTGCTGCCGGTTCGCGGCAATCGCTCTGCGCGGTATCATAACGACGCCTCTCCACTCCGAGGCCCAACCATGCAACTGAAAGCTTCCACCCGCACGCTTCTCGGCAAGGCTTCCCGCCGCCTCCACGGCGAAGGCAAGCTCGCCGGCATCGTCTACGGGCACAACGCCACCCCGACCCCCGTCGTGCTCGACCGTCTCGAGTTCCAGAAGGTCTTCATGAAGTCCGGCCGCACCCACCTGGTCGACCTGGCGATCGATGGTGATCGAACCGAGAAGGTGCTCGTGCGGGAGATCCAGACCCATCCGCGCCGGCTGGGGCCCACGCACGTCGATTTCTACCAGGTGAGCCTGGAAGAGAAGATCACGGTCGAGGTGCCCGTTCACCTCGTCGGCGAGTCCGCCGCCGTCAAGCGCGGAGACGCCGACGTCTTGCAGCCGATTCATGCCGTGCGCGTGGAGTGCCTGCCCACGGACATCCCCGAGGCCTTCGAGGTCGACCTCACGCCGCTGGAGGAGATCGAATCCGAGTTCCGCGTCTCCGAGCTGAAAGTACCCAAGGGCGTCACCGTGGAGATGGACCCGGAGGAGCTCATCGTCAAGATCGTTCACCGCCGCGAGCTCAAGGTCGAAGAGGAAGCCCCAGTGCTGGAGCCGGCAGTCGTCGGCGAGGGCGAGGAAGGGGCAGAGGCAGGGGCGCCGGCCGCCGAGGAAGCCGAGACCGAGAAGTAGATGTCGCTC
>DATARC010000241.1:0-4308 GCA_036264335.1 Candidatus Dormiibacterota bacterium
AGGCTTCTCGACGGCGAGATCACGGCGACCGGCTTCACGACCACGGACCTCGATGACAACCAGCTGACCGGCTATTACGGCGGCGCCATGGGGCGCGCTGCGATGCTGGGGCTGGACGACGCCCCTCCTGGCGCTGAGGCGCTGATCGTCGGTCCCAACGATCCCGCCGCGATGATGCGGCTCGTCCAAGAATGCCGCGCGCAGGGCCTGCCCTTCGTGTTCGATCCCGCGCACCAGCTGCCCAGGCTGTCGGCCGAGGACGTCACCGAGGGGGCACGCGGAGCGTGGATCCTCATCGGAAATGACTACGAGCTCGAGCTGATCATGCAGCGCACCGGCCGGTCGATGGATGGGTTGATCGAGCTGGCCAAGATCGTGGTGACAACGCTTGGACGCGAGGGCTCGCGGATTGCGACGAGCGATGGTGTGATCGACATCCCACCCGCGCCCGCGCGCCGAGAGTCGGACCCCACCGGCGCCGGCGATGCCTATCGCTCAGGCCTGGTGGCGGGACTGCTCCGCGGCCTCAATCTGGAGCAGGCGGGCCGGGTCGCCTCGCTGGCCGCGACCTATGCGGTGGAGCAAATCGGCACCGTCGAGCACTCGTACACGTTCGCTGAGTTCGCGAAGCGTTATGAGGGGGCCTTCGGAGCCGCTCTGCCTCCGGAGTTCGGGTCAGGGGCTAAGTGAACTTGCGGCCTTCCTCTCGCCGGTAAGCCCACAGTGCAAGTGCGATAAACAGCACGCCATAAACGGTCAGGTATATCCAGTCGGTGGTCACGCTTCCGTCTGTGGGCGCGCCTATCGCGTCCCACCCAAGCTGGCCAAAAAAGTGCAGCGGCAGATAAGGAGCAATGTTCTGGATGAACTGCGGCAGAAGCTGCTTGGGGAAGAAAAGGCCAGACGCGAAAGCGGTCGGCAGGTAGATCAAGTTGATCACGGCCACTGCGGAATTAGGGCCGGATAGATAGCCGATGGCGAAACCCAGAGCGATGAAGGGGATCGATCCGAGGAGCACTCGGTAGGCAAGCGTCACCCACTCCGAGGGCTCGAGCCTCACGCTGCCGGCGAAGTAGGCAAAAGGAAACAGAACGACGAGGGTCATCGCGGCGAATACCAGCGCCGTGATGCATTTGGACAGCAGATAGAGCCATGGCGGCATCGGCGTTGCGCGCATGAGCACGTCCATCTTCTGGCCCCGCTCCGTCGCCACTGAGATGCCGAAGCTGAAGATCATCACGTTCGCCACCGCGTAGACGGCCATCGATGCAAGGAAGTACGCGCCAAAGCTGACGCCCGGGAATATCTGCTGCTTTGACTGGCCGATGCCGATGAACGCGTAAAACATCACAGGCAGGAAGAGTGACGTGATGCTGAACGCGGGGACGCGCCAGAGCTTCAAGAACTCCGCGCCTGTCTGACGGACGAGCATCGGCAGAATCGGGGCGCGAGCGATTGTCGCCGAAGCCATCACGCAGTGGCCTGGTGGGTGGTGAGAGAGATAAATGCATCCTCGAGGTCGGCGCCGGAAACCTCGAGGTCCGAAATTTCGACTCCACGCCGGAACAGCTCGCGCAGCACCGCCTCAGGTTGGTTCGTTAGCAGCTGCACCCTGTGATCCGCAAATGTTGAGGTGGTGACCTGCAGGCCATCCAGATCCTTGTCGGTCATGGCCGCCGCAGTGAAACTGACGCGCTTGCCAGCAACCTTGGACTTGATCTCCTGCGGCGAGGCGTCGGCGATCACCACGCCTCTGTCGATCACGACCACACGCTTGGCGAGCTGGTCCGCCTCCTCCAGGTAGTGCGTGGTCAGCACCACGGTGCGCCCCATGTTGGCGAACTCGGCGATGCGCTCGATGAACGATCGACGGCCCTCGACATCCATGCCAACCGTCGGCTCGTCAAGAAAGAGGACCTCGGGATCTCCACAGACCGCCAGGGCGAAGTACAGCCGCTGGCGCTGCCCACCGGACAGCTGCTTGACGAGTGCTTTTGCCTTTTCCTCCAGTCCCGCCATCGAGATCGCACGATCGCGTGCCATCGGCTTCGGGTAGTAGGAGCGAAACAGGTCAACGATCTCCTGCACCCTGAGCATCTCCGGAATGCCGGACTCCTGGAGCATCACGCCGACTCGGCTTCGGGCATTGAGGTCGCTCGGATCCAATCCGAAGAGCTGGGCCTTGCCCGTCGTCGGTTTCCGCAGTCCCAACAGCAGGCTGATCGATGTCGTCTTGCCTGCGCCGTTTGGCCCGAGCATGGCCACGACCTCTCCGAGCTCGATATCGAGGCTTACCCCTTTGAGCGCTTCCACCGCGCCGTACTTCTTGGTGGCACCGATGAGCTGTGCTGCGGGAGGCATCGCCGCCAATCTACTCTGGTGGCGTGGCGAGCATCTTCGCGCGCATCATCGATGGCGAGCTACCCGCCGATTTCGTCTGGAAGGACGCCGAATGCGTGGCATTTCTTTCCAATCGACCCCTCCGTCCGGGTCACACGCTGGTGGTGCCCCGGCTCGAGATCGACCACTGGCTTGACCTCGAACCAAAGCTCGTCGATCACCTCATGGGGACGGCGAAGACTATCGGCCAGGCGCAGATGGCGGCTTTCAAGCCGGTCAAGATTGGCCTCGTCCTGGTCGGACTCGAAGTGCCTCACGTTCATTTCCACGTCGTGCCGATTCGAGGCGTGCACGACCTCGACTTCGACAACCAGGATCCGAACCCCGATCCGTCGATGATGAAAGAGGCCGGAGAGTCGCTGCGGCGCGAGCTGCACCGGCTCGGCGCCTCGGGAGCGCCTTAGGCCAGGGCCCGCAGGAGCTGATCGATGTGCAGCTCCAGGTGGCTGATGAGCGGCAGGCGCGCCACCTCCTCCGCGGTCATCGTCTCCCCCCCATCGACCTTGACCACGCGCCTCATCGACGCGGCATCGGCGGCTCGAAGACCAGCGATAGTCCGGGCATGGTCCTCCAGGGCCATCCGGATCAGCTCCTTCGGCTCGATCTGCGCCATCTGCTCGTCCATCGCATCACGCAAGGCAACGTTGTTGAGCAGGTCGAGCTCGGTCATCTTGCCGCTCGAGACCTTGTGAAAGACGACGCCGTAAAACTTCGACAGCACGACGATGTGCGCCAGCACCTCATGTGAGCTCCACACACCTTTGTCACCAGGGCCTGCCGTCACCAGTTGGCCATATTCGGCCAGGCGTTCGGACGCTCTCTGGAGGCGGTCGGCGAGTGCCAGCCTGTCGTGGTCGACCATCTCGTCGAGGAACCCCTGGAGGTCGGTCGCCGTGAACGTCGTGCTTTCGTTTGGCATCACTTGACCAATCTATTGGAGAATCAATCAAATGTGCTACTCAGATGACGCCCGCCCGCCCCTGCCGCCCATCGGAGGAGCCGCCTCCGACCACGGAGACTTCGAGCTCACAGCCGCCGACGGCAACAGGTTCATGGCTTACTTCGCTCGCGCTGCCAAACCCACCGGCGCGGGGATGGTCGTGATGCCTGACGTGAGAGGGTTGCACCACTTCTACAAAGAGCTCGCCCAGCGTTTTGCCGAGGCCGGCATCGACGCCGTCGCCATCGACTACTTCGGCCGTACCGAGGGAATGGGCGATCGGAGCGAGGCTTTCGACTACAAGCCGCACGTCGAGAAGACCACGCCGGAGGGAATCGGCGCCGACGTGGCAGCCGCCGTCGCCCACCTGAAGTCAAAGGATGGCGGCGCGGTGAAGTCTGTTTTCACCGTCGGCTTCTGCTTTGGCGGCTCGAGCTCGTGGAACATGTCAGCCCTGGTCGATGGGGTCGATGGCGACATAGGCTTCTACGGCCGGCCCGAGCGGACACTCCCATACCTTTCCCGGATGAAGGCGCCGTTGCTCCTGCTCATCGCGGGCGCCGATTTCACGCCACTGGAAGCCTTCCACGACTTCGACAAGAAGCTGACCGAGGCCAAGGTGCCCCACGAGATGCACATCTACGAAGGCGCGCCGCACAGCTTCTTCGACCGCAGCTTCGCCGATTGGAAGGAGGCGTGCGACGACGCCTGGCGTCGAATGCTGGCCTTCATCAAGAAGAACAGCTAGCGCCCGCGCGTTCGACGCTGTGTCCTAAGCCGCCCCCGTCCGTATAGTCAGCGTCATGGCTGGAGTGGCCACTAGGTCTAAACCGTCGGCGCAGCTCCCGGTCGCCCTGGTCGCGGAGCTGGAGCGTAGGAGGGCGGGAATGGCCCGCCACATGGCGCGGGCGGTGGTGATGCTGGTTCGCTGGGACAACTCGACTGGCGTGCCGCCTCAACGCTCCGCG
>DATARC010000013.1:0-3865 GCA_036264335.1 Candidatus Dormiibacterota bacterium
CGAGGGCGAGTCGCGGACGCGACGGCTCTTGTCGCTCGGGTGTGTGCAAGGGGTTGACGACGGTCGCGCCATCCTGCAAGAGCTGGTGGGGTACGGCCGGGACGGCCAATGGCACCGCGTCGGTTCCGCCGCGGCGATGCCGGAGCGCGTGCGCTCGAAGCTCGCGTCGGTCTGCGATCCAATGCGGCTCCTTGATGCGTTCGATGCTTGAGGTGGCTGCGGCGCTCAGCGCCGGCTTGGGGACATTTGGCGCAGTCCTGGCTGTGGCCGCTCCGGCTCCAATGCCGTCAGATACGCCCTCCAAGCCATGGCCCCTCAGGGTCGCCATGCGGTGGTGGTCAACCGAATCATCGCTCGTGCAAAGCGCCGGTTGGCCATGGCTGACCGTTCTCCGGATGGGTGTGCTCGAGCTCGCTGCGGCGGTGGTCGGCGGCGTGCTGGCAGGAGGCATCACGGGCTTGGTTCCGCTGGCGGTGCCGGCCGCGATCGGCAGTGTGGGCGCGGTTCGCGCGTTCGTCGCCGCCAGGGCGAGGTCCCAGCAGCTCGTGCGGCAGGACGCGGTGCTCGAGGCGGTGAGGATGCTGCGACAGCTGCTCGAGACCGGCGCCACCAACGTCCATCAGGCGGTGGAGATCCTTGGCCAGCGTGGGCCGCTGCCGCTGCGGCCCGAGTTTCGCTCGATCGCGGCCGCGACCGCCGGACGTCGCCAGGCCTGGGCCGCCGCGCGAATGCGGGTCGCCGAACCGCTTTTCGACATGCTGGCCGCTGCTGTTCTGATCCAGGGACCGGGTGGCGGTGAGCTGGCCCCGTTGTTCGCGGACCTGGAGGCCTCGGTAACCGCAGCGCAAGAGGTGGAACGTGAGGCGCGCGCGCTTCAGGTCCAGGCAAGGTCCGCGTCGAGCATCATCGTGGCCCTGCCCATCGCGTTCCTGGTGGTCCTCTCAGCGCTGCACTCTCCGTACCTCGACGCCTTTCAAAACCCAACCGGCGAAGCGTTCCTGTTGGCGATGCTCGGAGTCATGGGCGGCAGCTATATCTGGATGAGACGCCTTCTCCGGCTGCCCGGCCTCGAGCGCGTGAGGCTCATCGATGCTTGAGTCGCTCTATCCGATTGCAGCGATTGCGGCCGGCGCGTGCTGCGCAATCGCAGCCATCGCCCTGGGCGACCGAACGAGAGGCTTGGATGCCGCCGCTTGGCTTCAGCGAACCCGCGGCGCAAAAGCGACAGATGCCTCGACGCCCGCAGGAACGTGGTCACGAGCGCTAGCGGCCACAGGCATTCAGACGCGGCTTTCGGAACTCATCGACCGGGCCGGCTGGAACGAGAGTCCCGAACGGCTGGCGGCATTTGCGGTGGCGCTTTCGGCCTGCAGCGCCGTTGTCGGAGCGGCGACATCGTCAATCCTGGGGTGGGCGGGAGCCCCGATCCTTGCGCTGGTTGGACTTGCGTTGGGGATCGGACTCTGTTGGCTCGTGCTCAGAACGGCTGTTGCCTCGCGGCGGAGGCGCCTCGCCGGCCAGCTCATTCCTTTCATGGAGCTCTTCACTCTCGAATTGAGCGGCGGTGGCAGCGCACTCTCGGCGCTGGGCACTGTGGCCATGAAGCTGGATGGCGAGCTGGCCAGGGACGTACGCCGCCTGCTGATCGCTTCTCAGGTTGTGGGCTCTGCCCCGTTCGAATCGCGGCTCTTGCGCTACTCGGAGAATCTCGACATCCCCGCAATCGCCAGCGTGGCGACGATTCTGGCGGCGAGCCGCGAGTACGGGACCGGAGCGCTGCAGGGAGTGAGGGCTCTTGCCGCCGACCTGCGCCGCGCCCAGCGCCGCGACCTGATCGTTCAGAGCCGGAAGGCGCTGAACCACGTCCTGCTTCCGGCGGGAGTGGGGGTGCTGCTGCCATTCCTCGCTGTCGTCATGTTTCCGGCGGTCAGCGCGCTGCAGCGAAACCTGTATTGAGCCCCCGTTTGCACCGGAATCGTGGCGCAGCGCTGCTCGAGTTCGCGTTGGCCTGGCCGATCGCTCTGCTGCTCGCGCTGGGCACAGTCGAGGCCGGGATCTGGGGCTCTGAGACTTTCGCAGCGCACTCGGCAGCGCTGGCGGGCGCCCGTGCGGCAGCCGCAGCAGGAGGCACGCCCGTGCTGGCGGTCGAAGTGACACGGCGAATCCTTGCGCCCAGCCTGGTCGGGGTCACGACCGTGGCCTGGTGCCCCGGGACGTCTCAGGCCTCGCCCGCATTGTGGGTCTGTGCGAGCGATCTGGGCGACGCGGTCGAGGTAGAGATTCGCGGAACGGTGCCTGCCCTGGTGCCGCTCGCCGGGACGGCCGGCCTGCCACTGCACGTTCGAGCGGTGGTTCAGAAAGAGGTGTTCGCGAGGTGAGAACGGGTCGCGGTCAGGCGCTCCTCGAGCTCGCGCTCTGTGCGCCGGTGGTGCTCTTGCTCGCGATAGGGACAGTGGCCAGCGTTCAGGTCGCGAGCGCGCACGCCGGCCTCGAGGCTGCGACACAGGCGGCCGCCGAAGCCGCGGCGCGCGCTCCCAGCGCGCAAGCGGCGGTGGCAGCGGGGAACCAGCGGTTCCGCGACGTCGTCGCCGGGTACCCGGTGCGATCGGCGACACTCGCGCTGTCACTTGGCGACTTCGCTCGGACCGGAAGTGTCACGGCATCGTCGTCCGCCAGTGTCGATCTGACGTGGGCCGCGTTCACACTGCTCCCCGGCCGGCTGGCGCTGCATTCGGAGGTGCGCGTGCGAATCGAAACGTGGCGCTCGAGAACCACGTGACGGGACGCGATCGTGGCCAGGTGCTCGCTTTCTACGCCGTCCTGCTGCCGGTCATCCTCCTTCCTCTCACCGCGTACGCAGTCGACGCGGCGTTCGTGAGCAGTCGAGTTGCCGGCCTGCAGGCAGCCACCTCACAAGCCGCTGAGGCCGCTGCCCAGCAGGTCGATGTCGCAGCCCTTAGGGCGCGATCCGTGCTGGTCGTGGATCAATTGAGCGCCCGCGTGGTGGCCGTGAGCGCGATGAGGGATTCAGAGCCCTGGGCAACCGTCGATTCGGTCGCGGTCGCCGGTTCGAGCGTGACGATCTTGGCGCACGAGCTCGTGGCGCTGCCATTCGACTTCCTTCCGTCTCGAACGATTGTGATTCACGCGCACGCCACCGCGCGGCTGGTTGGCGGTTACGACAGACCGAGCAGCCGCTTGCCGTTGTCGACCAATATCTTTTGAAGCGCGGGAGCAGGTATTTCCAGCGTTGCCAGCTCGTCCAGGCACCGTTCGGGTTGGATGAACGGATAGTCGCTCCCGAACACGAACTGGTTCTGCAGCCTGCCCTTCATGTCGCGCAGCACCTCGGCGGGGATGTAGCGCGGCGCCCACCCTGAGATGTCGATGTAGACGTTTGTCTTGTGCAGCGCCATCGCCAGCAGCTCCATGTGCCATGGGTAGCCGAAGTGGGCCGCGATGATGTTGAGGTTCGGGAATGAGGCCGCGACCGCGTCCAGCCTTATCGGGCGAGCGTAGTCAAGCCTGATGCCCTGCCCACCCGGCTGACCAGCACCGATGCCGCTCGTTCCGGTGTGGAAGAGGATGGCGAGGCCCAGCTCTTCACACCGCTCGTACAGCGGCCAGTATTTTTCGTCGTCGGGGGCAAAGGCCTGTAGCGAGGGGTGAAGCTTGACCCCCTTGAGCTCCATGAAGCTGATGTTGTCGAGCTCGGCGACCGCTCGCTCTCCTTTGAGCGGGTCGACGCTGCCAAAGCCTACGAACGCCTTGGGAAAGTCGGCACACGCCTGGGCGACCAGCTCATTCGACACCCGGGGCCTGCCGGTCGCGGTCTCGGCGTCCCACGCCAGCAGCACCGCGAGCA
>DATARC010000116.1:0-2822 GCA_036264335.1 Candidatus Dormiibacterota bacterium
CGCAGCCGCCGCCAGGCCGTGATGGACGCCGTCGATGACGAAGCTTGCCAGCCCGAGGCGCTCGGGTTCTCCGGCCGCGCCGGCGCCACCGAGCACCGTCACACCCGGGATTGCGCTCAGTGCATCGAGCAGTCGCCGGCCGAGCAAGGTCTCGTGCTCGAGCATCTCGTCGAATCCGAGGTCCAGCAGAGTCTCGATCGCGACACCGAGCGCAACCGCACCGATGACGTTGGGCGACCCAGCCTCCTCGCGGTCCGGCAGATCTGCCCAGACCGTGTCGTCCCAGGTGACGATGCGGATCGCACCGCCGCCCATCACCTCGGGCGTGCCGGAGAAGAAGTCGCGCGGAGCGACCAGCACGCCCGCGCCGTAGGGCGCGTACATCTTGTGACCCGAAAACGAGACGAAGTCGAGATGCCCGGGGTCGTGTGCGGGACGGATGTCGATGCGTCGATGCGGCGCGAGCTGAGCGGCGTCGACCGAGACGAGCGCGCCGTGACGATGAGCCAGGTCGGCCACCTCGTGGATGGGGGAGATGAAGCCCGTGACGTTCGACGCGCCGCTCACCGCGACGAGGCCGATCCGGCCGCCACTTTCTTTCAGCGCTTGTTCGATCGCGTTCAGGTCGATGTGGCCGTCCGGAGTCAGCCCCACCAGCAGGTGGCCGCTGCGATGGCGCCACGGCAGCAGGTCGGCATGGTGCTCCATCTCAGTCACGAGCACCTGCCGGCCGTCGAGACGGGCCTGCTCGGCCGCGATTCGGTTGAGCGCATCGGTGGTGCCTTTGACGAATATGACGACCTGGCTGTGGGTGTCCACGTTCAGGAACTCGGCGACTCGCTCGCGAGCTTGTTCATAGGCCCCGGTCGCCATGCGGGATTTGTAGCCCGTGCCGCGATGAACGCTCGAGTAGACGTCCGCGAAACCGGTCACCGCATCGCGGACGCGGCGGAGCGGTGGTGTGCTGGCGGCATTGTCGAAGTTGATTCCGGTCACCGTGCCGCCGCCAAGGACCGGCACCGGCAGGTCCACCCCGGCGAAGTGTTCACGCCAGCGGCCGGAGTGTGAAAGGGGCACTTGCTGCCTAGCCTACCTTGATTCCAGCAGCCTCACCGGAGGGTGCCGGTGCCAGGGAGGTCCTGTACGGGTGACACAATGTAACGGGCGTAGATTGTGTTGTTCACACGAGGGTTAGCGTGAAGCCGGACACCAGGGTGCGAAGGTTGGCTGTACGTACCGAGGGCGCGGATTCCAGCCTGGCGGCTCGTGAGCTCAGCTTCCTCGTCAGGCTGGCGCAGGCGGCGGCCTCGACCCAACGCCCCGACGAGCTGCTCGAGCTCATCATCCGCGAGGCCACCTCCGCCATGGGCACTGACGTGTGCTCCCTCTATCTCGTCTCGCCACGTGGTCGCGACCTCGTCCTGACCGCCACCAACGGGCTCAACGAGACGATGGTCGGCAAGGTCGTGATGAAGGTGGGGGAGGGCATCACGGGCTGGGTTGCCGACACGCGACGGCCCGCGGTGGTGGCCGATGTCAGCAAGGAGCCACACTGGAAATGGGTCCCGGGCCTCGACGAGGATCGATTCCACTCGATGTTGTCGGTGCCGATCGAATCGGGCCCGCGGTTGGTGGGCGTGCTCAACGTCCAGACTGCGAGCAGGCGGGACTTCGACGCGGGCGACATCGACTTTCTGCTGGCGATCGCCGGCCAGGTCGCAGGCATCCTTGAGCGCAGCGAGCTGCAGCGCGCAATGGAGGTCCAGCTGGCCGAGATCCAGCTCTCACACGACATTCATGAACGCTTCACGAAGCTCTCTCTCGAGGGTGCCGGCATTCAATCGATCCTCGACGTCATCGGATCGCTGGCCGGCGGGCGCGCCGCTCTGTACTCGGCCGCCGGCTACCGCGTGCGCGGTGCGGGCGAAACCACCGACGGGATGCCGCCGCGCATCCACGTGCCCACGCCGCTCGCGCAGACGGGGGCGCGTGAAGTTCGCATGAATGCGGGCCGGCCGGCCCGCCCGATCGACCTGGTGCCGGTTCGCGCGGGGCCTGACGTCCTCGGCTTGCTGGCGGTCGGGGTCGATGAGAAGACCGTCGATTCGCCCGGCCGGCGCCGCGCGCTCGAGCACGGCTCGACCATCCTGGCGCTGGAGCTGGCCAAGGAACGGGCGACCGCCGAGGTCGAGCGCCGGCTGCGCGGCGACCTGGTGGAGGAGGTGCTCGCCGGCGGGCTGGAAGGCGACGAGGCCGAAAGGGTGGCGCGCCAGGCGGAGCGGCTTGGGCACCGTCTCCCTCAGCGCGCGTGGGTCATGGTCCTGGAACCGGACGACGACGAGACGGAGGCGGCGCTGACGGCGCCGGGACGCCAGGACCGGCTGGACTCGGCTCTGAGCGGCATCGTCCGCTCGCGCCTGCCGGACGCGTTGACGCTGGTGCGCTCGGCCTCGGCGGTCGTTCTCGTCCCGGACGAGGTCGCGTCCGACCTCGCGGCGATCGAGAAGCTCGCAGCGCAGATACTGGCCGGAGCCGCGCCGATCATGAAGCCGGGCTCGGGATCGGTGGGGATCGGCAACCTCGCCAATTCCGTTGGAGAGCTGGCGCGCTCCCACCTCGAGGCCAGGCAGGCGCTGCGCCTCACGCGCCGGGCGGGCGGCCGCGGCCGGGTCGCGTCCTACCGCTCGCTGGGCGCGTTTCGGCTGCTGCTCGAGGTGCAGAGCCCCGATGCGCTGCGCCGGTTCGTCGATGAGCTCCTGGGCACGCTGCTCACATATGCGCAGTCGCGGGACACGCCACTGCTCGAGACGCTGGAGGCCCTC
>DATARC010000130.1:0-2116 GCA_036264335.1 Candidatus Dormiibacterota bacterium
GCGCAGCCGCCGGCAACCACGTGGATGTGGCCGCTGGTCGCGATGGCGGGGGTGGCGATTGCCATCTTTCCCAGGCTCCGCTGGGTCAACATCTACGAAGACCAGGCGGTGCTCTCAGGCCAGGCCATGCAGGTGGCGTCGGGCCAGGTGCCCTATCGCGACTTCTTCGCCGCCATTCCACCCGGAGGAATCTTTCTCTACGCCGGCGCTTTCAAGCTTCTCGGCGCCTCGGTTGTCGACGAGCGCCTGCTGACAGGGCTGGCGATGGTGATTGGCACAGGCCTGGTTGCCCTCGTCGGGCGCCGCCTCATCGGGCCGGTGTGGGCGGCAGGCATCGCGCTGCTCTGGGGCGTCTGGCTCCCCGTGTTCGAAGAGTTCTCGCCGTACCACTTCTGGTCGGTGACTTTCATCCTGGCGATGACGGCCGCGCTGCTGGCGGCGCGAACGGCGCGGTCGCCCCGGCTGCATTTCGTCCTGGCGGGGCTGGCAGCCTCCGGCGCCCTCATCATGCTCCAGTCGTCTCTGCTCGCCGTGCTCGCCGGGATCGTTGCCGCGTGGCTGATCGAACGCCGTGCCGGCCGGTCGGTCGTCCCGATGCTAGTCGCGATGGCGATCCCCGGCGCCGCTGTGCTGGCGGTGCTGGCCGGGCTTGGCGCGTTGCCGGCATTCCTCACCGACACGGTGGTGTACACGTTCCAGACATTCGGTGCGAGCCAGGCGCTGCCATTTCCGTGGCAGCCCGCGCTTCTCCACGACACGTCTTTCTGGGAGGCCAGCATCGGAGCCCTGTGGGCGATACCGATGCACTGGCTCCTGGCCGTCGTCGCCCCTGTCGTGGTTGCGGTGTACACGGCGCTCGCCTTGTCGCGGCACCGGAGGAGCTTGGCGGCCCTCCCCGATTGGACCTTAGTCGGCCTCGTGGCGGTCGGCCTGTTCGCCTCGGTCTTGATAGTCCACATGTCCGATCAGAACTTCTGGCTGAGCTCGTGCCTCACGCTGCCGCTTGTCGCCATGCCGGTGAAAAGGATCCTCGCGGGCATGCGCGCGTCGACGATGGTGGCCGGGGCCGCCATCATCCCGCTAGCCTGCATCTATCTGGCGGGCCTGTCGCCGCTGGTCCTCGGCTACGCACTCGTCTGCCACACCGATGGCACGGGCTTCCTGCGCGAGGTGGCAACGCCCAAGGGGTCGATCTGCACTACATACGACAGCGCGCCGATCGTGGCCGGCGCGCTGACATTCGCCTCGCAACACCCGGAGACGATCGCGTTCATGCCCAACGGCCCTTCTCTCTACCTTCTGACCGGCCGGGTGCCACCGGTGCCGGTGATGTTCCTGGTCCCCGGTGTCACGCCACCGGCCGAGCTCGCCCGAGCTGAACGGTCCATGCTTGCCCAACCGGTCTGGTGGGTGGTCTACTACAACATCGACTTCAGCAAAGACCTGCCCGCGGTCAAACAGCTGCAGAACGGATCGCCTTCGCCGTTTGACCAATTTCTGGCGGATGCGTACCAGCGTGACGACCAGAACGGGCTCACCGTGTACAGGATCAAGCGCTGAACGTTCCTGTCATCGTCGGACCCACGGGCATCGGCAAATCGCAGATTGCGCTCAGGCTCGCGCTCGCGCTTGGTGGGGAGATCGTCGTGGCGGACTCAAAGCAGGTCTACCAGATGCTGGACATCGCGACCAACAAGCCATCACCGGAACAGCGGAGCTCGGTCAACTACCACATGGTCGACTTCGTCGATCCGCGAACCGGCTTCAACGTGGCGGAGTACGTGCAAGGCGCACGTGCGGCGTTGGCCGACATCGAACGCCGGGGCCTGACCCCGGTGGTGGAGGGCGGCACGATGCTGTACGTGGATGCGCTGTGCGATGGATTCAGCCTCAGCGGCGTGGCGCCGAATCCCGAGCTCCGCGCGGAACTGGAGAAGCTCGATGTCGACGGCCTGCGCCGGCGCCTCGTAGCCCTCGACGATGATCCGGGCGTCGACCTGCAGAATCCGGTGCGCATGATCCGCGCCATCGAGGTGCTCGAGGTCGCAGGACCGCCGCTGCGACGCCTCCGCACGCGCACCCCTCCGCCGTGGCAGTCGATGCGAATCGGCCTGAC
>DATARC010000236.1:0-2546 GCA_036264335.1 Candidatus Dormiibacterota bacterium
GGCATCAGCGGCCTGGACATCATCACCAGGCCGCCCTTCGTGTTCCTGCCGATCATCGCGGTCATCGGGATCATCGGCGTGCTCGCATACTGGTTCTTGAGCCGGCGCCGCTCAACGCCGCCAAGCTCGGCGACCGTGACCCACCGCGCCACCCGGCCCGATTACATGGCGCCGTTCCCGCCCGCCGGCTCTGCGACGCCTCTGACGCCGCGAAACCCCGCCCAACCATCTGCGTGGGACGCCCCTGTCCAGCCTCCACCGCCGGTCCAGCCATACGTCCCGCCGCTGCAGCCACCGACGTGGGACGCACCCGCCCAGCCGGCTTCTCCCGTGGAACCGGGGACGTGGGGTGCGCCCATTCAGCCGGTCCCGCCACCCGCCGCACCGCCGCCGGCCCCACCGGCGCCGCCCCCGCCCGCGCCTCCCGCGGCACCACCCCGGGCGGCCCAGTGGCCGTCGACGTCAACCCCGCCGGCGACGCCCGACGAGCCGCCCGACCTACCTCAGCCTTCCGACTAATGGCCGCGCGCGCGGCGCGCTCTTAGACTTTCGGCGCAAATGGCCCTGCTCGAAGTGAATGACCTCAGTGTTCGCTTTGGAGGGGTCGTCGCGCTCGACCGCGTTTCGTTCAACGTCAACGCGGGCGAGGTGGTCGCCCTGATCGGGCCGAATGGCGCCGGCAAGACAACTCTCTTCAACGTGGTGGCCCGTGTGTATCGACCGGGCAGCGGAACGGTGATGCTGGACGGCCAGCCGGTCCTGCGGATGGCGGCTCACCAGGTTGTGCGACAAGGACTGGCCCGCACCTTCCAGAACCTCGCTCTGTTCCGCTCGATGACGGTGCTCGACAACGTGCTCGTCGGCGATCACATAAACATCCGCAGCAGCTTTCTCGGAGCGTCGACTCCCTTGCCAGGCGCGCTGAAGGCCGAGTCGGACGCACGCAAGCGCGCGTTGGACAGCCTGGATTTTGTCGGCCTCGCCGATTTTGCCTCACACCATGTGGCGGCGCTGCCGTTCGGCGTGCAAAAGCGGGTCGAGATGGCAAGGGCGCTGGTGTCGAAACCGAGGCTGGTGCTGCTCGACGAGCCGGCCGGGGGCATCAGCCACGAGGAGGTCAGCGATGTGGCCCGTCTTGTCCGCCGCATCCACTCGGAGCTCGGCGCGACGGTTCTGCTCGTCGAACACAACATGAGCTTCGTGATGGGGATCTCGGACCGCGTGGTCGTGCTCGACTTCGGACGCAAGATCGCTGAAGGCACGCCTGCGGAGGTGCGGGAAGATCCTGCCGTCATCGGGGCCTACCTCGGGGCGGCGTAGATGCAGCTTCTCGAGATGACGGACGTGCGTGCGGGCTATGGACCGACTCAGGTCCTGCACGGAGTGTCGTTGGCGATTGCGGAGGGCGAGATCGTCTCACTCCTTGGTGCCAACGGCGCCGGCAAGACCACCACACTCCGAACCATTTGCGGAAGCGTCCGCTGGGAAGGCTCGATCGCCCTGATGGGCAGATCGCTGCGCCGGATGTCGACCGAGGACATCGTCCGCGCCGGCATCGCCCATGTGCCAGAAGGGCGCGGGATCCTGACCGATCTCACGGTCGAGGAGAACCTGCGATTGGGCGATCACCTCCGTCGCGACCGCGAGCAGGTGCGGAAGGACTACGGGCGCGTCTTCGAATACTTTCCAGTCCTGCGCGAACGCCGGCATCTGTCGGCCAGCACCCTGTCGGGCGGAGAGCAGCAGATGTTGGCGCTGGGGCGTGCGCTGCTGATGCGCCCGCGGCTGATGCTGCTCGACGAGCCGTCGCTGGGCCTGGCGCCGTTGGTCGTCAAGTCGATCTTCGAGATCGTCCGCGACATCAATCGCACAGACCACGTCGGCGTGCTGCTCGTGGAGCAGAACGCCCGCATCGCGATGGATCTGTCGAGCCATTCGTATGTGCTGGAAGTTGGGCGGGTCGCCGTCGCCGGGCTCAGCGCGGAGCTCAAGAACGACGAGTCGGTCCGCCGCTCCTACCTGGGCTACTAGCGGTCCCTGATGCAAGAGTTCCTTCAGCTGGTCGTGAGCGGGATTGCCAGTGGCGGCATCTTCGCCAGCCTCGCGCTGGCCCTCGTCCTCATCTACAACGCGATGGGCCTCGTCAACTTCGCGCAGGGCGAGATGGCGATGTTCGCGACCTTCATCGCGTACACGCTCATCGAGCACGGGCTCAGCTACTGGATCGCGCTGCCGCTCACGCTCGCCATCGCTTTCATCGGTGGAGTGGCCATTCAACGCTTGGTGATCAGGCCGGTGGAACGAGCCCCCGTCCTGACGCTGGTCATCATCACCCTCGGCCTCGCCACGCTGTTCAACGGCCTGGCGGGATTCCTGTTCGGCTACGTGCCGCGCTCGTTTCCAAGCCCGTTCTCGGTGCAAACCGTAAATGTCCTCGGCGCGTTCATCAGCTACCAGGACCTCGGCGTGATCGGGGTCTCGGCTATCGTCCTCCTGCTCGTCTACCTCCTTCTCCAGCGCACGACGCTTGGTCTGTCGATGCGCGC
>DATARC010000251.1:0-2563 GCA_036264335.1 Candidatus Dormiibacterota bacterium
CCGTAGGTGACAATCGCATTGCCATTGCCCCATGCCGCGATGTACTCCTTGTCGAGCACGTCGCCGACGCTGGTGAACACGCCGCTGCCGGCCGCGACGCGCACTACGTTCCAGGTCTTGCCCTTGTCGCTTGAGTTCGAGACCAGAACGTCTGGGCTCTGGGCGTTGGTCTTGCTGACAAACCGGAAGCCCAGCGTCGCGTAGTAAGCGTGGCCCGAGGTGTCAAAAGCGACAGCCGGGTCGCCCGTCGCTTGATAGGTGGAGCTGGAGAACAGCGGGTACATCGACCAGGTGGTCCCGCCGTCGAAGGTCACATGCGCGCGCGAGAGGATGCTCTCCGTGACGTGGCCGCCCGAGTTGATTCCCAGCTGGTAGTCGTTGGCGCCGCCGATCATGTTGTTGGTGTCGGTGGGGTTGACGGCGATCGAAGTTTCGTTGTGAGGTCCGGCGGCTGACTCACAGTCGGTATTGGCATTCCCCGCCTGCGGGGCCGTAGTGCAGATCGCATTGCCGGTCTTCACGGCCGGCCCAGTCCCGAAGACTGAACCCGCGACGGGCGCTGGAGCGTCCATCACGTTGTGGGTGAAGTCGACCGGCTGCACGATATCGTCAGCCGAGACTCCCAGTGATTGGCTCAACGCGACGATCGACACGGTCGCCAGGATCACGCCTCGAATTGGTCTCACCACTCCCTCCTGAATGCCTAGAACCGGAACACCAGGGCCGCTCCACAGGACCCTCAGCCGATCGTAATAAAAGCTGCCACGTGGCTGCTGCCGCCGCCAATTTCGAGTTCAGTGGCCCCCTTGACGCCTTATCCTGGCCGTGGTGAGCAGATCCCTGCCGACAAAGGAGCTGGTGGTTCGATGCGAATGCGGATTCGAGACGCGCGGGACGGCGGTTCAAATCGTACCCGCCCTCCAAAAGCACGCCGGCGAGTCGCACAACATGAAGGTCACGCGCGAGCAGGTGCTCGCGAGGGCGGAGCCCGTCTGAACTCATCCGCGCCACGGACTCCCTGGGCGGTCGAGGGACCGGTCCAGGCTGAGGTCTTTGTCCTGCGGATGCGAGAGGGGCATCCCGAGCTCGCCGGGCCCTGCGGCCCGGATCCCTGGTACATCGAGGTCGCTGCCGAGGATGACCCGGTCGAGGTGGTCGGCCGGCTATCGCGCAATCTGATGGGCGAGCCGGTCCTGGTGCACTCCACCTCGTGGCGGCGAGCCCGCGGCGCGGTGGTGCTGAGCTTCGTGGTCGTCAACTCGGACGGCCAGGCACCGCAGCTTGTGGGCGTGCCCATCTCCAGGGCTGAGCTCGCACGGTCAGGTGCGACGAGCGCCGCTACGAGCATCGCGTCCGCCCAGGTGCTGGAGCACGGGCTCCGCCATCTTGCTTGGCTTTCGAAGGAGGACCAGGTCGTCATGGCCACCTTGAGCGATGAATGGAAGCGGACCTTGCTGGACTACGTGCCAGAGCCCTTCCGAAACCTGGTGTAGCGCTCGAGTAGACGCCCGAGGTGACGCGTTTCAGAAACGAGGCCAACTCGTAAGAGGAGGCCTCACTTCTTTTGTGTGCCACTTACCTCCAATCCCAGAGCAGCTCAGCATCGAGGCGCTGCGTGACGCAGCGGCCGGATGCAAAGCCTGTGACCTGTGGGAAAACGCCACGCAGACCGTGTTTGGCGAAGGCAACGAGGGCGCCCGACTCATGCTGGTCGGCGAACAACCGGGCGATCGCGAGGACGTCGAGGGCATGCCCTTCGTCGGGCCGGCCGGGCGAATTCTCGACGAGGCGCTGGAGGCTGCCAGGATCTCGAGAGGCGAGGTCTATCTCACCAACGCTGTCAAGCACTTTCGATGGGAGAGGCGGGGCAAGCGGCGCCTGCACCTGAAACCGAGCCAGGTGCACGTGCGCGCCTGCAGACCGTGGCTGACAGCAGAGCTCGAAACCGTGCGCCCGCGCCTGGTCGTGCTTCTCGGCGCGACCGCGGCTCAGTCGGTGATGGGCGCCAGCTTCAAGGTGACGCAGCAGCGCGGTAGGGTGCTCGCCTCACCGCTGGGCGTGCCGGTACTCGCCACCGTCCATCCCTCGTCGATCCTCCGATCCCCAGACGACAAAGCGCGGAGGGAGGCGTTGGATGGACTGATCGCGGACCTCAAGGTGGCGGCGCGCAAGTAGCCCTGGCCGCGCTAGGGTCGCCCCGGATTCGTCGGCGTGGCAGTCACGGTGGCGGCGTTCGCCGCCTGACCACCCGACGTGGTGATCGTGCACGAAACCGTTTTCGTGGAGTTGTAACCGACGTCGGGTACGACCTGCGCGCTGCATGTGCCTATCGCCTGCTTTGAGGCGGAGTCGGTCATCGTGAAAGTGATGGTCGAGGGCGCCTGCGCGCCAACCTTGCCCCCTAAGTTCTTGATCAGCGCTGAGACCACGCAGGTCGAACCGCACTTCGAGGTGTCCACCGACACGACTGTGTAGATCGGGGGCAGCGTCGACAGGTTGGAAAAATCGATGACGTCGGTCGGCTTGGCGATGCTGAAGTCCTTGCCAAAGTTGCTGTACTTGA
>DATARC010000258.1:0-3664 GCA_036264335.1 Candidatus Dormiibacterota bacterium
CAAGGTGCTCTCCGGGACGATGCCGGTCACCCCGTCCTTCGTGGCGGAGAAGAAGCAGAGCCCGGCCAGGTTCCCGATCGTCGACAAGGAGGTCGCCTACCAGGGCGAACCTGTCGCTGTCGTTTTGGCGGAGACCAGGTACCAGGCCTCTGACGCGTCCAGCCTGGTGGAGGTCGAGTACGAGCCGCTCCCCGCGGTCATGGACCTCGACAAGGCGCTCGAAGCCAAGAGCGACAAGGCACATTCCGGAGCGCCCGACAATCTCGGTTGGGACCTGACCTACATACCAGACGACCCGGCCGTGATGAAAGAGGCCGATGTCGTCGTCAAGACACGCATCCTCCAGCAGCGGTTGGCGCCGACCTCGATGGAAACGCGTGGCGTGCTTGCCGAGTACTCGAAGCCCGACGGCACGCTGACGGTGTGGATGTCGAGCCAGAGCCCGCACTTCGTGCGGCTGTTCCTGGGCGGTGCCATGGGCATTCCCGAAAACCGGATCCGCGTGATCTCTCCCGACGTGGGCGGCGGCTTCGGCAGCAAGATCAGCCCGTACTCGGAGGATTGGCTCGTGCCCGCGGCGGCCAAGCTCAGCGGGCGTCCTGTGAAGTGGATCGAGTCGCGCACCGAATCTCTCCAGACCACCACGCACGGCCGCGGCCAGATCTTCGAGGTCGAGGCCGGGGCCAAAAAAGACGGGACCCTGGTCTTTATCAAGGCGACCCAGTACCTCGACATCGGCGCGTACATGGGAACTTTCGCCGCCTTCCAGGCGTGCGCATGCCTGCTGGCCGGCGGTGCGTACAACTGGAAACACGTTGCGGCCCGCACCGTCGGCGTGCTCACCAACCGGGTTCCGACCGATCCCTACCGAGGCGCGGGCCGCCCGGAGGCGACCCACCTCTGCGAGCGAATGATCGACCTGCTAGCGGCGGAGCTGAAGATGGATCCGGCGACGATTCGCCGCAAGAACTTCATCAGCGCGTTCCCGCACACCAACCACTTCGGCCTGGTCTTCGACTCCGGCGCCTACGAGAAGGCGCTGGACATGGCGATGCAGATCGCCGGCTACGACACGCTCCGCAAGGAGCAGGCGGAGGGCCGCAAGAACGGCAAGTACCTCGGCATCGGGCTGTCGAGCTGGATCGAGATCTGCGGCTTCGGGCCAAGCGCGGCCACCGCCCCCGCGACCGGGGGGATAGCGCTGGTGGAATCGGCCCAGGTTCGCGTATTTCCAACGGGCTCGGTCGCCGTGTACGTCGGCACCCATTCACACGGCCAGGGCCACGACACGACGTTTCCTCAGATCGTCGCCGACACCCTCGGCGTGCCATACGACTCGATCGAGCTGAGGCATGGCGATACCGCCGAAGGACCGGCATTCGGATACGGCACCTATGGCAGCCGGTCGCTGGCGGTCGGCGGAATGGCAGTGCACAAGGCGAGCAAGAAGATCGTCGACAAGGCGCGCAAGCTCGCCGCCCATATCTTCGAAGCGGCTGAGGACGACATCGTCTTCGACCAGGGCCAGTTCTACGTCAAGGGCAGCCCCGACAAGCGCAAGGCATTCGGCGAGGTGGCGTTCGCTTCCTACGGCGCCGGCCTTCCCGATGGGATGGAGCAGGGTCTCGAGGCCGTCGCGTACTACGACCCGAGCAACTTCGTGTGGCCGTTTGGCACCCACATCGCGGTCGTCGAGGTGGATCCTGAAACAGGCCACGTCGACCTCAAGCGCTACATAGCCGTCGACGACTGCGGCAACATCATCAACCCGATGATCGTCGACGGGCAGATTCATGGCGGCGTCGCGCAGGGCATTTCCCAGGCGCTCTACGAAGAGGTTGTCTACGACGACGAGTCGGGGCAGATGAGGACGGGAACGTTCACCGACTACATGCTCCCGAGCGCCAACGAGTTCCCTGCCTTTGAGCTCGGGCGAACGATCACACCGTCGCCGACCAACGAGCTCGGCGTCAAGGGCATCGGCGAAGCCGGCACGATCGCACGCTCTATCGCCGTCATCAACGCGGTCTGCGACGCGCTGTCGCCCCTCGGCATCAAACACGTGGACATGCCCGCAAGCCCGGATCGCCTGTGGAAGCTGATCCACGAAGCAGGCGGCGGGTCCAGCAACGGAAAGGAGGCTCGTAAGTGATTCCAGCCGCATTCGAATACGCGCGCGCCTCCTCCATCGAGGAGGCCGTGAAGCTTCTCAACAAATATGGTGAAGACGCCAAGGTCCTGGCGGGCGGCCACAGCCTGATCCCGCTCATGCGGCTGAGGCTGTCCCAGCCGAGCGCCCTGGTCGATATCAACGACGTGAAAGGGCTCGACCAGATAAAGGAAAGCGGCGGCAAGCTGCATATCGGAGCGCTTGCCCGTCACGTGAACATTCACAACTCGGAGGTGGTCAAGGACAAGCTGCCTCTGCTCGCCGACGTCGCCGGCGAGGTGGGGGACAACCAGGTACGCAACATGGGCACGATCGGCGGAGTCGTCGCGCACGCCGACGCGGCCGGCGACTACCCCACGATCGCCCTGATGCTCGACGCCGACATCGTCACCAACCAGCGGACGATCCCGGCCAAGGACTTCTTCAAGGACATCTTCACGACGCCGCTGGCCGCGGACGAGATAGTGACCGAGATCGTTTTTCCTGTCGCCAACGGTCCGCACAAATACATCAAGTTCCGGCGCCGCCTGTTTGACTGGGCGATCGTTGGGGCAGCGGCGCAGAAGATGAACGGCGGCTGGCGGATCGGCCTGACCAACGTCGGCCCGACACCAGTTCGGGCCAAGGCGGTCGAGGACGCTCTGCACAATGGGGCCAAGCCGGAGGAGGCCGCGCAGCACGCCTCGGATGGGCTGAACCCGTCGGGCGACTTGAGGGCCAGCCCGGAGTACAAGAAGCACCTGGCGAGGGTGCTGACAAAGAGGGCTATCGAGCAAGCCGGGTAGTTGATCAATCGGTTGCTGATGCCGGCCGCGCGAACAAGACGCGGCCGGTAGTCTTTTCGGCCATGAGCTCGAGTCCGTTGTCGATCGACGACGTCGAGGCGCGCCTGCGCGAGCGTCGCTACATCGGCGACCGGTCGCTCGCGACCTCGATCTTCCTGGCGCTGAAGCTCGAGAAGCCGTTGTTCATCGAGGGCGAGGCGGGCGTCGGCAAGACCGAGGCGGCCAAGGTCATGGCCGACGTGCTCGGCGCGCGCCTCATCCGCCTCCAGTGCTACGAGGGCATCGACCTGGCCCACGCGGTGTACGAATGGAACTACCCACGCCAGCTGCTGCATATCAGGCTGCTCGGAGAGCAGGACGATCGACGCACCGCCGAGCGCGAGATCTTCAGCCCGGAGTTCCTGCTCAGGCGGCCGTTGCTGGACGCCATCGACAACGCCGACGCCATTCCTCCGGTCCTGCTGATCGACGAGATCGACAGGTCAGACGAGGAGTTCGAGGCCTTCCTACTGGAGCTCCTGTCCGATTTCCAGGTCTCGATCCCGGAGATCGGAACCATCAAGGCAAAGAAGGCTCCCTTCGTGGTGATCACCTCCAACCGCACGCGCGAGGTGCACGACGCCCTCAAGCGACGGTGCCTGTATCACTGGATCGACTACCCCGACCTCGAGAAAGAGGTTGAGATAGTTCGGGCACGCGCGCCAGAGGC
>DATARC010000078.1:0-13825 GCA_036264335.1 Candidatus Dormiibacterota bacterium
ATGGTGGACAAGCCTCTATCACTGTCGCTGACGGACCTCCAGGGCCTGCCGAAAACCCGCGAGTACGTGACCCTGGAATGCATCAGCAACAACGTGGGCGGCCCGCAGATCAGCACTGGAGATTTCGCCGGGGTGAGCCTGCGAGACCTGCTCGCGATGGCCGGCCAGCAGGCTTCAGGAACCTGGGTAGCGTTCAAAGCGCGAGACGATTACCAGGAGAGCCTCCCCATGAGCCTCATCCAGGCCTCTCCTGAAATCCTGGTCGCGTACGAGCTGGACGGCGGACCGCTGCCCGAGGCGCACGGCTTTCCCGCCCGCATACTGATACCCGGCCATTACGGAATGAAGGGGCCGAAGTGGCTCGACTCCATCAGCGTTGTCGATCACGAGAGCGGTGGCTACTGGGAGCAGCAGGGATGGGATCACAACGCCGTGGTCAAGACCATGTCCCGATTCGATGTGCCTGGCGACGGCGACATCGTGAGACTGGGACCGGTGCACCTCGCCGGCGTGGCTTTCGCCGGCACCCGTGGCATCTCCAGGGTCGAGTACAGCACCGACGGCGGGAAGACCTGGACGGACGCGTCTTTCCAACCGCCGCTCTCATCTCTCACATGGGTGCTCTGGCAGAGCGACTGGACTCCGGCCGCTGAAGGCGCTTACGCGCTGCAGGTCAGGGCGACAGACAAGACAGGAGCCATGCAGACCGCGACCAAAGCAGCGAGCTACACGAGCGGCGCGAGCGGCTACCACACGGTCCGAATCGCAGTAGCAAAAAACTAAAACGGCCCGGCGTTCAGGCCGGATTCATTCCGGCCGAAACCCGAGCGTCCCCATTCCAGGCGCCTCCCATCGTCGCCAGGAGGGAGGGGGTTCCGCGGGGGAGGCCTGCTTCCCCCGCGCCTTATTTGATTTGATGCCGAGTGGAGACTCAGGCCGGATTTACTCCGGCCGTCACCCCTCGTGCCTCTTCAAGACGCCTCCAATCGTTGCCGGGAGCCGGAGGGGGTTCCGCGGGGGAGGCCTGCCTCACCCGCGCCTCTTTATTTCATTGTCCACAGAGCTTTCATGGTGTCCCAGCCCATCCTGAACATCCCTTCCTTGCGGACCATCTTCAGGATGTTCGACTGCTTCTCCCACTTCGACACTCCATCGACCCTGAAGAACTCGTCAAGGGCCTTGTCCGCCACCTGCGGATACTTGGTGAGCATCTGCGGGTTGTGCTCCAGCAACGGAACCGCACCGTCGTACTTCTTCATGTCGGCCATGATCCAGGAGTTGTCGAGCTTGCCCTTGTACTCCCCGAGCCTCCGCTCGGAGTAGTCGCCGGCCTCTTTGGCGTGGATGACCGTTTCGCCGGCCAGCCTGCCTGACACCATGGCCAAGTTCGAGCCCTCGCGGTGCACAGGGTTGGACAGCATCGCCGCATCGCCGCAGATCAAATAGCCCGGTCCGTAAACCTTCGGAATGCCGCGATGGCCGCCTTCTGGTATCAGATGCGCAAGATATTCGACAGTCTCGGCGCCGCGAAGCAGCGGCTTCACAGCCGGGTGCTTCTTGAAGTGCTCCATCAGGTCATTGGGGCTCCGCAGCGTTGAGTTGAACTCGCTCAGCAACGCGCCGCCTCCAACCGACAGGGTGTCCTTGTTGGTATAGATGAACATGAAGCCAGACATGCCCATCGTCGAGTCGCCGAAGCACTCGATCGAACAGCCTTCGCCCGGGTCGCAGTTGAAGCGCTCCTCGATCAGGTTCGAGTCGAGCTGCATGATCTCCTTCACTGCCATCGCGACCTCGTTGGGTCGAAGCTTCCGGCGCAGCGGTTTGCCGTTGATCGCCGTCTTCTCCAGCAGCCCTGTGCCAAGGCCGATGCCTTCGCAGATGACCACGACGTCCGCGTAGACATCGTCGCCGCGACCGGTCCCGACGCCCACGACCTTGCCGTTCTTGACGATGAGCCGCTCGACCACCGTCTCCGGGACCACCACCGCGCCGGACTTCTCAGCCTGCTCCGCGAACCACGCATCGAACTTCGCACGCAAGACCGAGTACGAGTGCGGATGGTCTCGATTGCGGAGGTTCTTGTAGTCGATGCCGATCGTGGCGTCCTTGGTCATGATCCAGCGTCGCTCTTCGATGATCGGGCGCTCGAGGGGCGCCTGCTTCCAGCTGTCGCCTACGATCTCCTCGAGGTAGTGGTTGTAAAGGATGCCGCCCATGACGTTCTTGGAGCCCGGCTTCGCACCGCGCTCGAGGAGCGCCACCTGCAGCCCCGCTTTGGCCATCGTGATTGCAGCCGCCGTGCCCGCAGGTCCGGCGCCGACGACCACCGCATCGAACTTCTCGTCATCGGCCATTGATGCAACATCGTAAGTCGTGAAGCTCGTCGGACTCACGGGTGGCGTCGGTTCGGGGAAGTCGACTGTGGCGGCCATCCTGCGTGAGCTTGGGGCTGTGGTCGTCGATGCAGATGAAGCGAGCCACACCGTCTACGAGCCCGGAACACCCGGATTCGACGCCGTCGTCCGCGAGTTTGGCGACGAGTACGTGCGAGATGGGCGGGTCGACCGTAAAGCGCTGGGCGAGCTCGTCTTCAGAGACCCCGACGCGCTGCGCCGTCTCAATGCGATCGTCCATCCGCTCGTTCGCGAATGGATGGCCCAGCGAACAGCCGAGGCGGTGGATCGTGGCGCTGAGGTGGTCGTCCAGGACGTTCCGCTCCTGTTCGAGAACGGGCTCGACGCGTTGTTTCCGACGACCATCCTCGTCTGGGTTCCGCCCGATGTCCAGGTCGCACGCCTCGTCGAAGGTCGAGGCTTCACCGCCGACCGTGCCCGCAAAGTGATCGCTGCACAGATGCCAATCGACGCGAAGCGCAGCCGCGCCACTCACGTCATCGACAACAGCGGTGGGCGGGGGGCGACCCGAGCGCAGGTTGAGCGTTTGTGGGAGACGCTTGCCGGCGCCTGAGGTCAGACGGCTCCAGCCTGCTTCAAGGCCGCAAGGCGATCCGCGTCGACGCCAACCTCCGACAGGATCTGCGCCGTGTGCTCCCCGAGGCCTGGTGCGGCGGACCGCTTCCAGTCCGCACGCATGGGAATCGCGGGTCTGACCTCGACCCCAGCCGGGGTGCGAGTCAGCAGCCTGCGCGCGACGACCTGCGGGTGCGACGCCACCTCATCGATGTCAAGCACGGGTTCGCAGCAGACCTCCAGGCCCGCGAGCTTGTGCTCCCATTCCGCGCGTGTTCGCGAAAGGAACACCGACTCCATGGCCTCGTGCGCATTCGCTCCCTCATCGCCGAAGGCGAACTGCTGGTCGAGCAGGTCGGGCCGGCCGATCGCGTCGCACAGGTTCGCCCAGAACTTCGGTTCGAGCGCGCCGACGCTGTAGAAGCCTCCGTCCTTGCACGTGTAGACCCGGTAGCACGGGTACCGGCCACTCAGCCGCTGGTCACCACGACCGATTCGCTCGCCGGCGCCCTGCGCCGCGAACACCAGGGTGAGCCAGCTCACCGCTCCGTCCAGCATCGATGCGTCGATCCACCGCCCCCGGCCTCCGCGACCGACCTCAACGAGCGCGGCCAGGATCGCGACTGCGGGCCCGAGGCCGCCACCCCCGATGTCAGCCACCTGCACCGACAGCGGCTCAGGCGGGCCGTCAGCGCTGCCGTTAAGCCCCAGCGCGCCGGCAGTGGCCACGTAGTTGAGGTCGTGGCCGGCGCGCGATGCGAATGGACCATCCTGGCCGTAGCCGGTGATCGAGCACATGACCAGCTTCGGATTGCGCGCCTGGAGCACATCCCAGCCGACACCGAGCCGGGCCATTACGCCCGGACGGTTTCCCTCGACCAGCACGTCGGCATGCTCGGCGAGACGAAGAAGGAGGTCGCGGCCTTCGGACGACTTGAGGTTCAGCGTGATGCTTCGCTTGTTGCGGTTGATCGCCTCGAAGAGGACGCCGCGGCCGTCGACCAGCGGCGGGGTCCAGCGCAGGTAGTCGCCACCGCCGGGCTCCTCGACCTTGATGACGTCAGCGCCCATGTCGGCCAGGAGCAGCGTGCAGAAAGGCCCGGGCAGGAGCCTGGTCAGGTCGAGAACGCGAATGCCGGTGAGGGGCATGTTCGCTAGGTTATGCCCGCGGTGACCACGGAGGGTGCGCGCCGCGGCAGAGACACCTACGGGGACTTCGTGCGTTAATACGGCATGAAGGGTTCACGTTCCAGAATGCGATCCAGCAACCCCCATCTCGGTGAGATGACGATCAAGGTCCCTGCGCCGTTTGCTGGGATCGCGGACCTGGGCTTCACCGCCCAGTACCGCGCGCAGAAGCTCAACGAGCCGCTGCGCGACATTCCACTCCTCTTCGAGGGACCGAGGCCGCCGATGCGCCGCCTGGCCGAGCTCCTCCAGCTGCTCCGAAATGCGGAGGCTGGAGGCTATGCCTGGAGCGACCCCGTAATGCTCAGCGACGAGGTGGTCGTCCTTGCGTTCCGCGACCGCAGCCTCTCCGGGCACACCCTTTCGGACGGAGCCGAGGTATCGGCCAGCTACGTGCTCAACCTCGTGCGCCCTGTCGTGTTCGCCTTTCTCAAGGATTGCGCCGGCGTCGCCCACCTGAGACTCTCCGACGTCATCGAGATGCGTGTGAGCGCAGAGGGCGCGCCCAACTGGGAGGTTGCGATGCCGCTGGCGGACATCGTCGAACCCAACGGCGACCGCCTCCTCTGGCAGCTCGCGGGGTAAGTCATGGCCGAGCGGCCTCGGCCAACCCTGCCGCGCTAGTTCGGCCCAGTCCGGCGCTGGTGCGGGCCCATCTCGCTAGGGTGACTTCGTTGGGGACGGGCTCGGGCTTGGGGTCGGGGTTGGCGTCGGGGACGGAGTCGGGGTTGGGCTCGCGCCCGGACAGGGCGTCGGGTTGGCGGTCGGAGAGGGCGTCGGGCTCGCCGCCGGAGTTGGGCTCTTGGCCGGAGAAGGCGTGGGGCTCTTCGCCGGAGACGCTGTCGGGCTGGGCGAAGGCGACGGCGAAGGGCTCGCGCATGCGATCGGGCTCGCGGTGACCGGCACGTTGGGCACCGCGACCGCTTTCGGACCGGCGTTCGCGAAGTAAAGGGCGAGGGGCACGACGATCATGCCGACGATGACGGTCAGAACGAACGTCACCGCCCCCCACTCTCGCCTGAAGAATGCCCAGCTCACGAGCCGTGAATTCTAACGAGACTTCGGTGTGGCCATCGGAGACGGGTGGCGTGCCGCTCGCTTAGTAGTCGTCCTCGCCGGCGCCGGCCGCGCCTTCCTCTTCCTTCTTCTTGCGCTGGTTTAGAAGGCGAATGAAGTCCTGTGCGCGTGCGAGCGCCTTCCAACGCTCCGGGAAGAAGTCCTGGACCAGGATCTGCTTGTCAGGCATCTGGTAGACCGTGACGCACCACTTTTGGAGGGTGCGCGAAACCTCAACCTCGAAGTCCTTCTCCGCGGTCTCGTACTTAACGACCTTGTCGTCGTCGAATCTTCTTCGTCCTGATACAGCCATAGGTAAATCACTCGGGTGGGCTTTCGGCTCATAGAGCGTCTCTCGATTATAGCCCCGTATTGGGCGACTCTCGGGCCGCTTCCGCCGCCAGCCACTCCTGGAGCAGCTCCCTCAGCAGGGGCCCCAGCTCCTCTCGTAGGCCCTCCCGCCGCATGGCCAGGGTCAGGTTGGCGCGGAGGTAGCCCGGGACCGTTCCGGTGTCGTAGTAGTCGCCCTCGAACTCGATCGCGACGACGGGGTGCGCCCCGAGGGTTCGCTTGATCGCGTCGGTCAGCTGGATCTCGGTGCCGGCGCCTGGCTCTGACCGTTCCAGCTCGGCCAACACCGCGGGTGTCAACACGTAGCGGCCCAGGATCGCGAGGTCGGACGGCTCGGTTCCGGGCTTGGGCTTCTCGACCATGTCGGTGACCTTGTGCAGCGGCCCCGCGCCGCCGTCGGTGACCACGACGCCATAGCGTCCGACCTGGCTTCGTGGAAACCTGCGGACCGCCAGGATCGTCGCCCCTGTCTTCTGGTGGGCGTCGATCAGCTGCTTGAGACATGGGTCGCCGCCGCCAAGAATCACGTCGTCGGCGAGCAGGACCGCGCAAGCTTCGCCCTCGACCAGGCGCCTCGCCGTCCACACGGCGTGTCCAAGCCCCAGCGGCTCCTTCTGCTGGAGGTAGGTGATGTCCACCCGATCGCTCAGCCGATCCACCTCTGCGAGGATGCGCAGCAGGTCCTCCCTGCCCCGCTTCCGCAGGTAGTGCTCCAGGTCCAGCGAGCGGTCGAAATGGTCGACGATCGCGCGCTTGCCACCGCCGGTGACCATGATCACCTGCTCGATTCCGCTGGCGATGGCCTCTTCGACTCCGTACTGGATCGTCGGCTTGTCGACGAGCGGGAGCATCTCTTTCGGCTGCGCTTTCGTCACCGGCAAGAATCGCGTCCCGAGACCTGCAGCGGGAAAGATCGCCTTGCGAACTATGCGAGAGGTCATTAGCGACAATCTACGTGTTGGCGACGCATGACGGTATCCGCCCTGGCCTGGAGGGCCGCGTTGAGCGGGTGGTCGAGGGTGCGCTCATCACCAGGCATGTCGGCGGCCAGGGCGTCTTCGCGACCCCGGCCATGATCGGCCTCATGGAATGGGCCAGCCACCAGGCCGTGGTCGGGCTGCTTTCAGAAAACGAGACGACAGTCGGCTATGAGGTCCATGTGCGTCACCTGGCGCCGGCGAAGCCGGGCAGCACGGTCGTCGCCACGGGCACGCTGACGGAGGTCAAGGGCAACAAGCTCTATTTCGACGTCGAGTGCCGCCTGGGCGACACGGTCCTCGGGTCCGGGACTCACAAACGAGCGATCGTCCCCGCGAGCTTCTAGACCTTCTTCGCCCTCGTCGGAGTCGCTTTCTTTTTGCGCTTGTCCGCGAGGTGCAGGGCGAGCTTCTTCAACCCCGGGTTCACCGCGACGACCTTGGGCGGTCGCGATTTCTTGTCGCGTGCCTTGGTGCGCGCGCTTTCCCTGGGAGCCACTCGTTCGAGGTCGTCGGCCACGGCCAGATGATGTTAGAGGCGCGCCACCTAGAATTTGAGCTGCGTTGGGGGAAGTCGGATCCGAGATCGCAAGCGTGACGCCGAGCTCGGTCGAACGGGCCGCTCGGGATCTCGCTCCGTACCTCTCACCGACTCCGCTGCAGTACTCGCGCGCTTTCACCGACAAAGCTCGGTGCCACGTCCACATCAAGGTCGAGTCGATCCAGCCCATTCGTGCCTTCAAGGTCCGAGGCGCGCTCACCAAGGTCATGCGACTCCATCCGGAAAAGGGCAGCGAAGGGGTCATCACAGCCTCGGCCGGCAACCACGGCCAGGGCGTGGCCTATGCGGCAGCCGTCTTCAAGATCCCGGCCACGGTTTACGTCCCCGAGACGGCCAACCAGCTGAAGGTGGAGGCAATTCGGCGCCTCGGCGCCACTGTCGTGCTGGCCGGCCGCAACTACAACGATGCCTACCTCGAAGCGATGCGACACCAGGAGGAGGGCGGGGCCACTTTCGTCCACGCATTCAACGACCCGGACGTGATCGCAGGGCAGGGATCAATCGCCGTCGAGCTGATCCGCGATCTCGAGGACTTCGACACAGTGATCGTGCCCATCGGCGGCGGTGGGCTCATCAGCGGCATCTCCCTGTACCTCAAGTCCATGCGCCCCAAGGTGCGCGTTATCGGGGTCGAGCCGGTCGGGGCGGACGGGATGCACAGGTCCCTGGCTGCCGGGCAGGTGGTGACGCTCGACCGGGTCAATACGATCGCGGACGGGCTCGCCGCCTCAGCGCCCGGAAACCTGACTCTCGAGCTCGTGCAGCGCTACGTGGACGAGGTGATCCTGGTCGATGACAACGAGATGCTCCGCGCGATCCGCCTGATGTTCGAGTGGGAGCATCTGCTCGCTGAACCGGCAGGCGCGGCGGCGCTTGCCGCCCTGCTCTATCACTACAGCCCGTCCCCCAATGAGCGGGTGATCGTTATCCTCTCCGGTGCGAACGTCACCGACGAGGTGATGATCCGCGCCTTGAAATCTCGCTGACGGCCGTACCTCGTACATGTACTCTGGGGGCCACGTTCCGGCAACAAACGATTTGGTGGGGGTAGACGGATGAAGGCCTATGTCCTGATCAATGCATCGCCCGGACGCGCACTGGAAGTTGCCAAGAAGATGGAGGGAGTCGGCGGGATCACCGCCGCCGACGCGATCACCGGCGAGTACGACGTGATCGCAGTGTGCGAGGCCCCAGACGTCAACTCGATTGGATCGTTGATCGTAGACAAGATCCAAAAGATCGACGGGGTTTTCAAGACGGTCACCTGCCTGGCGGTGAAGTAACCCGGCCCGACCTGCTGACGGCTACTCGCTGAGAGGCGCCGCGTCCTCCGGGGCCGCCGCGCGCGGCCGCGCGAGGGACTCTTCCACGCTGGTTGGCGCAGGCTCGACCGGTCCAATGCGACGGCCGGCCACACCGGCGATGTAGTCGCCCATCGCCGGCATCTCCTGCTCGAAGCTCCCGACCGAGGGCGACCACGTCAGCTCACGTCGCGAATAGGAGTCGTCGTAGTAGTGAGGCTTGGCCAGGACGTCAGTGGCATAGATGCCCGGCCAGACCACCTCCCCGCGCCGCGTGAATGCCTCCTTCGCGAGCGCCCTCAGGTAGGCAAGGTCGTAAGGCATCGAGGCGACCTCAGGATCGACTCCGATCGACCTCCCCGTTATCCCGATGAGCTCGCGCCAGGTGGAATCGAAACCGGCGATGAGATAGCTGTGCCCTGGCCGCCCGCGCTCGGCGGCCGCCAGGCAGGCGCGACCCACGTCTCCTGCCGACACAAAGGTCTGCAGGCTGCGGCCTCCGCCGGGCAACCACAGCCTGCCCCTGACGAGCGCGGTAAGCAGGTGGGGCAGTATCCAGTCCTCGCCGGCTCCGAAGACCCGTGCCGGACGCAGGGTCACCACCTCGAGATCCTGTGCTGCGTCGCGCAGCCATTCCTCCTCGAATAGCTTCAGCCGCTCGAACGCGTGAACCGGGTGGGGCTTGGTCCTCTCGGTGACGCGAGTCGAATGGTTGGGGCCAAACACATCAGCAGTCGAAACGTATACAAGGCGCCGGACCCGCGCGTCGCGCGCTGCATCGAGCAGGCGCTTGAAAAGAGGCGGCGGGGATCGGCGGTAGCGAAGCTTCTGAGCGGGCGACCAGGTCTCGGCGCAGATGTGCACCACCTCGATCCCGCTGAGCGCGTCGGCCAGCGTCTTTTCATCGACGCCGGCGTTCAGCGATTTGACCGGGACCTCGGCGGCCAGCGCATGCACGACGTGGTCGCCCAGAAATTCGCCAGCTCCGATGACCAGATGCAAAGCGTTCGGATACTAGCGGTTGCGTTTCAATCTCTCTAGGCACGTTTTCGCCGGAGACCACGGGCCAAAGCTTGCTGCACGCTTTCGACAACCTGCCCGACCCTCCGACCCAACGACCACCATGCCGGCGGATCAGGGTGGATCGCGGCGCCGACCGAAACGTCGACACGGCTGAACGGCCGCAGCACGTCGGTCCCCCGCACCGCGACAGGACAGATCGGCACCCCGGCCTGGAGGGCGAAGTGTCCAATCCCGACCTTGAGCGGGCGCAGGGCGCGCCCGCGCGAGTAGCGACCCTCAGGAAACATGAGGACGACGCCACCGCGCGCCAGGATCTGGTACACGGTGCGCAGCCCCGCCTCGTCCAGCTGGCCCTGGTGCGGTGAGATCGGGAAGACCCCGATGAGCGGCAGGAGGCGGCGCTTCCAGGCGCGGTTGAACACCGTCTCGCGCTTGGCCATCGTGTAGATCACGGGCGCCTCAGGGAAGAACGGGATGATGAACGCCGAGTCGAACCATGCCTGGTGGTTGGCCGCGATTATGTAAGGCGGCGGCGGGATGTTCTCGAGGCCGCTTACCGTGACGCGAAAGAGCTTGGGAACCAGCCAGCGCACGAGACCGCGCACGAGACGGTAGAGGCGCGACGGGTGCTGCGGGTCGGGATGGACGAGCTCGTCGAGGGGGGCATCGATGAGCGCCCGATACTCGGGTCCGGTGTACGACTTCTGGCCTCCCGGAGGCGGGCCTCCGCTGTCAGGTGGAGAGGAAATTTTCCAGGACTCGATTGAACTCTTCGGGGCGTTCTGCCTGGGGAGTGTGGCCGGCGCCTTCCAGAACGGCCAGCCGCGAATGCGGTATCAGCCGGTGGGCGCTGGCAGCATGCGCGATCGGGAACAGCGGGTCGTTGTTGCCCCAGATGAGCTGCACCGGCATCTTCATCTCCCCGAGCCTTTTGGAGAGGTCATGCTCATCGTCCATCAGCGCCTTGACGGTCACCAGCGAGCGGATGGTGGCGAGGTAGGCATCCGGGTAGCCCTCGGCCGCGTAGAGCTCGCGCAGGTTCGCGAAATAGTCGTCGTCCATGGTCCGCTTCAGGTCGCCGCCCTTCGCGCCGACATATCGGGCCGCGACACGGCGGATGACACGCCGCGGCGCCAGCCGGACTGCATCGCCGGCAACCTTCATGAACGCTTCGCCGAGCCTGGGCAGAGTGAGCAATCCATATGAGAGCTGCACCTTGGGACGGCCCAGGCCCAACGCGTTCACCAGCACGAGCTTGCGAACTCGCTTCGGTCGCTCGAGCGCAAGCTCGAGCGCGATGCGCCCTCCCAGCGAGGCGCCGACAACGGCGGCAGATCGCAGGCCTCGGTCGTCCATGTAGCGCTCGATGAATCGCGCGAAGTAGGCGATACCGTAGCGCGCACGGGGCTTCTCGGTTCTACCAAAGCCCGGCAGGTCAGGGGCGTACACGCGATGGCGGATGGCCGCGGGCTCGAGATTGAAGCGCCACTCCATGTAGCCGGATGAGCCAAGGCCGTGAATGAAGAGCACCGGAGTGCCGCGGCCGCCGCACATGTGATGCACCCGCAGCGAGCCCAGCTGAATCACCTCGGCGTGCAGCCGCTTCGGCGGGCGGTTCAACACCGAGGAGATCACTCTTTTGGAAGCATACGTGCGGGCGGACGCACCCCCGACACACGCTGGCCGGCTTCGAACCGCATCACCTTTTTTCCGTTGACGACGGTAACCGCCCCCGGGCCCGCGGCGACCCAGCCCGAACCGTCCCACACGGCCGCACTGCGCTCATCCACCCCGAGGAGGCACAGCCCCGGTGCAGCGGCCTGGGCGGATTCGACCCACTTGTGTCCAAACGTGTCGAAGTGGGGCAGCACGGCAGTCTTGGCGACCACACCGAGGGCTGGCGCCGGGCGACGAGTGACGTGGTCCGGCCACTTCGCGCGGACCAGAGTGTCGCTCGCCAACGCCATCGCGCCGGCTGACGAGCCCGCGAGCGCAGCGCCATTGCGCCACGCCTCGAACATCGCAGCCCAAACGGGTGAGCCTCTGAGCACGGTGGCGACCCACCCCGGATCGCCGCCGACCAGGTAGAACAGGCCGCCTCCCCGCGCGCGCTCGGCCAGGACAGTGGATCTGGCGTCGGCCGGCTTCAGCACGGGCAGCTCCTGGAGCTCGACGCCGAACCGGCGGAACCACGCTTTCGCATGCGCGACGGAAACGTCGGGCTTCTGGCGCGCGGCGGCAGTAGGAACGACGAAGGCGGGGCCGGGGCCTGCGGCCGCCGCCAGCATGCGGTCCTGCTCGTCATTCCCGGGGTTGAACTCATCGCCCCCGACAAGGGCGAGCATTCCCATTGTCCGTAGCATATGGCGGTGTCTGACCGTCCCTCCGTCCGGGTGCGCATTGCGCCGAGCCCCACGGGGTTCGCCCATCTGGGCACCGCGAGCTCTGCCCTTTACAACTTGATTTTCGCCCGCGCCCACGATGGAGCGTTCGTGCTGCGCGTCGACGACACCGATGTCGAGCGGAACCGTCCCGAGTACGAGCAGGTCATCTACGAAGGTTTGCACTGGCTGGGCCTGGACTGGGACGAGGGCCCAGACAAGGGCGGCCCCACCGCCCCTTACCGGCAGTCCGAGCGACTTGACATCTATAAGGAGCACGCCGCCCGGCTGATCGCGGAGGGCAAGGCTTACCGGTGCTACTGCACCGCCGAGGAGCTGGACGCTGAGCGCAAGCAGGCGCAGGCGGAGAAGCGCCCGTACAAGTACTCGAGGCGCTGCTTGCTCAATCCGCCAGAGGGCAGAAGCGAGTTCACAGTTCGCTTCAAGGTCCCCGGCGGTGACGTGAAGTTCACGGACATGATCCGGGGCGAGATGAGCTTCGACTCGGCGCTCATCGGCGACTTCATCATCGTCAAGTCGGACACCTACCCGACCTACAACTACGCGAGCCCCGTCGACGACGCCACCATGAACATCACGCATGTCATCCGCGGCGAGGAGCATCTTTCGAACACTCCCTACCAGCTCATGGTGATCGACGCGCTGGGCTATGCGCGGCCACAGGCGTACGCGCACATGCCCCTGATCCTCGCCAACGACGGCAGCAAGATGTCCAAGCGCAAGCATCCCGAGCTCAATCTGCTGCTGTACCGCGAGCAGGGATATCTGCCAGAGGCGCTGATCAACTATCTGGTGCTCCTTGGCTGGAACCCAGGTACGTCGCAGGAGATCTTCTCGTTCGACGAGCTGGTCAAGATCTTTTCGTTCGATCGGGTGCAGCACGGCGGCGCCAGGTTCGACTGGGACAAGCTCAACTGGATCAACGGGGAGTACATCCGCGCCCTCGGCGACGATGATCTCGCCAGGCGCTTGCGACCATTCCTTCCGCAGCTCGACGAGGCCACCATCGAGCGCGCTGCTCCGGCGCTGAAGACGCGGATCAGCAAGCTCTCCGATGCCGTCGGTCTTCTCGACTACCTCTGGACAGACCCGCTGCCGCCCGCGCTCGACGCCGACGCCGCCGGGCGTGTTCGTGATGCGCTCGCAGCGCTCAGGGATGCGGAATGGGAGCCTGCCGCCATCCACGAAGCGCTGATGCGCGTGGTGGAGAAATCCGGGCTCGGGCCGAACAAGACCTTCATGCCGATCAGGCAGGCCCTGACCGGTAAGAAGATCTCGCCGCCGATCGACTACACGCTTGCGCTGCTGCCCAAAGACGTTGCGCTCTCGCGGCTTGCCCGAGTGGCTGGAGTCTCGGATTGATCCCCCTCTCGATCGTCATCGACCTCGATCCAAACCTTTTCAAGCTCGGGCCGTTCCTGATCACGTGGCACGGAGTGTTCGCGGTGCTCGGCATCCTGGCCGCCGCTCGCCTGGGGCTGTGGCTTCTCAGCAAGGACGGCGTGGACGTGAGCCATGGCGCGGACGGAGTGGCCTGGATGGTCGTGATCGGCTTGATCGGAGCCCGGCTCCTCTACGTGTGGGAGAACTACAAGCTGTTCGAGGGCCAGCTGGGCAGGATCTTCTTGCTCACAGAGGGCGGCATCAGCCAGTGGGGCGGCCTGTTCGGTGCCATGCTCGGCGCCTACATCTGGGCGCGCCGTGCCGCGATCAATTACTGGAAGGTCATCGACGCGGCCGGCGCGGCGACCATGATCGGCCTGGCGATCGGCCGCATCGGCGACGTGATCAACGGCGAGCATCACGGCACACCGACCAACCTCCCTTGGGGCGTGGAGTACGTCAACCCGAGCACGCTCGGCCAGCCTGGCCTGGTCGTCCACCCCGAGGTGGCGTACGAGATGATCCTGACGCTGGTGCTGCTCGGATTGCTGCTGCCTTTCCACCAGCGCTTGAAAGCCTGGCTGCCGGCCGGCGTCCTGGGCTTGATCTA
>DATARC010000103.1:0-2524 GCA_036264335.1 Candidatus Dormiibacterota bacterium
TGCGCGCCCGTGTCGCTGGAGCACCGGCTCGCCGAAACGCTCGATCGTTCGGTGGCCGGGGAAGCGGCCACCTTCCGGGTGCCCACGAGCGCGCTGTGGTCCTTCATCGGCGCCGCCCAGTACATCGTGACCGCCTTCCTCATCTTCTCGGTGCTCTGGTTTGTGTCGCTCTTCTATATCCACGATGTGCCGGTCGGCTCAATCTCCGTACCGTATCTCGGACCCGTGCCCACGCCGGTCGCGCTGCTCGTGGTGACGTTGCTTGTCGGCTACGCGCTCGCAAAGCTCCTGCAGCTGCACGCCGGCTGGCTCGGGCGACGGTGGGCAAAACGCGTCGGCGCGCGCATTGCGGGTCAGGTCCGCCGGCGGGTCGTCGACGAGCTTCTGGTTCCGCTGGACCGATTTGAGGCCTCACGCGTGGTGCTCGGCAATGCGGTGAGCGCGGCGGACGACTGCCCCTGAGCCGCCTGGCTGTGAAGGGCTCGGCTATGGCGTTTGCGGTACCGAGGGGGCGATGAGCAGCAGGACCTGTCCCTGGTTCAGAGCCGGGTGGTGCTGGCCGAGGTCCGCGATGGCGTGAGTCAGCTGGGCGAAGGTGATGTGGTAGCCGCGTCCCTCCGAGATCCCCGGATCGTTCAGAAAGACACCTGTCGAGTCGTAGCCGATGATGACCACGAAGTGAGGCACCGACCAGCCCTGCTGCTCGTAGTGCGTGCTGTATCCAGGGTAGTTGGGGTTGCCCAGCCCATGGGTTCGCACCTCGGCCAATAGCGGCCGCCCGGCCGAAAGCTGCTCGCGAATCACCTCAGGACTGTTCTGCAGGATCCGGTAGGCGTAACGGAAGTGGTCATGCGCAAGCTTGCCCAACAACGCGTCGGTGAGGTCCAGCTGCGTCTTCCAACCGTCGATCTGGTGGATCAACGTGTCGGCGGCCGTGGGGTTGATGATGACCGAGCGATCGTGCCTCCAGTAGGCCACCAGGATCGTCAGGCTCGCCGCCTCGCAGCTCTCCTGGTGCTGCGCCCAGTTGCCGAGCGGTGCCTGGGTCGTGAAAGGAACCCGAAGCAGGATGTGCGCTGGAAGAGGCTTCGGCGACAGCGCGGGCGTCGGCGAGCCCTCGGCCAGAACCGGCGCGGGGCTGATGTCGGTCACGCCGGGAAGGAGGGCGGCGGCCTGAAGACCGTTGAGATAGTCGAGGCCGATCACCCCCACGCTGCCGCCGATCAGAACCGCACATGCCACAACCGTGGCCAGCGCGCCCGAGTAAGCGCGGTTCAATCGCCGGCGGGCTCGGGGGTTGGCGGTCTTGCTCTGTCGTCCGGACCAGATAGCAAAGTACAGGGCAGCCGCCCCACCGATCCCAGCCACCGCCGCCAACTTCACCATTTCATCTCACGCTCGGAGCACGTCAGCGCCGGTGGAGCGTGTACCAGTAGGCGGCTGACCCGAACATCGGCCCGCCGCGTTCTTCGGCGTCGACGACCCATCCTCCGGCGAACCGCTGCGCCACCTCGGCCGGCGCCAACCCTCGAGGCCCGACGCGCGAGGCCCTGGCGTCGCTGCGCACGAAGCCGAAGATTAGAAAGGTCGCGCCCGCGCGCGCGTGGGCTGTGACTCCACGCACGTAAGCGTCGCGGCCGGCATCGGGAATGCTGTGGAAGCACCCGAGGTCAAGGAGCAGCGAGTAGTCGGTCTCGATCCCGAGGTCGGTCAGCCGCGTGACATCGCCGACCATCAGCCGCGGTGAGACCTGCGCCTCGGCCGCTTTGCGTTTCGCGATGGTCACCGCGCGCGGCACGAAATCGATGCCGGTGACATCCCAGCCGTGTCCGGCCATGTAGATGCTGTTGGTGCCGGTGCCGCAACCGAGGTCCAGCGCCTTCTGCGGTGACAGCGCGTTCGATCCTTCGACCACCGCCACGAGCTGCGGCGGAGGAACGCCAGAGTCCCAGGGCTTGAACCCGACGAGGTATGCGGCGCGGAAGAAGAAGCTCACGTGGCGAGACCGTCCAGGACCGCCATCGCGTCAGCGTCGAGGCGGACACCGCCCGCGCCCACGTTCTCGTCCAGATGCTGCAGGCTCGAGGTGCCGGGGATCAGCAGGATGTTGGGGTCGTGGGCCAGGAGCCAGGCCAGGCAGACCTGGGCGGGTGTGGCTCCTTGAGCCGCGGCGACTGACCGCACGACAGGGTGCTCAGTCACCTTCGCGGCCCCCGCGAAGGCCGAGCCGAGGGGGAAGTACGGCACCCAGGCGATGTCGTGATCGCGGCAGAAGCTCAGGAGCGGTTCGGCGTCGCGGTCCAGGAGGTTGTAGGAATTCTGCACGCACGCGATGCCGGCTGGGAGTGCCTGGCGGAGCTGGTCAATGTCCACGCTGCTGATGCCGATACCACCGATCTTGCCCTCGGCGCGCAGCGCGATCATCTCGGCGAGCTGGCTCTCCAGGTCGACCGACATCGCCCTGTCGCCGCGACCGTCCTCGGCACCGAGGAGTCGCAGGTTGACCACATCGATCCTCTCCACC
>DATARC010000259.1:0-26710 GCA_036264335.1 Candidatus Dormiibacterota bacterium
ACTTTGGGCACGGCGTCGGGGCGGGTCGCGCTGTCGCCGACGCGGCGTCCGAGCATGTGGCCGGGTGGGGTCAGCGCCGGTTTCATTTGAGCCAGCCGGCGGCCAGGTTCACCGCGTCAATGATCTTGGCGTAGCCGGTGCACCGGCAGACGTTGCCTGCCAGAGCCTCGCGAATCTCGGCGTCACTCGGGTTCGGTTTGCGCCGCAGAAGGTCGTGCGCGGCAACCACGAAGCCCGGCGTGCAGAAACCGCACTGCACGGCGCCGGCCTGCACGAAAGCGTGCTGCACCTGGTGCAGTCGATCAGCGCCGCCGATGCCCTCGACCGTCAAGATCTCCCGGCCGTTTGCCTGACCGCCAAGCACCAGACAGGCGCAGACCAGCGCCCCGTCCAGGTAGACCGAGCACGATCCGCATTCGCCCTGCTCGCAGGCGTTTTTCGAGCCCGGCAGCTGCATTCGGTCGCGCAGCACCGACAACAGGCTCTCGCCTTCCCACACGCCGTCGACCGCGCGCAAGCGGCCGTTGACGTTGCATGAGATCTTCACGCCGTCGCCTTCGCGAGATATTCGTCCCAGGCCCAGCCGAAGCTCCGCCGTGCCATGACCGCGAGCGCGTGGCGGCGATAGGCTGCGGTGCCTCGCACGTCGTCGATCGGCTTTGCCGCGGCCGCCACCAGCTCGCCAAAATGCGCAACCGCGCTCGCCTCCACCTCTGCGGGCCGATCCCATAAACCCCGCTCGTCCAGCACGCCTTCCAGGTAGCGCTCTGCCTCATCGGCGGTCACGGGAGTTGGCGCGGCCGACCCGATGCCGGTGCCGACGTGCCGGCGCTCGGGATCGAGCGCGAGCCCGAACGAGCAGACTGCGATCACCATCGCGTTTCGCGTGCCGACCTTGCTGAACTGCTGAGGTCCGTTCGCCGGCGCCACGAGGAAGGCGGCGATGAGCTCGTCCTTTCTCATGGCGTTCCGCTTCGGACCTGTGAAGAATTCGCGCGCCGGCAAGCGGCGTGTCCCCGCAGTCGATGCCAGCTCCACCACCGCGTCGGTGGCCAGCAGCACCGGATGGGCGTCCCCCGCCGGCGAGGCAGAGCCGAGGTTGCCACCAACGGTGCCGCGGTTCCTGATCTGCGGTGAGCCGACGGTGCGGGACGCCATCGCCAGGCCGGTAAGGCGGTCACCCAGCTCACCGATGATCCGCGCATACGTGACGCCGGCCCCAATGCGAAGCAGCGAGCCCTCAGGCGCCCACTCGTTGAGCTCGCGGACGCGGGTCAGGTCGATGATCGCTGACGGTCGGTGGCGATCGAGATTGATCTCGACCATCACATCGGTACCGCCGGCGATGGGCATCGCGTCAGGGTTCGCAGCCTTCATCTGCAGCGCCTCAGTCCAGGTGGAGGGTTGGAGAAACTCCATCACCACGCCGCGTCGGCGGAGTCTTCGTCGCGGATCACCGTGCCTTCGATCAACCCGTAGGGCCGGTCGGACGCGTAGAAGATCTCGTTCTGGTTGTCCATTCCGAACGGGGCCAGGTCGACGGAATAGTGGTGCTTGTTCTGCATCGAGAGGCGAATCTCCGAGATCTCCGGCCGCGCGGTCAGCGCCGCCTCCCCCATCGCGTACAGCGTTTGCTGCAGCGCCAGGCTGTGCTTGGAAGCGAAGGTCTCGATCAGCTGCAAGCGGGTGGCCGCGAATGCCTCGGCCCAGTCAACATCGCGAAGGCCGTACCGCCACCGTGCAACGACCGCCGTCGCCAGCACCCTGTCGTGGGTCTCGGCGAGGGTCGTGTACTGGTCGCGCGGATAGCCGAAGAACTCGGAGCCTGTCGACTTGAGGAGGACAAGGTCGTGGAGGCCGGCGACCACGTGCTCGGCATCGCCGCTGCAGGTGACCATTGCCTGTCTGGTCTCCGTGCCGGCGCGCACGAACGAGTGAGGATGCGGCTTTCCGGCGACCGCGATTCGCGACCAGGGATATTCATCGATCGATACGCGTGCGCGGTTGACGGCTGGAAAGTCGTGCGCGAAGTGGCGCGCGAGTCGCAGAGCGAATTGCTCGATCTCGCCGATCGGCTCATCCTTGGCGAACGCAAAGACGGTGTTCTTCTGGGTGTCTGTGGGCACGATGTTGCTGTTGTCGCCGGTCAGGTGACTACCGGCAAAGTCTCCGGCGAGGGCAATGCTGACGTTGATGTCTTTGACCTCGTGGACCGAGCCGAATGGTCCGCCCTTCGTCACGCGAAGCATGTGGGTCTCGGCCTTGCCGTACTGGTTCGACCCCAGCCGGATCGTCATCAGCTCACGTTCCTTTATATGTGCTGTAGCCAAACGGGCTCAACAGCAGCGGTATGTGAAGGTGGCCTCGGGAGTCGGCGACAGCGAACACCACCGACACCTCGGGGTAAAACTCTGTGTCGCCGTGCTCCTGAAAGTAGTGGGCGGTATCGAAGTCCAAACGGTACTCACCGGCTGCGAGCCCACCTTCCGCCAGCTCCCTGATTCGGCCGTCGGCGTCAGTGGTCCCGCGACCCACCACCGACCATCGCCTGTCGGTTCCGCGATGGCTGAGCGTGACCGGCACGCCCTTGGCGGGCCGGCCCCTCGTCGTATCCAGAACGTGGGTCGAGACGCTCACGAGCTCAGCATGCTCTTGAGGCGGAGCTGGGTGATCTTGCGCTGCTCCTCGGCGGCGACGTCGAGCTCGGTGGCGGGATCGTTCTCGATTCGCTGGCGCAAAGCCGCCAGCACATCCTGCGCGCTGCGACCGGTGGCGGAGATCAGGAAGACATGGCCGAACCGCTCCTCGTAGAGCCGGTTCCCTTCGGCCAGCAACGCGAGGGTTTCCTCCTTCGCGCTCATGACTCCCCTTTGCTCGCGATTCGACGAACCCGGCGACCGACCTCCGCTCTCGCCAATCCTGGGATGAGCTGCGAATGCCTCCAACCAGTCCGAGTGCGAGAGCTTGGCCCAGACATCGTCCGCCGCCTGTACCACCGCGGCAACGCTGGCGTACGGCCGGCGCGCAGCCACCCCGGACGCCCACGCACGCGATCCACAGCATGCCAGCAGCCGCCGCTCCGCCTCGCCGCGAGACAGGCGGTTGAATGACGCAAGCGTGTCACTCAACTCCTAGAGGCACCAGCTCGAAGCGTGCGACGTCGACAAGGCCTTGGTCCGTGATCTTGAGCTCGGGTATCACCGACAAGGCGAGAAAGCTCAGCGTCATGAAGGGCGCGGTCATCGTGACCCCCTGGGTCGCCAGCCTGCGCTCCATCGACGTCAGGCGCTCGTAGACGACAGCCAGCGGCTCGTCGCTCATCAGCCCCGCGACCGGAAGCGCGAGCTCCTCGACCACCCGGCCGCCATCCGCGACGACGATCCCGCCGCCGATCTCAGCCAGGCGGCAGGCACACGCTGCCATGTCGGCATCGTCAACGCCGATGACAACAACGTTGTGCGCATCGTGCGCCACAGTCGATGCGTAGGCGCCACGCTTCAAGCCGATATTGGTGGCGAAGCCGAGGCCGATCCGGCCGGTGGCGTGGTGGCGCTCGAGCACCGCGATCTTGGCCAGATCGCGGCCGGGATCGGCAACGATCGCATTCCCTCGAACTGATGGCTGGACCACCTCGGTGCCCGTCAACAGCTGAGATGGAATGACCCGGATCACACGAATGCGCTTGGGGCCCGCGGGCACGCGAAACGACGCCGCGTCGACGGGCGCGAGGTGCATGGTCTGCCGGACCCACTCTGGCACCTCGAGCTTGGTGAACCGTGGCGCCGCGCCGCGCTTCAGCACGTGCCGTGGTTTGAAGGTCTTGAGGTCGTCGAGCACGAGAATGTCGGCCTGATAGCCGGGGGCGATGGCGCCGAGGTGCCACAGCCGGTGATAGGTCGCGGGGTTGATAGTCGCCATGACGATCGCGTCCTCGGGTGTGATGCCGTCGGCGACCGCCACACGCACCATCTGGTTGATGTGGCCCTCCTCGACGATGAAGCCCGGCTCGCGGTCGTCGGTGCAGAACATGCACCAATCGCTGCCGTACTGCTTCACCAGGGGCAGCAGGTCGCGCAGGTTGCGGGCGATCGAGGCCTCGCGAAGCATCACCCACATTCCCAGGCGGCGCTTTTCCAGGGCTTCCGCGTAGGTGGTCGCTTCGTGATCGGACCGAATGCCGGCGGCGATGTAGGCGTTGAGCGCGGGTCCGCGCACCCCTGGTGCGTGGCCGTCGACGTGGTCGGTGAGGCCGGTGCTCAACTTCGCCATCTCCGCCTCGTCGCCGGCGATGACGCCGGGGAAGTTCATCATCTCAGCCACCCCGATGGTGCGATGCCGGCGCAGCAGGCTCTCGATGTCTCCGGTGGTGAAGGGCCGTCGCGGCGACTCGAAGCGCGACGCGGGCACGCAGGATGAGGCCATGACGTAGACGTCGAGGGGCAGGTCGGCGCAGGAGTCAAGCAGCCAGTGGATGCCATCGGAGCCAAGGACGTTGGCGATCTCGTGCGGGTCGGCGATCACAGCCGTGGTGCCGTGCGGCAGGACGGCCCTGGCGAACTCGTCGACCGTCAGCTTCGAGGACTCGATGTGCATGTGGGCGTCGATGAAGCCGGGGACCAGGTAGGCGCCTTCGACACCCAGCCGCTCGCGGCCCTCGTAGCGACCCAGGCCGACGACATGGCCGTCCTGGATGGCGACGTCGACTTCGAGCCACTCCTTGGTGAAAACTGAAAAGACCCGCCCGCCCGCAAGCACGAGATCGGCAGGCTCATCCCCGCGCGCGACCGCCATCCACTTCGCGTCGATGACGGTCAAGATACTGCAGCGGCTGCTGGAAGAAGGCGAAATGGCAGGCGCGGAAGGATTCGAACCCTCGGCCCTCGGTTTTGGAGACCGATGCTCTAACCAGGCTGAGCTACGCGCCTACGGCCGGGCGCAAATTTTACCCCACCCAATCCCCCTGGCCACCCACGCCCGGGGTCGCATGATGTTTTCCCACTAGCATCCCCTTCGTGGCTGATCTGCCGGTTCTGGTCGTGGGCGACGTGCACGGCGACCTCGAGCGGCTCTTCCAGGCACTGAAGCCCTATCCCGCCACCGGATGGCACACGATCTTTCTCGGCGACCTCGTCGACTACGGCATGTTCGGCGTGGGCGCGCTGCGATACGCCCGCGATCGCGCGAACAGCACTGTGATCCTGGGCAACCACGAGGTCGCGATGCTGTGGGCGCTCCGCGACCCGGTACGAATCGGCTGGTGGATGGGGCTCGGCGGACAGCGCCACGACCTCGATGAGCTTGCGAGCGACGCGCCGCTCCAGCAATGGATGCGGGCGCGGCCGGCGGTATTGAGGCTGGCAGATGGAACTTTGGTTCAGCACTGCGGCAGCGATGCATATTCAGCGCTCATCGAGGCCGGCGATCCGCAGCCGGTGGAGGGAATAAACGCCCGGGTTCGCGGTCTTCTCGCTGATGCAGGTGAGCCGGAACTGTGGGAGCTGCTCAGCGGGCCAAATGTTTTTGAGACGCAGGTGATGCGGCTCGAACGGTGGCTCGACCTGACCGGCGCTCGTCGAGTTGTATTCGGCCACAAGCCGCATGGTGGGTCAGCGCCCCGGCGCTATCACGAGGATCGCGCCATCAACTTTGACGGGGCACTCAGCCGAGGCCACCGCAAGCACCGCCGTGCATCACCATTGGGGGCCACCGTCGCTCCCCTGGACCGGTAATCTGTACGCGCATGCCTGAGGTCCTGACCCAGACCGCACCGGCTCGAGTGGAAAGCAGCGGCAAGGCCATGATCACCTCGGCGCAGATCGCACGCAGAGTCCACTCGATGGGCCGCGAGATCTCCAGGGTCTACGCCGACATCGAAACGCCGCTGGTTCTGGTGGTGATCCTCAAGGGCGCGACGGTCTTTGCCGCCGACCTCCTCCGAAGCCTCAGCATTCCGGCCGAGCTCGAGTTCGTCCGCGCCGCGAGCTACGGAGGCAGCACCCGAGGCGAGCTACGCCTTGCGCACATGATCGATGGACCCCTGGTCGACCGCCATGTGCTGCTCGTCGAGGACATCGTCGACTCAGGTCACACGGCGGACGCGATCACGCGCCGAGTGCGCAGGATGAAGCCCGATTCGCTACGCCTGGCCGCCCTCCTGGACCGGCCCGCGCGCCGCGCGGTGAAGGTGAAGATCGACTTCAAGGGCTTCGTCATCCCCGATCGCTTCGTCATCGGCTACGGCCTGGACTACGCCGGCCTGTACAGAGAGCTACCCGGGATCTACTCGCTGGGCTAGGGAGAGGAACTAGGCTGCCGCCGGCCGGCACACCTTGCACGGCCGGAACCCCGCCGCGCGAGCGCTCTTCTCGTCGTGCAGCCACACGATGTTCTTCTCCAACGCCCGCTTGCCTGTATGGCACGTCGGATAGCAGAAGATCTTGGTCGTCTTGACGCCCTGGTACCGAACGCCACCCCGCGCCAGCTCCTGGAGCCGGCTCACGCCAACGCCCTCCATGTTCAGGATCGCCTTCTTAGCCTCAGGCCCTCCGCCTCCGTAGTTTCCGATCTCGCCATCGGTCCGCACGACGCGGTGGCACGGGATGAAATAAGGAATCGGGTTGTGGGCAAGCGCCGTGCCGACCGCCCGGACCGCCGCGGGCTTGCGGATCTCGCGCGCCACCCAGCCGTATGGTCGGACCTCACCCCGAGGAATCTCGTATGTCTTGCGAAGCACCGCCTGCTCGAACGGAGTGAGACCACGCAGGTCGAACCGCATCGTGCGCTTGCCGCTCAGCTCGTCAGCGATCTTGGCGGCAAGACCGGCTGGCGCAGGCGCCGGGGTCAACAGCCGCCCGACCTCTCGCTCGAAGTACGCCTCGAACTCTTGGGCTGAAGCACATCGCGCCGCGGCCGACACGCCCCGGCGATTCCAGGCGACGTACACCTGGCCCAGCACGGTTTCGAAAACGGCGTAGGAATCCGCCATCCCGACCTCGATCAGGACGCGCTCGGCAAATCCATCGGGCGCCTTCGTCGCGCCCAATCGCTTCAGTTCAGTCACCAACGCGGTCATGGTCTTCTCCTCTAAGTAGTTTCAGGCCGCGGTGCACGTTGGACTTGACAGTTCCAACGGGCTGTTCCAACGCCTCGGCCACCTCTTCGTATGACATCTCGTGCACGTGCCGCAGGACGACAGCCTCGCGATAGCGCGGCGGCAGGCTCGCGAGCCGGCAGGCCAGGTCGTCCATCTCCGCCCTCTGTATCGATCGCAATTCCGGCCCAAGCCCGGCATCGGGCTCGCTTCCGTTCAACTCGGCCGTCCGCGGTTTGGCGCCCCGAGCACGATTCCTCACGACGTTGACCGCAATGCGATGCAGCCATGGCCTCTGCTTGAGGTCACGGATCCTGTCGGGCGAATAGGTCGCCAGCGCCCGGTACGCGCGTAGGAACGTGTCCTGCGCCACCTCTTCGGCATCGTGCCGGTTGCCCGTGAGCGCAAATCCGACCGCGTAGATGCGGTGTTGGTGCTCCCGAACCATGCGCTCAAACATCCGCTCGACGCCTTCCATCACTCTCCCAAACACCCAGAGGAGCCGGTTGGTTGCAACTCCCGTGGAACCATGATGCGGCGATCGGTGTAATACATGCGATCCGATGGAGGGCCGTGGTCAGGATGGAGATGGAGGCGGTTCAGGCTCCCTGACGTCGAGCGGTTCGTAGCCGCGACACTGGAGTACAGGCAGGCGCGGGTATCGGGGAAACGAGGGGTCCGCCTTCGAGCGCTCGCACATCCAGAAGGTGCTGCGCGCAGCGTTCACAGTTCGGGAGTGCTTGCAGGTCGCGCATAGCCCAGGGTCCACGTCTGCCTACATCGACGCCAGGGCTTTGACCAGTCTCTCGAACGAGCTCGTGATTCCGTAGCGCTCGCCCAGAGCCTTCACTTGCTCCGGGCTGTCGGGATAGCGATCGCGCCGCCCGGCCGGCACCTTGATCTTCAGGTCGGTGACCGGGGGCACCAGCCGGCTCGCCTTCCTCAGGTACTCCGCGTCGGCTTCGCGGAAGATCCCCGCCTCGAGCATCGCGTCCACGGAGCCATACCTCCGCACCAGGTCAGCCGCCTTCTTGGCGCCGACCCCGGCGACGCCGGGCAGCCCGTCCGACGGATCGCCCCGCAGGATCGCGAACTCGGCATAGCCGCGCCCCGGGATCGAGTACCGGCGGGTGACCTCCGTCTCATCGACCTCGGCCAGGCCCGCCTTCTCCGGGTACAGGACGATGACATCGCGATCGCGAATCAGGGTGAAAAGGTCTCGGTCCCCGCTGTAGATCTCGATTGGGGTCTTCACCTTGCCAACCAGCGAGGCGATGATGTCCTCCGCCTCATAGTCCGCCAGGCCAAGGGCATCGATGCCGACCGCCTCCAGGCACTCCATGATCACCGGCATCTGCGGAATCAGCAGCGGCGGCACCGGCTCCGCGGTCCTGTGCTGCTTGTAGCTGGGAAGCAGCTCGACCCGCCAGTCGGGACGCCAGTCCTCGTCGGTGGTCAGCGCCAATCGTTTCGGCCGTCGCTCGGTGATGAGGCGCACGAGGGTCTCCAGAGTTCCGCGGATGGCATTGGTCAGCTTGCCGTCCGGGGCCCGGGTCGTCTGCGGCACTCCATAGAAGGCTCTGAAGATCAGGCTCGATCCGTCTACCAGCAACCACTCGGGCAAGGTCGCCTGATCGTAGCCGCTTAGGATGGCGGTGCTTTGAAGACCTTGGCGGCGCTTGGCGCGATGCTCCTGGTCAGCTGTTCGGGTTCGCCTCAATCGCAGGCGTCGCCCTCCGCCGCCCCAACCCCCAGCGGGGTGGCGCCGACTCCCGCAGAGTCGAAAGCAGCAGACTTCCGCATCCGGCTCGACCTGCTTCTGGGCGAGCACGTGTTCATCGTCGCCAAGCAGTCCTCCGCTCCAACCCGACGGGCCGAGTACACGAGCTACCTGCGCCTTCTCACCACCAACAGCGGAGACCTCACCGACCTGGTGCGGTCCGCCCTGGGTGACATCGTGGCCGGTCAGTTCGAGTCGGCCTGGAACGCTCAGAACGATGACCTCGTGAGCTACACGATCGGCCTGGTCACGCACAACACGGCCAAAGCCGACGCCGCCCAATCAGCACTCTCAGGCACCTTCACTCGCCAGTTCTCCAAGCTGTTGAGCGATGTGACCCAGGTTCCCTCTGATGTCGTCACCCCCCTCGTAAGCAGGCACGTGCTCGAGATGAAGGCGGTGCTGGACGACCGGCAATCCCAGAACTATCAACGCCTCTACACGGATATTCGAACGGCGCATGCAGACGCCGTGCAGGTCGGAGACGCCATCGCGCCCATGATCGCGGCCAGATTTCCAGACAAGTTTCCGGGCAGCGCGTCAGGCCCCGCGGCGGATCTCCGCGCGACCTTGAACATCGGGTTCCAGGAGCGTTCGTACCTGACGACCATGCTGACCAGCGCCGTCATCGGACGCCGCCCGGCCGAGCAGGCCGCAGTGGCAGCTTCACTGGTCGAGAACACGAACGCTCTCGATGCGCTGTTCACCGATGCGTTGGGCGCCGGCTCCGCGCTCAGTTTCGCCCATGCGTTGGCGGCGGGCAACACGGCCGTGATCGCCTACGCGTCGGCGGCCACGGCGTCATCGAAGCAGAGGGCGCTGACCCAGCTGACCGATGCCTCCGTCACACAGATCTCGGGCTGGCTGGCGGATATCACCAACCTGGCAGTGGATTCATCGCGTCAGGTGCTTCAGTCCGAGGTCGAAGCGTTGACGACCGTGGTCGACGATCAGCGCGCCAGGGCATGGTCAAGGCTCGCGGCCGACGACAGGTCCGCGGAGGCGGCCGCCGAGGTGGTGGCAGACCTCATCGCTTCGGCGACGATCGCCAAGCTGCCGGCCAGGTTCGCCTAGTCGAGGGCCGAGGCGATGATCTCCAGGCCGGTCGCGGCTTCCTCGTGGTCGAGGATGAGCGGCGGGCAGATGCGCACGGCGCGCGCCCCGGCGGTGAGCAGCAGCAAACCGCGCTCGAAGGCTTTCTGAACGAGCCGATTGGCAAGCTCCGCGGTCTTCAATTCCAACGCGACCATCAGCCCGAGGCCCCGGACGTCGGTGACCTCCTCATGCGTCTGTGCGATCTCGCGCAGGCCGTCCTGCAGCTGCGCGCCCACCTTAGAGGCATTGGCCATGAGTCCCTCTTCGAGCAGGTCGAGGGTGACCAGGCCTGCCGAGCAAGCGAGGGGGTTGCCGCCAAATGTGCTGCCGTGCGAGCCAGGCGGCCAGCTCATCTGCTCGGCTCGGGCGATGAACGCGCCGAGCGGCAGCCCTGAGGCGATTCCCTTGGCCAGGCAGACAATGTCGGGCTCCACGTCCCAGTGCTCGACGGCCAGCAGGTGACCCGTCCGGCCCATGCCCGACTGGACCTCGTCCGCCACCAGGAGGATCCCGTGCTTGTGGGTGAGCTCTCGAAGCCGCGGAAGGAAATCGTCGGGGGGCACGAGGTAGCCGCCCTCACCCTGGATCGGCTCGACGAAGACAGCGGCCACGCTCTCGGGGGGCGCCACGGTGCTGAAGAGCTCCTCGAGCCGTGCCAGCGAATCGTCAGTGGTCACGCCTCGCGACGCGGAGGGATACGGGGCGTGGAACACCGATGAAAGAAGCGGGGCGAAGCGGCGCCTCTGGCTCGCCTTGGACGCCGTCAGGGAGAGCGCGCCGAAGGTGCGGCCGTGAAACCCCCCGATGAACGCCACATAGCTAGGCCGCCCGGTGGCGTACCGGGCCAGCTTCATCGCCCCTTCGATCGCCTCGGCCCCCGAGTTGGTGAAAAAGACCTTGGCGGGCGTGCCCGGCAGGATCTTTTCCTCCAGGCGCTCAGCCAGCTCGATCTCGGAGCGGTAGTAGAAGTCGGTGCCTGACATGTGCAGAAAGCGCTTCGCCTGCTCCTCGATCGCGGCAACGACCCTGGGATGCGAGAAACCTGTCGTGTTGACAGCGATGCCGGCGGTGAAGTCGAGGAACGTATTGCCGTCGACGTCAGTGGCCCAGCAGCCGTCCCCTCGCTCCATCACGAACGGGTAGGCACGCGTGAAGCTGGGCGACATCGCCCTGGCGTCTCGGGCGATCAGCTCGGCTGCCTTGGGTCCGGGCAGCGAGGTCTTCATAGTGGGCCGCCGCACGGTCTTCACGAGGTTTGGCGCCGGTAAGACAGATTCATTGAGGCGAACGTATCAGACCCTCCCGAACGCCGCCGGACAGGAGGCACGCTTTCGTGCTCCAATTGGTTCTTGGCAAGGGGGGCTAAGACCACCTTCAGCATCCGGCCGGCGACCCGGGAGGACCTGAAGGCGATCGTCGGCATCTACAACTGGGCGGTGAACCAGACGTTCGCCACCATCGATTCCGAACCGCTCGGTGCGGAGGAGGCCGCAGCCTGGTGGGAAGCGCACGGCAAATCCAAGCTGATCGTGTCCACCGACGAGAGCGGAGTCATCGGGTGGGCCCGTCTGTTTCCCTGGAATCAGCGCGGTTTCGACATCGTCGAGGACCTGGTTTACGTCGATCCTGTGCACCAGGGCCGCGGCATCGGACGAGCGCTGCTGGCAGAGCTCATCACCGAAGCCCGAGGCCTCGGCTATCGCACGATCGTGGCCAGCATCGCGAGGGACAACCGCGCCGGCCTGGAGCTGCACTCGAAGCTTGGTTTCGAGGTGGTTGGCACCATCCGGGACGCCGCGCACAAGTTCGACAGGTGGATGGACATCACGCTCGTGCAACTCGCGTTGGAAGGGGGGAGCTAGGCCGTGCCTCTTTACTCAGTCAATGGGCAGTGGATCAACTACGAGGACACTGGCGGCGACCACGAACCGGTCGTGCTCGCACATGGCCTCCTCATGGACCGCGACATGTTCGCGCCGCAGATCGAAGCCATTGAACAAGGCACGCGATTCATCACCTGGGACGCGCGCTGCCATGGCGACACGGAGAACACCGCCGACCCGTTCAGCTACTGGGACCTCGCCGACGATCTGAAAGGGCTGCTCGACCATCTCGGTGTCGAGCGTGCCGTGATTGGCGGCATGAGCCAGGGCGGCTTCGTCGCCCTTCGCTTCGCGCTCAAGTATCCCGAGCGGGTTTCCGCGCTCGTCCTCATCGGCACGCAGGCCGGCGTCGAGGATCCCGAGAAAGTCGCGATCTACGAGGTCATGCTCGACGTCTGGGAGGCCGAGGGCCTGAACGACCAGCTGGCGCGCACCATCGCGGCGATCGTTATCGGCAACGAATGGCGTGGGAGCGACAAGTGGATTGCGAAATGGCGCCAGAAGCCCCGGTCGCTGCTGCGCCAGGCTTTCCAAACGCTGGTGAGCCGTGACGACATCCGCAGCCGGCTCGGCGAGATCAAAGCACCGAGCCTCGTGGTCCACGGAACGGCCGACGCCGCGATCGACATCGAAGAAGCCCACCGGCTGTGCTCCGACCTTGCAAACTGCCAGCAATTCGTCGCGGTCGAAGGCGGCGGCCACGCTTGCAACCTCACCCATCCCAAGCTTGTGAACCTGGCAATCCAGGAGTTCCTGGCCGGCCTCGAGCTCACTGCACCTCAGCGAGCTGAGCACCGGGCGAACATCATTCGAGCCGACATCGAGCGACGGTCTGGAGAGAGGCGGCTTGAAGACAGCCCTCGACGCGAGACCCTGGCTCCCGGAGATCGACGCCTGGTAGAAAGACGCGCGCTGGCAGAGAGACGCAACCGATAGCGCTCTAGGGCGGCGGCGCCATCCCCATCGGGGTCCCGGTGGCATACGCAGCGGGGTAGACGATCTTCATGTCGCCGACCGCCTGCCACTGGCCGACGACCGCCGCCGACCTCGTGTTCTGACCCTCGTCCAGGGCGCCGGCGGCGCCGAACTTCACGCCTCCGCCGTTGATGCTGTCGCCGACGGGCACGTCGACGCTCAGCGCTGTAGAGCGAATCGAGTCGGGAGTGACCGAGGCTGACAGCTGGTTGAGCACGTCAGCGAACAAGGTCCAGCCGCCGACAAAGCCGGCCACGGCCGGGATCGTCATGCTGGCGCCGCCATTGGCCGCCGAGTAAGTCGATCGCGCCTGCGCGAGCAGAGCTTTTCCCGCCGGTGACAGCGCGTCCGGGCTGATGTCCGCATCGGGCTTGTCCGCGGCGTAGACGCCGACCGAGCCTGCACCAAGGCGCTGGCTGAAGGCGAGCATGCAGAACGCAGAGCTGGTGCCGATGGCTGCCTCGAGCCTCACCCCATGGCGGAGAAGCGCCTGCCAGATGGCGACGCCATCATCGAGGTAGCTGACATCCCACAGAACGTCGGCGCGATCGGCCGCGATGCGCGCGGCGATGATGTCAGCGTCGTATACGTGTGCGTCGTACTCGATGACATCCACGACATTCATGCCGAGGGTATGCGCGAGCGTCTCCTCGCCACCACCGACCGATCGACCATAGATGTCGTTCACGCGCACGATCACCACCCGTGGCGTGGCCGGCTTCATTCGTGGGACCAGGACGTCATGCGTGAACGTGACAGCCATGCGGCCCAGCGAGCTCCCTGTCGCGACGGTTCTGAACACGTACTGTCGCTGAGCAGTGATGGGGTCGGCCACGGCGCCCGTTTCCCAGTACACAGTCTTCAAAGCCTCTGCACGAGCGGACGCCGCCGCCGACAGCGTGCTGCCGTAAGTGCCCAGGATCGCCGGCACGTGATAGTCGCGCACGAGCTCATCCACCGCATTGCTCGCGGCTTGCGGAGTGGTCGCGTCGACAACCTGCAACCGAACCTGAGCCTTCAGCGCGCCGGTCGACTCGGCAAGTTGCAGGGCGGCCTTGACACCGGCGAGCTCCTCTTTGCCCCCTTCGGCTTGGGGGCCGCTCAGCGGATATACGGCCCCGAGGACAAGGGGCTGGCCCTGGCTCGACTGCGGCTGCTGCGCGCATGCGGCGGCCATGAGCAGGAGCAGAACGATGAGTGCAGAACGACGACGCATCGAGGTCAGGATAGCCCGGGTTCGTTAGGCGGAGACTGCGGTCCTCAGTTCGCCGCCGCGCGCCTCGGACAGCTGGCGCTCCAGCTTGTTCGCCGGCGCATAGCCGTAGTTGACCTGCACCGACTTGCCGTCACCAGACATGACCACCGTCGTGGGGAGCGTGTAGACGTGAAACCGATCGGCCAGCTCGCGCTCGGCAATCGCGTCGACCTTCTCGATTCGCACACCTTCGAGCTTGGCGAGGGCCGGCTCCTGATGGGTGCGGCACACCGTGCAGCCTTCGCCTGTGAAGTACAGGATGTACGGCTCCGCATCGACGGCGGTGGTGGTAGCGCCCAAACCCAACGACAGGGCGCGCGCGCGCCTCGACCGCCACAGCTCCAGGCCGGCGGCAGCGAGCACCACGACGCCCGCCGCCGCCAGAGCCCAGAGTTGAGTGCTCACTATCGCGTTGCCTTGATCAGCCCGGCGCGACCGAGCTGGTAGTAGATCTGGCAGCCGAGGCAGTAGCCGAATGCCAGGTTTACGAAAGCCAGAACAGCGACGAGAAGGGAAAGGGCCAATCCCGCCACGGGGAGCGGCACCAGGAAAAGCGATGCGATGGCCAGGACGACCCCGCCCATCCCCTGGGCAAAGTTGTGCGGCTCAGGGCGGTCCTGAATGAGTCGCGGCTTGACGATGCCGCGCGGCTTCAAGACCTTGAAGTAAATCTGCTTGAAGAGAGCGAGCTGCGGCACAAACGTGCCGAGCAGCAGCATGACGCTGAGCAGCGGGATCAGCACCAGCGCAGGCCGGAAGAAGGCGCTGCCGATGAAGGCGACGAGCACCGTCGCGACGATCCCGGTTTGGTTGACCTTGAGCGCCGAATGGTCGACGACGCCGCGGGGCGAGGTTGCCATCCTTACTTCTCGATCGGGGCCTTGATCGAGCTCCCCCACTCAGTCCACGACCCGTCGTAGTTGCGGACGTCGGGGTAACCGAGAAGCTCTTTCAGGACGAACCATGTGTGCGCCGAGCGCTCGCCGATGCGGCAGTAGGCGATCACCTCTTTGTTGGCTGTGATGCCCTTGCCGCCGTAGATCTCCTTCAAGTCATCGATGCTCTTGAAGGTGCCGTCGTCCGTGTTGACAGCGGTGCCCCACGGGATGCTCACCGCGGTCGGAATGTGACCGCCCCGCTGGGCGCCCTCCTGCGGCAGGTTCTCCGGCGCGAGCAGCTCCCCCGAATACTCCTTGGGCGAGCGAACGTCGACGAGGCCGGCCTTGCCGAGCTTCGACTGGACGTGGTCGCGGTAGGCGCGAATGTCCTCTTTCGGGGAGCTGTGGAACTTGTAGTCGGTCGCGGGATAGTTGGGGGACTCTGTGCTGTATTCGCGACCTTCCTTCTCCCACTTGACGCGACCGCCGTCGACCAGCTGGACCTTGTCGTGCCCGTAGTACTTCAGGGCCCAGTAGGCGTACGCGGCGAACCAGTTGTTGTTGTCGCCGTACAGAACGATCGTCGTGTCGGGCGTGATGCCGCTCTTGCCCAGCAGGTTCGCGAGCGCCTCCTTGCTGGCGACGTCGCGGTTGATCTGGTCCTGCAGATCCTTGCGCCAGTTCCAGCCGACGGCGCCCTCGATGTGGCCCTTCTCGTAAACGGACGGGTCGACATCGACCTCGACCACGCGAAGACCCTTGTCCTTCGCGTGCTCGGCAATCCACTCGGTGGATACCAATGCCTTCGTTGTAGTCGATGAGCTCAATTCCAAACCTCCCAGAAATACAGATGACCGATTGAATGTCGATTTCGAACGAAACGGTCGAGGGGGCGCGCCTTCCGAGGCGCGAGCCGACGGCCGGGCCTAGCTACAGAAGCAGGCTGGGATTTGCACCAGGCGCTGGGCAGGCCACACGAGGTCCCGCATAGACACGACATCTTATGACAACCGGTGAGCGGCGACGGCGATTCCCCGATGATTGAACGGCTAATGCGAATTGATCTCATTAAGTACCAGGCCCTGGGCAACGATTACCTCGTTTTCGACCTGCCCGGCGACCTCGACCGGATCGTGCCGCTGCTGCCCGTTCTGTGCGATAGGAATCGCGGCCTAGGCTCGGACGGGATGCTCGCTTTCGACCCGAAGAAGATGAGCGTCAGGATCTTCAACCCGGACGGCTCAGAGGCTCAGAAGAGCGGCAACGGCCTCCGCATCACAGCTGCCCACGCCGTGCTCGAGCATGGCGCCGGCGACCACTTCGAGCTGGCCACCTCCGACCGGGCCAACCAGGTCCGGATCCTTTCGAGGAACGGCGCCGAGATCGTCAGCGAGTTGGACATCGGGCGGCCCTCGTTCCGCGCGGCAGACCTGCCCGCGCGGTTCGACGGAGAGCCGGACCGCGTCAACCTGGAGACGCCAGTCGGACGGGTTGAGGCGATGCTCGTCTCAGTCGGCAACCCACACTGCGTGGTTTTCAACGAGGCGGTCACCAAGGAGCGATGCGTCGAGCTCGGGCCCTACCTGGAACACCACGCAGCCTTTCCGGAGCGCACGAACGTGCAGCTTTTCGAGGTGATCGATCGCGCGCGAGTGCGGGTGGAGATCTGGGAGAGAGGCGCCGGCTACACTCTCGCGTCGGGCACCAGCGCGAGCGCAGTGGCGGCGGCCTGCATGCGCGCCGGACTGGTGGATGAGCGGGTCACGATCCAGATGCCGGGCGGCGACCTGGAAGTTCGCCGCGAGATGGCAGGGAACCTGATCCAGTCAGGTCCGGCGCGCCGCGTCTACCGAGCTTCCATCGACCTCGCCGACTTCGAGTAGAGGTTCTTCACGGCGTCAGGCAGCTCGACCAGCCCCTTGACGACAGCGTCGGCGATGCTCGGGTCGTCTGGCTCACCCTGACGGTTCACCCAGATCCGGCGGATGCCCAGGTCGTTGGCGGTCTTGATGTCGTGGAAGTAGCTCTGCGCCACGTGGATCCATGCGTCGGCGGACGCGCCGAATGTGGACTTGAACAGTAGGAAATGCGCAGGGCTCGGCTTGTACGCAGCGACGTCCTCAGCCGTCACCACGGCATCAAAAGAAGCGGGCAGGCGGCGCTGCGTGAGCGCGATGATGTCGCGGTCGCAGTTGGTGAGGAGGGCGAACCGCCAGCCTTCGCGCCGAAGCTCTGCCAGCGCCGGACCCACGTCCGCGAAGGCGGGCCAGTAAGGGATCGTCGACACGAGCGCTGTCGCGTCGTCGGGTTTCAGGTCCAGCTCCAGCCGTTGGGCGACGCGCTTGACCGCCTCCGTCAAGACCGCCCGGTAGCGCCGGAACGATCCCTCGCTCTCGACCTCGGCTTCCACCTGGTTGTACGAATCCAGGAAATCGGCTCCGCGCCCTGGAAAGAGCAGCTCGCCCGTGGTCCTGATCCCGTGTCGCCAATCGATCAGCGTCCCGAAGCAGTCAAACGTCAGCCAGCGATCAGCCACATGCCCTCCGTGCTCGCCTCGACGTCAGACTCAAGTCCCAGGCTACGCGCCGGCCGCCCGGTAGCCAGAGCCCGCAGACTTCTTCGCCGCCGTGTCAACCTCTTCAGGCGTGAGCAGCACGATCGTCTTCAGATGCGCCGCGACTCCGCTGCCTCCGACTGCCAGCGCAAAGGCCGCGGCCGTGACGTTGTCCGGCGCATCGACCACCGCGTAAATGTCGCTGGTGCCAAACGCGTAATAGAACATATCGAGATGGCCCCCAAGGGCCTTGACCGCGGCTTCGACCACTCCGCGACGGCCAGTGCCGCCATCCTTGATGACAGCCTTCAGCCCCGCCTGCGAATACGACGCCTCGACCAGATATTTCGCCATCACTCAGCCCTCCTGAACAAAACGCCGACGCCATCCACCCATCACCCTGCTTTCGGCAAGTACTCCTGGATCGCATGCGCCAGATGCTGCATCGTCATCGACTGCAGCCATACCCTTCCTGGACCCGTGAGGGCGGCAAGGAAGATGCCGTCCCCACCGAAGAATGCGTTCTTGATGCCGGGTACCGTGGTGATGTTGAACTGCACCGATTCCTGATACATCCCCACATGGCCCGGGTGCACGCGCAGCGTGTTGCCCGGCTGGAGGTCGTACGTCACAACCTCGCCATGCAGCTCCACCCAGGCCTGGCCCTGCCCCTGCAGCCGCTGCATGCGAAAGCCGGTGCCGCCGAAAACGCCGGCGCCGAGTCGCTGCTGGAAACCGATTGAGAACTGCACGCCCGGTGTCGCGCACATGAAGCCATGACGGTGCACGAGATAGCCATGGCCGGGAGCGATCTCCATCGGCAGGATCTGGCCGGGAAGCTTGGCGGCAAAAGCCAGCAAGCCGGGGCCGCCGCCCGCGGTGTACTCCGTCATGAAGAGCGTGCCGCCGGCAGCCATTCGCCCGATCGCGCTGAAGAGGCCGCCCGCCTGACCTCCCGCCGACGTCGAGGTCATCATCTGGATCGCCATCGACATCCACGACAGCTGGCCCGACTCCGCGAAAACCTTGTCGCCCGGCGACATGTTCAGCTCGAGCACAGGCATCACGGTTCCGATGATCTTGGTTTCCAAATTTCTAGCCTCCACTCAATATGTCGAGGGCGATTCCAGCCGCGCCGGCTTCTCGGCGGCGAGGCAGGTACTCCTGGATGGCATGCGCAAGGTGCTGCATCGTCATTGACTGCAGCCACACTCGGCCCGGACCGGTGAGCGACGCCAGGAAGATACCGTCACCGCCGAAGAAAGCGTTCTTGATGCCCGGCACCGTGGTGATGCTGAACTGCACCGTTTCCTGGTACATCCCCACGTGGCCGGGGTGCACTCGCAAGGTGTTGCCGGGCTGGAGGTCGTACGGCACGACCTCGCCGCTGAGCTCGACCCAGGCTTTGCCCTGGCCGGTCAAGCGCTGCATGCGAAAGCCGGTGCCACCGAGCAGCCCGGTGCCGAGCCTCTGCTGAAAGCCCATCGAGAACTGCACGCCCGGCGTTGCGCACATGAATCCGTGGCGGTGGACCAGGTAGCCGGCGCCCGGCGCAACGTCCATCGCCAGGATCTGCCCTGGCAGCTTGGCCGCAAAAGAAAGCAGTCCGGGGCCGCCCGCCGCGGTGTATTCGGTCATGAACAGCGTGCCACCCGCGACAGCTCTCCCCAGCGCGCTCATGAAGCCGCCCTGCTGGCCGCCGGCAGACGTCGAGGTCTTCATCTGGATCGCCAACGACATCCAGGCCAGCTGACCGGACTCGGCAAAGACCTGGTCGCCTGGCTGCATGCTCAGCTCGAGCGCCGGCAGCACCGTGCCGATGATCTTTGGCTCCAACGGTTCCCCCCTTGAAAGACGGAAGCGGTCGCCTCGGCGACCACTGTATCAGGAGGCTTGGCCGGCTCCCTCGTGATGCACGTGCTCGAGCGTGTGCCTGCGGGCCGCCTTACGCCCGGGATTGCGCGAGCACGCGTCGCAAACCCCCACCACAAGGACCTCGGTACGGACCGGCCGGAACCGGTGTGACTCTTCGAGGTGGCTCTCCAGCGAGTTCACCAGCTCTTCCTGGATGTGCAGCACGCCTCCGCAAACCTGGCAGACGGCGTGATGATGGTCGCCGGACGCCAGCTCGTAGTGGGTGGGCCCTTCGCCGAGGTGCGCTGCGTAAAGCGACCCCGATGCGGTCAGAGCTTCGAGCGCGCGGTAGACCGTGCTGCGCGGAAATCCTGGTTTGGCCTTGTGGAGCTCTGCGGCGATCTCCTCGGCCGTGCAGTGGCCACCCAGTCGCACGATGGCGTTGTAGACCATCGTCCGCTGAGCTGTGCGCCGCATTCCGGGTGCCAGCATCAGGAGGCGCCCACCGCCCGGAGGCTCCGGTCGGCCCTGGTCAGCACCCGGCAGCCGGCGGACTCGACCACAAGGTCGTCTTCGATTCGTATGCCGCCCCAGCCCGGGAGATAGATTCCCGGCTCGATCGTGAACACCATGCCGGGCTCGAGCGCAGTGTCCGATGCCGGGTCGAGGCTTGGGTCTTCGTGGACCTCGAGGCCAAGTCCGTGCCCCACGCGGTGAAAGAAGGCCGCGCCGAACCCCCCCGCCTCGATCACCTCGCGCGCCGCGGCGTCCACCTGCCCGGTGGTGACTCCAGGGCGAACTGCCTCGATCGCAGCGTCGTGCGCTCTCAAGACCAGCGCGTAGATCTCACGCTGGCGCGCGGTCGGCGCACCCACTACCGCCATCCGGGTCAGGTCGCCGCGATATCCCTCGAACGCCGCTCCGAAATCAAACAGCACCAGGTCGCCCGCCTCGAGCCGGCGACCTCCTGGATCGTGATGCGGGATGGCGGAGTTGGCCCCGGATTGAACCGAGGTTTCGAATGACGGCGCTGCGCCTCGCGCGCTGATCGCGGCGCCGACGCGCATCGCGAGCTCGAGCTCTGATTGTCCGGGCAGCATGGTTTGCATCACCTCTTCCGCCACCGAGTCGGTGATGGCACACGCGCGTGCCATCTTCTCCAGCTCGGCAGGGCTCTTGATTCGGCGCAGGCGGCGGATCTCCGGCGCGACGTCGACCAGCTCGCGCGCCCCCACCGCTTCGGCCAGGTCTTCAGCGGCCTTCACCGTGAGGTGCTCTTTCTCGACTCCCAGGCGCGCGTGTCGGCCAAGCGCTTCCCGGACCGCGGCATACGGGTTCTCGCCGTCGCGCCATGCGAGGACGACCGCTTGATCGCGATTGGTTGCGGCCCTTTCCTGCTCCAGCGCGGGCACCACCAGGGTCGCGCCCTCGGACTGAACCGCCAGGGCCATCAGGCGTTCGTGCGGCTCGGCATGGAACCCGGTCAGGTAGGCGATCGAAACAGGCCGTGTCACATAGGCAGCGTCGAGGCTTTGCTCCGCCATCCACCGGCGCAGGTTGGCCAGCGGGTTGTCCTTGCGCAGGGCGGGCGCGGTGCGGCTACTCAATGGCGACGATGCGGACGCTATAGGCACCGTTTGGGGTTTTGACCTCGACCTCATCACCGACGCGGTGGCCGAGCAGGGCCTTGCCCATGGCGGATTCGTAGCTGACAGTGCCCGCTTTGGGGTTGGCTTCCGCCGGGCCGACGATGCGGTAGGTTTCGGCGTCCCCACCGTCCTCGCTGAACCGCACTGTGCTGCCCATGCTCACGACGCCCGAAGGCTTCGACGTCTGGATCAGGACGTGGTTCTTGATGATGGCCTCGAGCTCCTTGATGCGCGCTTCCATGAAGCCCTGGTCGTTCTTGGCCGCGTGGTACTCGAAGTTCTCCGAGAGGTCGCCGAACTCGCGGGCGGCCTTGATCTTGGCCACGACCGCCGGGCGTCGGACGGTTACCAGCTCGTCGAGCTCCTTCCGCACGCTCTCGAGGCCTTCCGGGGTGATGTGAACGTCGTTTGTCATCACTTCGAGTCTAAGGGTCCCGCGTCGGGAGGCTCGACCCAGATGCACGAGTGCTAATAGGTAGCGGTTGGCAGCGCGGGCGTATACAGTCGCCCCATGAGACGGCTGTTGCTGACCGTGGTCATGGTCCTGATGGGGGCTGCGATGGTGGCCGGTTCGGCGCGGGCGCTCTTCGGCAATGCCCTCCTGCCACTTGACCTGGAGATCGGCAGCAACTCCTCGGCCGCGGCCGCCGTCCTGGGCATCGGCCTCATGGCCGCCGCCATCCACCCGGCCAACAACATCGCCTGGGTGCGGGCCGGGATCCTGTACGGCTTGGTCACCGTCTTCTACGAGCTGGGCGCGCACTACATCATCGGCTCGAGGTTTTACTTCGGCCCCGTGATCTTCGGCCTCGCGTGCAGCCTGCTCCTGATCGCGCTCTACCCGCAGCGGGCGAAGCTGGTGCCGCCGATGTCAGACCCGCCTACCGCGTACAGGCAGCCGCGCCACGCGGAGGCGGCAGCGGGGATGACGCCGTCAGCGTCAGTGCCGGTCTCTCCGGCAAAGGTCGACGAAACGGTCTAGCCCTTAGGGACCAGGGCCTGGACCTCGGCCATCATCCGGCGCTGCAGCAACGTCGACCCGAGGTAGACCGCACCGCCCAGGATGGCTCCGCCGACGACAGCCAGCGCCGCGTGAAGCAAAGCCGGCGAGATCGGGGACAGCGCGACAGCGTCGTCGCCGATGATCGCCGCCACCGCCAGGGCCACGGGCGTCAAGAGCGGTACCAGCTGGACGCGCCGCATGATCGCCGGCACAGGCGGTTCGATTCGGCCGACCATCCGCTGGCCCATGACACCGACCGAGCGGACGTGGCGCAGGTTCGGCGTCACGGTCAGCACGACGCTGACCTGGTTGCCGGGCACCTGCTTCAATCGGGCCGGAGGCACCAGGTACTGCTCGTCGCCGCCACGAGTCTGAATCATCAGCATGCCGAGACCTCGCGAAGTGCTGACAGAAGCCGCTCCTTTGAGCTGGCCCTGCACCAGCCTCGGCTCGGCCTTTCTGTCCTTCATCGCCAGGCGAAAGCCGGGTCCGACGAAGCTCGCAAGCAGCGCAATCGGCAGTATCCACGCCAGGGACGCCGCCACCGCATCAGGCCAACCGTAGACGCCGGGCAGGAAGATCAGCAGAGCGGCGATGACGATCAAGCAGCCGGCGGCGACCCCGATCGATATATACCCAAGCCGCTGCACAAACTCGGGCGCATAGCCCTGCAGCATGCCGCCCGCCTCCACGAACCTTTCGCGCTGGCGCCTGGTCGCCCCGCCCGCAGGCGCCGATCCGGCCTTCTGCGGCTTGGGCTGGATTTTCCTGAGCTGCTGGCGAGTCTGAACGCGTCTCTTCCCCACGACCGAACAAGTATGGAGGTGACGAAGGTCAGATCGAGGTTCAGGGTCCTTACGGCGCCAAGAACGACGGCAACACCGCGGGGATCAGCACGCGCTTGACGCTCGGCACGCCATTGTTGGTGAAGGTGCCCGAGAAGAGGTAGGCCGGCTCGTAGTAGCTGTGGTCGCCGCCCCACACCAGCGTGTACACCAGCTGTGCCTGGGTGATGCGCACGACGGGGATCGACCCGCCGCTGGGAGCGGACGCAGCGCCCATCGCCGTGATTGCCTGATTGGCCGAGATGATCGGGTAGGTGGCGGTGTCGATGCTCACCGGCAGGGGCACCCTTTCAAAGTCGCCGGGCGTGCCGGGCACGAAATCCACCTCGGTTCCGTAGGGATTGCCCGCGCTGTCGACCAGGCTCGCGCGGCCCAATCCCGGCACATCGAACTGGCGAAGGAAGTCGACCCGCACGGTGGCGCCGCCCTGCGTCTGGATATCGGTCCGATACGGCCATTCCGGCAGCAGATGATGTGCGGACAGATAAGCCGTCGCAATCGCGACGCTGTCGCCAGTGGTCGGCGGAACCGTCTTCAGGTCGCTCACGTTGAGGTATGGCTCTCTCGGGGGCTGCGCTACGCTCGAGAGAATGACCATGGTGAAATTGCGACCGGCGTACACACCGATGCCGCCCTGCGCCACATCGGCTGAGGGCGTTGCGCCGACCTTGGCCGCAAATGCATCGGCTTCGACTCTCGTCGGCTCGGCGTACCTGTAAACAGGCAAAACGGTGGTGCTGACCTGGAGATTGCCCGCCCAGACCAATGTCGCCGCGCCGTCATAAAGGACAACAGGACTTGCGGTCGCCGAGATCGCGGGCGGCCGGGGCAACTGTCCGCCGAAGGTACTGCTTTGGGGCGCACTGCCAGTGTGGTCGTTAGACACCGGCGCTCCAGCCGTGCTGGTGCTGCCACCTGCACCCAGGTGGATTCCGCCCAACCTGTATATGCCTGCTCCAATCAGCACGACGAGAGCGACCGCCACCGCGGCGGAACGCGCGGACGGCGATGAGCCGATGCCCTGGAACAGGCCGGCGAGGCGCACGCGGAGGCGCGACCCCATGGGCCGGCGCGCTTGCATACGCGACCAGAGCTCTGCCTCGAACTTGGGCCGCGGGCGAGTCGTCTTGAACGCGTCGTCGAGCTGTCGCTGCAGCGCCTGCAGCTCGAGATCCTCGTCGTCGCTCACACGCCCTCCTTCTGGACCGAGTCGCGCAGCGCTTTCAGGCCGCGGTGGTACAGCATCTTCGCAGCGTCCTCGGTGCAGCTCATGAGGACGCCAACCTCCTCGAAGCTGAGCCCCGAGTGCCGAAGCGCGATGGAGTCTCGCTGGCGCTCGGGCAACCTGGCGACGTGCCCAAGAAGAGCTTTGTACTGGAGGCGCTCCTCGGCCATGCTGCCCGGGTCCGCCTCGGCCACAGGCTGATGCTCGATGGTGCGCCGCAAGCGCTCTCGCCGGCCATGCGCGCGGAAATGGTCCGTGGTCGCGTTGCGCGCGATGCGAAACAGCCAGGCCGCGGGGCTGGTATTGCGCGATTCGAATCGATCGTATGCCTGGTAGGCGTTCATGAACACCTGCGCTGTGATGTCCTCGGCGTCGGCGGCGGTGCCAACCTGCGCCCGGACATACGCATAGATCCGACCGAGAAAGTCGCGGTACAGATCTTCAAATGGTGGCCGATCGGCAGGCACGGCCGGTTCATGGTATTGGCAAGCACTCCCGTTTTGACCCAACGCCACCCGGCCGGCGTGTGTAACGCGCCGCGCGTCTAGCTTGCTGCTGCTGCCCTGAACGCGGCCCCGATCTCAACCGGACGGTTGGTGAAGATCGAGTCGGGTTTGCAAAGCCGGCACCACGCGACAGCCGCCTCGTCGTCCACGGGCCAGACGGCCACCGCTCCACCGGCGGCATGAACCTCTTTCACCAGGGACGGATCCATCGCCCCCCAATGCGGCGAATAGACGTCGGCGCCGGCCTCGCGCATCATCCTGGCCGGTTCGATCGGCCGCGCGCCTTCGAGCAGTCCGAGCTGGAGCTTTGGCTCCATGGCGCGAAGGACCTTCAGCGACGGGTGGTAGAAGGAGACGACCGCACACTCCTGGACCGCGCCCAGCTGCCGCAGCATCGCGACCAGCTTTTCCTCGAGACCCGGGTACTGGATGGGAATCTGCTTGATCTCGATCACGAGGCCGACCTTGCCCAGCGCAAGCTCGATCACCTCCTGGAGCAGCGGCAGGTGCTCGCCCTGACCGGCGTCGAAGCGGCGCAGCTCGGCGGCGGTGTGGTCGCGCACCAATCCTTTGCCGTTGGTGGTCCGCTCGAGCGTGTGATCGTGGATGACGATCAGCCGGCTGTCCGACGAGAGGTGGACATCGCACTCGATCAGGTCGCAGCCCGCTGCGATGGCCGAGCGGAACGACTGAAGGGTGTTTTCCGGGTGCTGGGCAGGGTTGCCACGATGCCCACCAATCAAGGGCCGGCCTTCGTCGTGCGCTGCTTCGTAACGGTCGCGTATCGATTCAGTCAAGGCGCCGGTCAGTCTAACTGCGCTCGGGAGGCATTCTGGTGATTGGGAGGCCCGCAACTAGCAAACTTTCTCTCCCAGACCTCCATTACCTATAGTGCTAGGAGATGGCCACCAACCCAGCCACCACCATCGGCGAGCTTCGCGCGAGCGGCCACGTTCGCGAAACCGTGAAGCAGGAGATGAGGCGCAACTTGCTCGTGCGACTTCGTTCGGGCGAGACGCTCCTTCCAGGCATTGTCGGCTACGACGACACCGTGCTGCCTCAGCTCGCCAACGCCGTGATCTCCGGGCACGACGTGATCATGCTCGGAGAGCGTGGACAAGCCAAGAGCCGCATCATGCGCTCGCTGGTCACGCTCCTCGACCCGCAGGTCCCGGCGATCGCAGGTTGCGAGATCAACGACCATCCATACGCGCCGATCTGCCGCCGATGCCTTGACCTCGTCGCCAAGAACGGGGACAAGGTCGAGGTGGCGTGGATCGATCGCGACCTTCGTTACGGCGAAAAGCTGGCCACCCCTGACATCTCGATCGCCGACCTGATCGGCGAGGTCGACCCGATCAAGGTGGCCGAAGGGCGCTACCTGGCCGACGAGCTCACCATTCATTACGGCCTGCTGCCTCGAACCAACCGGGGAATCTTCGGCATCAACGAGCTTCCTGACCTGGCGGAGCGCATCCAGGTCGGACTTCTGAACATCATGGAAGAGAAGGATGTGCAGATCCGCGGGTACCGCGTCCGGCTTCCCCTGGACCTGTTCGTCATCGCCAGCGCGAATCCCGAGGACTACACGTCGCGCGGTCGAATCATCACTCCGTTGAAGGATCGCTTCGGCTCGCAGGTCCGCACCCACTATCCGCTGACGACGGGCGAAGAGATGCAGATCATGGAAGCCGAGAGAAATCCAATCCCGGAAGATTTCGAGCTCATCTTTCCAACGTTCATGAAGGAGATCGTGGCCGAGCTCACGCACCTGGCGCGCCGCAGCCCACACATCTCGCAGTCCTCCGGCGTCTCGGTGCGTATGTCCATCGCAAACTTCGAAAACCTTGCGAGCAACTCGGTGCGCCGCGCGGCGCGCCTGGGAGAGTCGCTGGCAGTGCCGCGGATCACCGACCTTTCGTTTCTCGCGTCATCGACCGCGGGCCGCGTGGAGATCGAGGCGCTGGACGAAGGCAAAGAGGAACAGGTGCTGTCGCGATTGGAGCGCGGTGCGATCAGCGCCGTGTTCAGCCGGCATTTCTCGGCCGGTCAGTTCGACGGTATCGTCGCGCGCTTCGAAGAGGGCACCATGCTCGAGGTTGGCGAAGGCATCCCCGC
>DATARC010000156.1:0-20453 GCA_036264335.1 Candidatus Dormiibacterota bacterium
ATCGACCGCCCTGCGTCCTCCCAGGCGTCCGAGCGCGCGGGCGGCGGCCTCCCAGACCCGCGGCCTGGAGTCGGCGAGCATGTCGGCCAGCCAGGGGAGCGAGTCGGTCATCCGCAGGGCCCCGCACAGGCGGGCGGCGGCAATCCTCACGTTGGGGTCGGGATTCGCCAGGGCGTTCAACAGGTCGTCGACCAGGCCGGCCGAGCGCAGCGTCTGAGACAGTCGCAGCTGTGGCGCCAGCCCGGGACCTGCGCGATCCAGGACGTCGCTTATCGCGGGCGCCACCGCGCCTGCCTCACCGAGCAGCTCCGCCGCCTTGACGTTGAGGCTTACGTGAGGGTCGCCACCGACCGCAGCGGTCAAGACGCGTTCGACCCGAGCGGCCAAACGCGAGCGCCCGGAACCGGCACGCAAGCCGCCCGGCCGCCTTCCGGGACGTTCTGTTTCGAGGTCCGACACTTGCCTTTTAATTGAATCGTTGTTGCGAAGTTGATAGTCGACTTTGGGGGACGTTGGTACATTATCGACGGATTTGAGTTCCCGCGAGGCTCGAGAGGGCCCGGGACCGCGTGAGGAGGGAGTTGATCGTGTCGCCGCGAGTGCGGGGTCGGCTGACGCCCAGGCCCCTTCGGCGCTGCAGCTCCGGGTGCGAATGCTCGAGATGTCGGAGGTCTTCGCCGACCTGAGCGACGGCGTCCTGCGGGCGTTGGCCAGACGGATGCGTGTCGTCGGCCTGCCCGCCTCGGACCAGCTCAAGCTCGGGACCGAGCATGGCGATGCCGTCGTCTTCTTGGCCTCCGGTCTCGTCGAGCAGTCGCTGAGCGACGCCTCCGGGCAGGTACTGCTCAAGCGGCGCCGTCTGCCCGGGGACCTCTTGATCCTTCCCATCCACCGAGCCGGCGACAGGTTTGTGACCAGCATCGACGGAATCGCCAACGCCGTGCTGCTGACCCTGGATCGGGACAGCCTCGTCCAGGGGCTCGGACCGGAGGTCGAGACGGTGGCGATGGCCCTTGACCACCTGTGGACCCAGGAGCTGGCCGCGGTCCAGGCGGCGGAGACCCAGCTTGCCTCGCGGACCTCGGCTCCGATCGTCGCCTTCTTCTCGGCCAAGGGCGGCTGCGGCCTGACGACCCTTGCCGTCAACACCTCCGCCGCGCTGGCGCGTACCTATCCGCGCCAGGTGCTCTTGATCGACCTCTCCGCGCCGTTCGGTCACGCCGCGCTGTTTGCCGACCTCATCGCGACAGGGTCGATCGCGAGCGCAGCGAAGGCGGCGCCTGCCGATTTTGACAAGGTGCTGCGCCAGCACATCGTGTACCACCGTTCCGGGATGGGGGTTCTGCCCGGCACGCTGAGGCCCGAAGAGGTCGACCTCATGACCGGCGACCTCACCGGCCGCGTCCTTGACATCGTCGTGAGCTGGCAGCGCGTCATCGTCGTCGACCTCGGGACATCGCTCGCCGAGGCTGCGCTCGCAGTGATCGAGCGCGCCGAGTGCCTCGTCGTGGTGGTCCCGCCAGAGATTGCCGCGATGACCGACGCTCGCCGGGCGCTCGCAGTTTTCCGCGACATCATGAACGTGCCTGACAACCGCATCGAGCTCGTGCTGAACCAGCGTGCCCCCCACCCCCCGCTCGAGCGCGCGGCGATCGAGGGCATCCTCGGCCGCAAGATGTCGGTGACGGTCGGCTTCGACGATTCGAGGCCTGAGGACGCCACTCTCGCGGGCGGACTAGTCCTCCAGCGGGATGCCTCGTCGCTGGTTTCGCGCGGGGCGACCGAGCTCGCACGCGTGGTCATGGCGAACTTGAAGCTCAATGGGTAAACGCCGCCGGCGTACACGGGGGCAAGCGCTCGTCGAGTTCGCGATTGCACTCCCGATCCTCATGCTGCTCGTGGCCGGCGTTCTGGAGCTCGGGCGAGGCTACGGCTATGCGATCGCCACCTCGGACGCGGCCCGCGACGCGGCACGGCACGTGGCAGGGAAGACCTCGCTCACCGACGGACCGGGCCTGGCTTCGATGTGCAGCATCGTCACCGCCGACCTCGCGACGGTGACCACCAACGTCAGCTGCCCAACCCTCGTCGCCCACACTCCGCCCTTCGTCAGCGGGACCGATTACACGAACCCCACGGGGGGACAGGCTGTCGTCGTCGTCTACTGCGGAACCAGCCTGAACTGCATGGGTACTGTGAATCCCCGGTACCAGTCCGAGATCGACGTGTATGTCTACTACGGCTTCAACGACCTGAACCTCTTTGGCGGCCGCATCACGATCTCGGGTTCGAGCAAAGCGACCACATCGTGGTGAAGAGCCGCGGCCAGGCGTTGGTCGAATTTGCGCTCATCGCGCCAGTCGTGCTGCTGATCATCGGCGCCACCGTCGACATGGGCCGCGGCCTTCTGCTTTACGGGCTACTTTCCGGTGCGTCGCGTGACATGGCCCGCCAGGGGTCGCTCGAGTACTACAGCGGTTCCAACTCGCTTCCCCCCAGCTGCACGGCGCTCGCCACGCCATGCGGGCTCACATCGATCGTGACGGGCGCGCACCTGACGGATGCCCTCGGCGCCACCGTCATCTACCTCGACTCGACGGCGACTGCAGCGCCGCCCACATACGGAACCTATGCCGCCAATGCCGACCCGACGCAGCCCGGAAGCATCACCCTATCGGCCGGCGCCAACAGCAACACGGTGTATGTCTTCATCTACGAGCTCGATCCCGCCACCGGCGGCACGCGATGGAGCTGCCCGAGCTGTGCCGCGGCGAGCGGCAGCGCGGTGCGCCTCCCAGGTCACCAGCGAGTGGTGGTCGACCTCAAGTTGAAGTGGCAGCCGGTGCTTGCCCGCTTTCTCGGCATTCCGACCGCCATCACCTTCGACGCGCAAACCGTGGGGCGGCTCGAATATTGAGCACACGCGGACGCACCCAGTCCGGCCAGGTGATGGTGCTCGTGGCGGTCGCGCTGCTCGCTCTGATCGGTTCGGCTGCCCTCGTGCTGCTCGCAGGGTCCGACGAATGGCAGAAGAATCAGCTGCAGGAGCTGGCCGACTCGTCCGCTCTCGACTCGGCCCTCAAGATCGGGGTCGGCTGCGATGCGGCGAAGGCCGCCGCGATCATCACCCAGGCCGACAACTTTCTCGCCACCCGCCGAACGCGCACGGGCAGCCTGACCGTGACCGCCGGCACCTGCGCGACACCGTTCGTCGGCAATGACACGTTCGCAGGCGGGCTCACAGTGAAAATCAACTACCCATACGCGAAGCACCAGCAGCAGGTCGAGGTGATCCTGACGTTGACGCTGCCCATCTCATTCGGCGCGGAGCTTGGGTCGACCAGCACGACGGTGGTCCGCCGCGCGGTGGCTCAAGCGCTCGAAGGTTCGGTGCCGGCGATCTCGGCGACCAACCTGACATGCGCGAGCGGACAGGTGAACGTCGCCGGCAGTTTGCGCGTCCAGAACCTGATCACCATCAGCGGCACGTGCGCCCTCTACGCGCACGCACGCTTCGATGCCGCATCCGGAACCTACTCCGACCTCGGCAATGCCGAGGTCTACACGGACTCCCAGTCATGGGCCGGCGCGGGTGGCAGCTGCGCCGCGGGAGGAAGCTCCGGCTCGACCACAGCCATCTGCGCAGACGGTACCGAGGTGACAGGCCACGTGGCCCCGACGTGCGGCGCGACCGGGTCCACCGCCAACCTTTCAGCCGGCGTCGTGGCGGTGAACCCGAATCCATGCGCCGCCGGTGTGGCCCCACAGCCGGTTTCGTCAGTGCCGACCGCCTTACCCCCCGAGCCCAACGCCGACGCGAACGCCATCGCCACGCTGCAGGGCACGGGGGGTGCGGCGTGCACATCCGGCGCCGTCTACGCGAACATCGTCGTCGGAGGCGTCACCGTCGGCACGGGCCTTGGGCCGGCCCCGCTGAAGGATGCGAGCGGGTACTACCACTTCAAGCCGAGCTGCTACGGCTACCTCAACGCCGGTCCGTTGAGCGGCGCGGGCATCTCGAACGTCCAGACCGGAATCGAGACGGTACCGACCAGGCACTTCATAACCCCGACGCTCACCGCCGCCAGCCTGGCGGGGACGTTGCTCGTCGTGGTCATGGAGTGCGATCCATCCCCGAACCGCGTCACGGTGCCTGCGCCGTGGGCGAACGCCGACTTCGCGCAGTCGGGCACGAACTCTCGCAGCGAGCTCTGGTATTACGCGAACAATCCAGGCGGGGTGACCAACATGACGATCACGTCGGTGCCGGCATCCATCGCCTGTGAGGCGCAGATGAGCGAGTGGCGGAACGTGGCGACTGTGAACCCGCTCGACCAGACGGGGACGACGACCATCACCACCAACCAGCTGACTGGCACGGTTTCGACCAGTGCCGCGACCGGCACCGCCAACGAGCTCGTCGTGACCTCGAGCGCGTTCGCCAGTCAGGCAGGCATGATCGTCAACCAGGGCGCCGGCTGGACCAGCCTGGTCAACGACCCGATCAACGGCCTTGCCAGCGCCTACAGGGTGGACCTGCCGGCGGGCGTGGCTTCTGAGACCCTTTCGAGCACGGTGGCGACCACGTGGTCTCTCGTGATGGCCGCGTTCAAGCCCGCGGCCGGGGTTGCCGCGGGTGCGGTGTTCGACCCCGGGTTCTACTACTTCAACGGGTCAGGATTCGCCGGCGGCGGCGGCGTCTGCCTCAATGGCGGGACGCTGCTCGCCCGCGACGTCACGATGGAATTCGTCAACCAGGCCGGCTTCTCGTCCGGCACCTGCGCAGCCGGAGGGGGCGCGACCTGCGGCGGGGCCTGCAGTTTCGGGTCCAAACCATGCTCGTTGCAGTCGTGTCCGCCCAACGCAGGCGCCGACTCACCGAACAACCTGACGTGGATGGCCTCTCCCTGCGCATCCGTCGCGGCGGCTGACGCCGCCAGCTGCCCTGGGTCGGCATGGTGCCCGGCCGGCGACCGGGCATGCTGGAACCTCCTGCTGTGGGCGCCCGCGAGCAACACCGGGCAGTTCGCCATCACGGGCGCGGTGGCGACGCACTGGCTGCTAGGCTCCGTCTACTGGCCCGGAACGTGCACCGAAACCGCGAACGGAACGAGCACAATTGCCGGGACCTTGAGCTGCGGCACGCTTTTCATCTCCGGCGGAGCCGGCGCCGGCACTGCGATCGGAGGCGACTACGGGATCAACACCGCCCTGGTCGAAGCGGTGCTGGTTGAGTGAATTTGCGGTATTCGGCGCAGCGTGCGAGCCTTTGACCGGTTAAATGGCAATTTCCAGCGGTGGAATCGGTCGGCCGCGACGCGGGCGCATCTACATAGTGGTCGGCGCCATCCTCGCCGTGCTGGCGTTTGGAACGGCGGCTGCGGTGGCCAGCCTACCCCTGCTGGCCGGCAACGTTGCCGGCACCAAGGTGGTCGTCGCCAGGAACACGATCTCCGCACGCACGATCATCCAGGCGTCGGACCTCGAGCTCAGGTCGGTGGCCCCCACCCCTCCGCAGTCGTTCACCGACGTCGCCCTGGTGGCGGGCAAGGGCGCGCGCGTGGACATCCCCGCGGGGCTGGCGGTGACCGCCAACCTCATCGCCTCGACGCCCGACCAGCTCAACACCAGCAGCGCCACCTTCCTGCCGATACCGTCGGGCTACGTGGCGGTCACCGTCCCGACGTCTGAGCAGGTCGGCGTTGCCGGCTACGTCCAGGTGGGCGACCGGCTCACGGTGCTCGCCACGATCAGCACCTCCGCCTTCGGAGTCGGCCCGCCGAAGCCGGTGGTCAGGACGGTATTCCGAGACCTGATCGTCATCAGGGTCGGCCCCGCCTCGGCCACCGAGCAATCGGGAGCGGGTCAGCTCACGAGCAGCCTGACCGTGCTGGTGACCAGCTGCGATGCCGAGTACCTGTTCTGGCTGCTCAACAACGCGATCCTCAAGTACGAGCTCGAGTCGCCCAGCAACTACGGGACCACGCCCACCTCTCCCGATCAGAAATGCCCCAGCCTCACCTCCCCGACCGGAGTCGGACCCAAGCAGGTAGATGACAAGTGGCACTTCACCACGAACTGATCGATGCCACTGATCATCGTTGCCGTCGCCGCCGCCGCCGCCGCAGGGGTGGCGCTGGTGATGTACGGCATCGTCAGTAGGAACGAGGTTGTAGCCACCGCCGACATCGGCCGGAGCTCGAGGGTCACCTACCGGACCCTTGCGGATGTTCGCGAGCAGCTCCGCCGCCGGTTCGAGCCGACCGGGACGCCGGTCTGGATCGCCGCCAACCAGAATGTCAACCCGCTCGCCGCGGACCTTGCCAGCGCCGACCTGCAGCTGCGGCCGTACGAGTTCCGGCTGGTCCAGCTTGGGATCGCGCTGGTGTTCGTGATCGTCGCGTTCCTGCGATTTGGCGTCAGCATCGCTGTGCCGGTGCTCGGTGTGATCGGCTACGTGCTGCCCGCCATATACCTGCGCAACCGGCGCGGCCGGCGCCTGCGAACGTTCGAAGCCGGGCTGCCCCGCGCGATGGAGCTCATCGCGAACTCCATCAAGGCGGGCCAGTCGATCGCGCAGGCGCTGAGCTCGGTGACCGACAATGCCGGCCCACCGCTCAACGAGGAGTTCGGCCTCGCGCGTCGCGAGATCGAGCTCGGCGCCTCGGTCGACAGCGCCCTGAGCAACATGGTGAAACGGATGGGAAGCTCGGACCTGCGGCTGGTGGTGATGGTCATCACCATCCAGCACTCGGTGGGTGGCGACCTCCCCGCAATCCTCACGACGCTGGCGGATACGATGAGGCAGCGCGCAGAAATGCGCGAAGAGATCCTTGCCGCGACGGCGCAGTCACGAGCCTCTTCCCTGATCGTCACGCTGCTGCCGGTGGCCGCCGCCGCGCTTCTCTATTTTCTGGTGCCGGACTACTTCCGTCCGATGTTCACCAGCGCGTTGGGCTGGGTGTTGATCGGCATTTCAGCCGGCCTCCTCGTGATTGGAAATGTGATCATTCGCCGGATCACGAAGATCGCATGAGCGCGCTGCCGTTCATCGTCGGTGTAGCGGCTGCGATTGGAGTGGCGCTCATCTTCATGGGCGTCCGCGGCCTACGCACCGGCGATGCGGCGACCCTCGCGCGGCAACGGCTCGCGCGCCAGGAGATCGGCCTGGGGCAGAGCGCGATCGCTCTCGAGCTCGAGAAGCCGCTGGGTGAGCGGCTGTTGATGCCGCTTCGGAAATGGTTCACGGTGCAGGTGATCCGCCTCACGCCGGCGGCGCAGGCCACCGCCTTCCGGCGTCACTTGGACTTCGTGGGCGCGCCCCTCGGGCTTGACCCGGCCGGCCTGCAGATACTGCGGATCGCCGGGGCCGCGACCTTCGGCACGATCGGGATTGCGCTCGGCGTGTTCATCGGGTCGCCGGTGGCGCTCGGCGTCGCGTTGCTGATCGGCGCGGGGTTTGGCTTTTATCTGCCGGTGCTTTGGCTGGACCAGCTGGTCCGGCAGCGGCGCGCGGAGCTCGAGTCTGCGCTGCCCAACGCCCTCGACGTGGTCGCCATCAGCATGGAGGCCGGCCTGGGCCTGGACCGCGCCCTCGAGCAGCTTGTGCGGCACCAGGAGGGCCCGCTCACTCTGCTGGTCGCGCGGGCCCTGCGCGAGATCGAGCTCGGGAGGCCGCGGGCAGAGGCGCTCGAGGAGATGGCGCAGGCGACCGGCATCGAGGATTTCGTCGCGCTCGTACGCTCGATCATCCACGCGGAGCGCACGGGTGTGCCCATCGCCCGCACCATCGCGGCGCATTCGGCGCAGATGAGGGTCAAAAGGCGCCTCAGGATTCGCGCGGAGGCCGCGCAGGCATCGTTGAAGATCCTGCTGCCCACGGTGGGGTGCGTGTTTCCGACGCTGTGGTTGATCCTGCTGGGGCCGGCGTTGTTGGTGGTGCTCGCGATCAAGCACTGACGCGCTAGTGCAGGAAGGGGTTGGTTTGTTTTTCTCGGCCGATTGTCGTGGCTGGGCCGTGGCCGCTGAAGACCGCGTAATCGTCCGGTAGCGACAGCAGGCTGGTGTGGATCCCTTCGAGCAGCGCCCGGCCGTCCGAGTTTCGGAAATCCGATCTGCCGATGGACCCGGCGAACAGCGCGTCGCCGGTGAAAAGCATCTTGTGCATCTTGAAGGTGACGCCGCCCGGACTGTGGCCGGGCGTATGAAGCACCTCGAACTCGAGGGATCCGGCACGGTAGTGGGCGTGCTGGGCAAGGCTCACGACTTTCTCCAACCGTGGTGGCTCCGCCGGAAACTCATGCCGTAACGGCGTCCCGTCCACGAGCACATGCTGTTCCGCTTCATGGACGACGACGGGGATCGGGCCGAGCGCCTCGAGCAGTGCGGGGAGGCCCGCGATGTGATCGACGTCCGTGTGTGTCAGCAGGATGGCCCGCACGTTGGCTCCGGCCTTGCGCGCCACAGCGAGGATCGCTTGGGACTCGAAGTTCGCGTCGATGATGACCGCGTCCTTGGTGTCCTCATCCATGACGAGGTACGAGTTGGTCCCAAACCGCGCGTCGGCGGTGGCTTCGACGGTAACCTTCACACCAGGCTCTTGCGAAGGATCAGGTGGTTGCCGGCTTCGCGATAAGGCTCGAACCCGGCGCGCAGAAACATGGCGAGCGGGCCGCGGTAGTTGCTGTGCTGTGAGTCATCGGAACGCTTCGGGTAGGCCTCGACCGCTCGCAGTCCCCGCGCCCTGAGCTTTTCGACGGCGGCTTCGAGAAGCTTCGTCGCCACGCCGTGGCCGCGGTACTGCGATGCGACGACGAAACAGGCGACCGATCCGACGCCCTCGTGATCGGACGCGACGAGTCCGAACCTGCGCATCAGCCCGCTGAGCGCGGTCGATTCGCCGTAGTTGCACCAGCCAATCGGCTTGCCGCCTTCGAATGCCAGTAGCGCGGTCACCTCTCCCCGCTTGATCGCCTCGCTCATGTCGCGCCGGTTGTCTTCCCCGACGCGCAGATCCCACTCTTCTTCGTTTGCGTCGGCGGGCTGGTGCGCCTCGATGCAGTAGCACGACTGCCATTCGGGGAAGTCCCTGAAGGCGTCGTGGTCGAAGAAGTCCTGGTAGGCGGGCAAGAGTTCCGGGCCGACATCACGGACCTCGACTTCTCCGATCACGATGCTTCGCGCGCCACCGTGTGGACGTCTTTGACGCCTTCCAGCTTCTCCATCACGCGAGACAGCTGCGCGAGCGAGTCGATCTCCACCGTCGCGGAGACGACTGCTGTCTTGTCGTCGTAGACGTGTACCTCGAGCGCCGACATGTTGACACGGTTCTCGGCGACCACTGTCGCAATGTCGCGCAGCAGTCCTTGCCTGTCCCATGCCTCGATCTTGATGTCGACCGGGTACAGGTGGGTCGCCTCGGCGTCCCAGTCCACGGGCACCACACGGGCGGCGTCCTGCGCATTAACTGCATTGATGCAGTCAGCCCGATGCACCGTGACGCCGCGCCCGCGCGTGGTGTACCCCGCGATCGCATCACCCGGTACGGGCTGGCAGCAGGGCGCAATCTTCGTGAGCACGCCCTTCTCCCCGCGCACCAGCACACGCGGCGTGGGCTGCACGTTGGGTATGAGCGGAATCGACCGAAGGTCGCCGTCCGCGGCGCCCGTGCTGAGCGCCATGCGCATCACCACCGCGTGCGGTGAGAGGTCGCCATACCCGATGGCCGCCAGAAAATCGTCGATCGCGTTGTAGTGGTGAAGATTCGAGATCTCGAGCAGCTTCGCGTCAGAAAGGTCGCTGAGGCTCACGCGATGCATGCGCTGCAGCTCCTTGTCCAGCAGGTCTCGGCCCTTGCCGACGTTCTCTTCCCGTCGCTGGCTCTTGAACCATTTCCGGATGCGCTCCTTGGCCGATGCGCTCTTGACGAAATTGAGCCAGTCGCGGCTTGGACCGTGAGGCGCCTTGGAGGTCAGTATCTCGACGATCTCGCCGTTCTTCAGCGGATAGTCCAGCGGCACCATGCGGCCATTCGCCTTGGCGCCTATGCACCGGTGGCCGACCTCGGTATGGATCCTGTACGCGAAGTCCACAGGCGTCGAGCCGGCCGGCAGGTTGAGGACCTCGCCCTTCGGGGTGAAGACGTACACCTCGTCCTGGAAAAGGTCGACCTTTACGGTGTCGAGGAAAGACTCCGCATCCCCCACCTCGTTCTGCCACTCAAGCAGGCTGCGGAGCCACGACAGCTTCTGGTCGAAGCTCGCGTCCTTACCGCCCTCCTTGTAAGCCCAGTGCGCCGCCACGCCGAACTCCGCGATGCGGTGCATCTCGTGGGTGCGGATCTGGATCTCGATCGGCTCGCCCGTATGTGTGATCACTGTCGTGTGGAGGGACTGGTAGCCGTTTGACTTGGGCATCGCGACGTAGTCCTTGAAGCGACCAGGCACAGGCTTCCACAGTGAGTGGACGACACCCAGGACGCCGTAGCAGTCGCGCACCGTGTCCACCTGCACCCGAATCGCCGACAGGTCGTAGATCTCGGTGAAGTCCTTGTTCTCTTTGGTCATCTTCTGCCAGACCGAATAGATGTGCTTCGGGCGCCCGGTGATCTCGGGCGTGATGCCGACGGTTTCGAGCTCGCGCGCGAGGATCTCTCGGAGGTCTGAGACCAGCGCCTCACGCTCGCCCCGCTTGCGGAAGATCCGCTTCGCGACGTCGTCGTACGCCTCCGGCTCGAGATAGCGAAACGCGAGGTCTTCGAGCTCCCACTTGACCTGTCCGATGCCGAGCCGGTGCGCGAGAGGCGCGTAGATGTCGAGGGTTTCGCGCGAGATCTTGCGGCGCTTCACGTCAGCGAGCGGTTCCAGCGTGCGCATGTTGTGCAGCCGGTCGGCGAGCTTGATGAGGACGACCCGAAGGTCCTCCGCCATCGCGACCATCATCTTGCGGATGTTCTCGGCCTGCTGCTGCTGGTCGGAACGCAGGGAGATCCGGCCGAGCTTGGTCACGCCTTCGACCAGTCTCGCCACCTCCGGGCCGAACTCGGTCTCCACCTCCTCGGCCGTGAGGGCGGTGTCCTCGACCGTGTCGTGGAGCAGGGCCGCCGCGATCGTGGCGGCGTCGAGCTCGAGGTCGGCCAGGATCGCCGCCACCTCCATCGGGTGGTTCACGTAGTCCTCGCCCGACAGCCGGCGCTGGCCCGTGTGCGCTTTGGCCGCGCGCTCGTAAGCCCTCCTGACGATCTCCCTGTCGGGGGCCTCGAGATGGTCGGCGATGCGCAGAAGCTCTGAAACTGTCACCTGGTCACTCGAACAGAAGTTTAGGAGAGGTTTGGGGGAGGCCCACCCAGGTACGCCTCCCTAGACTTAGCCGGCGACATGAATTCCGATCGAGCAACATTTGTCTCACGGATCGCTCTCTCGGCCGCCACCGCGATCCTGATCCTGGCCGGCGCCACGCTCAACGTGAGCGGTCGGGTCGGACAGGCGGCGCTGCTCGCCGCCATCTCAGGCCTGCTCGCACTGCTGGCCGGCGCGCTGAACCGGACCTGGAAGGCGGCGGTGCCGCTGGGCATTGCGGCGCTCGTCGTCTCGGTGATCACCCCCGGCTTCAGCTTCTTCGACCTGGGCGGCCTGGTGCTGCTGGCGCTCGGCGGATTCGCGGGCAGCCTCGCGTATCGCAACTTCACCGACGCCATGCGCCGCCAGCTGGACGATATGCGGAGGCTGAACGCGCAGCTCGAGGAGAAGCACCGCGCCTTCCTGGCCGCCACCTCAGACGCCGACAGCGGGACTCCGCCAGGAGACGTGGCAGCGCTCACCGCGAACATCGCCAACCAGATCGGCTCGGCCTTCGCCTGCTACTTCCTCGCGTCTCCTGACGGCAAGCAGTTCGTGCCTCAGCCACCCGGAATCGGTCTCGAGCGTCTGCACCCCCAACCGGTCAATCGGGTGCCTGGCGGAGCCGGACCCCTGACGGCGGCGATGGAGTCCGGGCAGGAGTTCGTCGGGCGCGATGACAGCGGGCTGCGGGAGCTGGCGCATTACCTTCCCGAGGATCTCCACGTCGAAAGCCTGATGGCGGTGCCGATGCCGATCGGCGAGCACATCGGCGGGTTCGTGCTGCTGGGTAACAAGCCCGGCGGCTTCACCGACGACGACCGGCGCCTGGCGCGGACTCTGACCCTGCGCGCCGGCGCACAGCTGGCCAGCGCCCACGCTGTCGCTCTGTCGCGGAAGGAGTCAGCACGCTACTCCTTGATGAACGAGCTCGTGAAGGAAGCGTCCGGCAAAACGATGCGGGAGGTTCTGGACCTGGTCCTCGACAAGGGCAAGCAGGTCATCCGCTATGACGCCGGCACCGTCGCTCTTTTCCAGCCCGACAACACCTACGTCGTGCTCGGAGGGGCGGCCGGCGCGCTTCCGATCGCGGGGCCCCTCGCCAAGGTTCGCGATGGCGAGACTGTGCTCAGGAGCTTTGTCACCGTCGACGAGGGTATCTTCAGCGGCCTCATGCCCAGCTCCGAAGGCGGCACCACCAACGAGGCGCTCACTCCAATCCGGGGCAAGGACGGGGTGTTCGGCGCCATCTGCCTCGGCCGGAACGGCACCACGGGATTCAACCAGCGGGACATCGCCGCGCTTGACGAGCTCGGGTCGATGGCGGGGGTCGCCGTCGAGAACTCACGCATCCTCTCGGTGGTCACAGGCCAGGCCTCCAAGCTGGACACGGCGCTCGACGCGCTCGGTGAGGTGTCGCAGGCGCTGACCACGGTCACGCAGGGCTCAAAGGTGCTCGAGCAGAAAACACTGGAGACCGCCGTGCGGGTCACCACGGCGAGCGCTGGACTGTTGACCCGCACCACTGCCGAAGGCAGCCAGGCGACCATCATGTCGTTGGGCCTGCCCTCCACCGTCGACTCGCTGGTCGTGCAGAACGGCCAGGGGATCATCGGCGCGGTGATGCTGAACGGCCAACCGACCGCCGTGCCGGACCTCAGCCTGAGCCCCGAGCTTCAGTCCCCGCCCGACCTCGTCAAGTTCGGGCTGCATGCCGCGATCTGCATGCCGATGCTCGAGGACGGGCGGCTGTGGGGAACGCTGTCGGTCTTCGACGTCAAGAAGCGCGAGTGGACCACTGACGATCAGCGTGTCCTCGCGACCCTTGGCAACCAGGGTGTCGTCGCCGTTCGCAACGCCGAGCTTTACGACAACAACCAGCGCAGCATCTGGGAGCTGCGAAACCTGCAGGAGGCGCTGCAGGCGGCGACGTCCACCCTCGACCTCACCCAGGTGCTGCAGCAGGTGCTGGCGGGCGCGGCGAAGGCCTCGAGCGCCCAGATCGGGTGCCTTGCGCTTGACGACTCGGGGAAGCTGGTCCTCAAGGGTGGTTTCGGCACCGACTCGACCACGGCCGAGAAGCTCGCCCTCGGGGTCGGCGGCGACATCTGCAGGGACGTCATGGCTTCGGGCAAGCCATTCATGGAGGCCATGGATCACGGCACGGTGAACGACAGCCCGCTCAACCCGCGCGCGGTGCTTTGCGTGCCGATCACGCTGCGCGGCACGCCGACTGGCGTCCTCTTCTTGGCGAACTATCAAGTCGGCCACGCCTTCACGCCGGACCACCGAAATCTCGTCACGGAGCTGGCGGCCCAGGCGGCTGTCGCCATCGACAACGCACGGCTTTTCAAGGACCGCGAGGAAGTCATCCTGTCCTCGCTCGAGGCGCTGGCCAACGCCGTCGACGCCCGCGACCCCTACACCGCCGGCCACTCGATACGGGTTACCGAGTATGCGAAGACGATCGCACGCCAGATGAAGTACGCGCCGCAGAACGAGCCGGCATGGGTGAGGCTGGAACGTGGCGGGCGCCTGCACGACATCGGGAAAATCGGCACCCCCGATGCCATCCTCCAGAAGGCGGGCAAGCTCACCGACGACGAGTTCGCGAAGATGAAGCAGCATCCAGTCGAAGGGTTCAACATTCTCAGCGGTTTGAGGATGCTCACCGACGAGCTCGTGATCGTTCGATCACACCATGAGCGCTACGACGGCAAGGGCTACCCCGACCGCAAGAAGGGCGACGAGCTGCCGATGTTCGCGTGGATCGTCAGCGCGGCAGATGCGATCGACGCGATGACCTCAGACCGGCCGTACCGCAAAGCCTCGTCGATGGAGGTCGCGGTCGAGCAGGTGCGCGCCGGCGCTGGAACGCATTTCCACCCGGATGTGGCGGAGGCGGTCCTTGACGCTGCGCGCAACGGGACGCTGAAGGTGATCCCGCAGGAGAACCTGTACAAGGACGCGCCGGCGATCGGAGCTTTCGAGAACCCGACCAGCTAATTCAAGAGCGGGGAGGCCTGCCTCCCCCGCGCCTTTTAATACGCCCGGGCCAGGGCCACCCGGTGCTTCGCCGGCTTGCCGTCCACCGCACACTTGCCCGATGGCTTCCCGTCCGGGTCGATGGTGCGCACGGTGACGCCGCCCGCCTCCGCCTTGATCTTCAGCTCGCATTCAGCGTCGCCGCACCACGGCACCCAAACGAAGCCGGAGCCCTCCTTGAAGTGGTCGACGACCTCGGCGAGCGTGGACATCTCGCGGGTGTTTTCTTTGAGAAACCCCTGCGCCCTCTCGAACAGCGCCTTCTGAAAGGAAGCCAGCTCGTCGGTGAGCCGGGCGCCGATACCGGTCACAGGCACCGGCCGGCGCTGGCGTGACAACCTGTCGACCAGCTCGACCTGGCCCGCGTCGGCGTCGCGACCGCCCACGTTGAGGCGCAGTGGCACGCCCTTCATCTCCCAGTGCGAGTACTTGTCGCCCGGTCGCTCGTCGCGCCAGTCGACTCGGTACCTGATCCCCGCAGCCTTCAGCTCAGCGCTCCAGCCACCGATGAACGCCTCGACCTTCGACCGGGTCTCAGCATCACGGAAGATGGGCACGATCACCACCTGGATGGGAGCCACCTTCGGCGGGATGATGAGACCTGAATCGTCACCGTGCGCCATCACCAGCGCTCCGACCAGCCTTGTGCTGATGCCCCACGAGGTCGAGTAGCAGAGCTCGCGCTCGTTGTCCTTGTTCGAGAACGAGATGTCGTAAGCACGAGCGAAGTTCTGCCCGAAGAAGTGGGATGTCCCCATCTGCAGCGCCATACCATCGCGCATCAGGCCCTCGATCGTGAGCGTGTAAACAGCGCCGGGGAAGGTCTCCGCGGGTGACTTCTTGCCTGCCAGGACAGGCACCGCCAGCCAATCCTGGGCGATGTCGCGGTAGTAGCCGAGGATCAGGTCCACCTCATCCATCGCCTCTTGGGCGCTGGCGTGGAACGTATGCCCCTCCTGCCACCAGAACTCGCGCGACCGGAGGAACAGGCGCGAGCGCATCTCCCAGCGCACGACGCTGTTCCACTGGTTGGTGAGCTGCGGCAGGTCGCGGTGGCTCTGGATGTAGCGCTTGATGATCGACCCGACGATGGTTTCGGACGTGGGCCGAACCGCGAGCGGGTCCTCGAGCTCTTCGTTGCTCGAGCCTGCCCTGGTCACCCATGCCACCTCCGGCGCGAAACCCTCGACGTGCTCCGCCTCCTTGATCAGGAAGTCGCGCGGGATCAGCAGCGGGAAGGCCCAGTTCTCGTGGCCGCTCTCTTTGATCATGTCGTCGAAGGCGCGCTGGATCGCCTCCCACATCCCCCAGCCGTACGGCCGCACGACCATCATGCCGCGAATCCCTGACCAGTCCGCCAGCTCGGCCTTGCGGATGATGTCCGTGTACCAGCGGTCGAAGTCGTCGGACATCTTGGTGATGTCTTTCACGAAATCCTGTTGTTCCTCAGTTGCTTCGTTCATGCCAATAGCCCCCAAGTATTAATGAGTTGAGTGTTGAAAGGCGGCCCGCGCCGAGACGCGGGCTAGCTCGGGAGCGGGCTCGGGACGGCTCCGCGTTCGGCGGCGATCGCGTCGATCTCGGCGAGCAGGACCGGCAGGAGGTCCTCCTGCGGCACGGTCTTGAAGAGCTTGCCCTTCTTGAAGATGACGCCCTTGCCGCGGCCGCCCGTGACGCCGATGTCGGCGTGACGCGCCTCTGCGGGCCCGTTGACGACGCAGCCCATCACCGCGACGGTGATCGGGATCTTAAGACGCGCGATGTGGGCCTCGACCGCTTTGACGGTCGGGACCATGTCGTACTCGAGCCGGCCGCAAGTCGGGCAGGCGACCAGGGTCGCGCTTTCGTTTCGGATCGCAAGCGTCTTGAGGATCTCGTGCGCGACGCGGATCTCCTCGCGTGGGTCAGATGTCGCAAGCGACACGCGGATCGTGTCGCCAATGCCCTCGCTCAGCAGGATGCCCATGCCGACCGCGCTGCGGATGCTCCCGGCCTCGACCGGGCCTGATTCGGTGACGCCCAGATGGATCGGGTACGGCCGCGCCGCCGCGAACTTGCGGTTCGCCATGATGTTCGTCCAGACGTCAGTCGCCTTCAGCGACACCTTGATGAAACCGGGACCGTAGTCGAGCTCCTCGAGGATCTTGCAGTGGCCGAGCGCCACCTCGACCATTCGGTCAGCCGTCTGCTCGCGGTTGTCGCGGTCGATGTGGTGCTCTTCCCGCATCGTCCTGTGGACCTCTTCGGGAAGCGAGCCTGCGTTGACGCCGATTCGAAATGGGATCTGGCGCTCCTTGGCAGCGTTGACAACCTTGGTCACCTTGTCGCGATCGGGGATGTTGCCTGGGTTCAAGCGAAGGCATGCAACCCCTGCCTCGATCGCCATCAGGGCCAGCGTGTGGTCGTAGTGAATGTCGGCGATCACCGGCAGGGGCGAGCCCTTGACGATCTCCTTCAACGCCTCGGCCGCCTCGCGGTCAGGCACGGCCGGCCGCACGATCTCGCAGCCGACCTCCTTCAGCTCGAAGATCTGGCGCAGCGTGGCCTTGACGTCGCGCGTGTCCGTCTTGGTCATCGTTTGCACGGCGATCGGCGCGGCGCCGCCGATCACGACGCCACCGACGTTGACGGGTATGGATTTACGTCGCGTAACCATCAATGAATGCCTGTGAACTGGCCCGCGGCCAGGCGCTGGATGTCGAGGAAGCTGATGATCGCCGCCAGGGCCAGCAGAGCAACGAGGCCCCAACGCTGGAAGTTGAGCTCCATGTTGCGATCGAACGGCCGGCGCCGGATCCATTCGATCACGGCGATGACGATCCGTCCGCCATCGAGCGCGAGCAGCGGCAGCAGGTTGGTGAAGCCGAGGGCGACCGACAGCAGCGCGACCAGGAAGATGTACGTCGGCGGGCCCTGGGTCACCGCCTCACCGGTGATGGCGCCGATGCCGATCGGCCCGGTCAGGCCCTGGGATCCGAAGAGCCCGCCCTTGACCTGGCCCGAGACGAGGGCGTCGAGGCCCTGGACGATGCTGCCGACCGCGACGAACGGAAACGACACGCCGTCCTGGATGGCGGTCTGCACTGTCAGAACCCGGGGCGCCACGCCGACGCCGATCCGGCAGACGGGAGGCACCGCGTTCGAGCAGGCCGGCGTCACGGTGATCGTGAAGGCCTTGCCGTCGGGGTGAAGCCCCGTCAGCACCAGCGGCTGTCCCGGATGTGCGTTCTCCTCGCTGGAGATGAAGCCGGGCGTGGTGACTGGCTTGCCGTTGACAGTGCGCACGCTGTCGCCGACCTGGAGACCGGCCACCGCCGCGGGGTTTCCCGGCAGCACTCTCTGGATCTTCCCGGGGTCGTCGTTCAGCTGCGTCAGCTCGAAGCCCGCGATCAAGAGCATTGCGATCAGGAAGTTGGCCAGCGGCCCTGCAAAGAGGATCGCGATCTTCTGCAGCGGATGCTTGGAGTGGAAACCGTTCGGCTCCTCGAAGTCACCTGCCTCCATGCCGCCCATTCGGACGTACCCGAGGATCGGGAACGCTCGGATCGCGTACAGCGTGCCGCCCCGCACCACCGAAAGGAGCTTCGGGCCGGCGCCCACCGAGAACTCGATCACGCGGACCTTGAAGAGCTTGGCAGCCAGGAAATGGCCGCCCTCGTGGGGTGCGATCAGCATCAGGAACATCCCGCAGATGCCGACGGCGATCAGGAGCCAATTGAGCAGGGTGCTCACGTCTTCAGCCTACCGGAGTTGACTTTCACGTACTCCCTTGCCCAACGGTCGGCCTCGAGGATCTCCTGCAGCGACTCTCCGGCGCCCGGAAAGGCGTCGAGCGCCCTCTCGACCGTGCGCACGATCCCGCTGAACGGGATCGTACCGGCCAGGAAGGCGTTGACGGCCTCCTCGTTGGCGGCATTCAAGACTGCCGGGCGGCCGCCGCCCGTCGCCGCCGCCCGCCGGGCCAGGCCGACGCCGGGGAAGCGCTCTTCGTCCAGGGCATGAAAGTCCAGCGCGTCGAGCTCCTCGACCACCGTCGGCGGGACGGCGTCGGCGAGGCGGTCGGGGTAGCCGAGGGCGACGGAGATCGGCAGGCGCATGTCGGGGCGGCCGAGCTGGGCTTTCAGCGAACCGTCCACGAACTCCACCATCGAGTGCACGACGCTCTGCGGGTGGATGACGACGGAGATCCTGTCCAGGGATATGTCGAAGAGGTGATGCGCTTCGATCACCTCGAGGCCTTTGTTCATCAGCGTCGCGGAGTCGATCGTCACCTTTGGGCCCATGGACCAGCGCGGATGGTTCAGCGCCTCCTCCAGCGTCACCTGATCCAGGTCCAGGTCGGGATGCGCCCAGAAAGGGCCGCCGCTGGCAGTCAGGATCAGACGGCGGACGCTCTCACGGCGCTCGCCCCAAAGGCATTGCCAGATGGCGCTGTGCTCGGAGTCGATGGGCCTTATCCCCCGCTCCCCGGCGGCCGTCATGACGAGGGCCCCGGCCATGACCAGAACCTCTTTCGTCGCCAGGGCGACCTCCTTACCGGCCTTGAGCGCGTGCAGGGTCGGCGCCAGGGCACGAGCGCCCGGTATGGCGACAACCACGAGGTCACAGCGCGCGTCCGTCACCATCGCCTCCACCCCGGCGTCGAAATCGGCCTCCCCGGCCTGGCCCTGGATGAGGTACTCCGCGGTGCGCTTGGCGGACCTGCGTCCCTCGGTGAGGCCGAAAAGCTTCAGGCGGGCGGGGTTGCGGTCGATGACGTCGAGCGTCTGCTGGCCGATGGATCCGGTCGCGCCCAGGACCGCCACGTTGATCGGGCGCGTCATTTCAGTAGGTGGAACAACGTCACGTAGAAGTAAACGAGGATCGGGGGAAACAGGATGGAGTCGAGGCGGTCGAGGACTCCGCCGTGTCCAGGGATCAGGCGCGAAGAATCCTTCACCTCGGCGATGCGCTTCATCTGCGACTCGACCAGGTCGCCGGTCTGGGCACCGGCGCCGACGAGGATCCCCAGCGCGATCGCGTGAATGGGCTGGATGCCGATGATCAGCGAAACGCCAACCACCATGACGATGACTGCGCCGACGACACCGGCGATGGCGCCTTCGACCGTCTTGCGCGGGCTGATCGCAGGGAAGAACGGGTGGCGTCCGATCCGGCTGCCGACCAACAGAGCCGCCGCGTCGTTGGCGACGACCGCGAAGATGATGAACAGCGCCCAGACGAGGCCGTGAGGCTGGGACGAGTACAGGACCAGGTAGTAGTTGAAAGGCATGCCGATGTAGAGGGCGCCCGCCATGCCCATCGCCCAGCGGCCGAGCCCCTGGCGGCGCCCGGGCACGAACAAGAAGGCGGCGAGTCCGCCGACAAGGGCAAGCGACAGGACCAGGTCGACGTCGATTTGCTTGAGGACGGTGCCGCTGAAAGCGAAGAACCCGCCGAGCGGGAAGAGCAGCCAGCTCGGTGCGCGCCAGCCCATGCCCTCGGACAGGTTTCGAAACTCCCAGAGCGAAAGGCCGGCAAGCACGATCACGAGCGCGTATGCGCCGTAGATGCCGACGTAGATCGCGCCGATCACGATCGCGAGCATCACGAAGGCGCTGAGAATCCGGATGAGCAGCGTCGAAGGCTTCCAGCTCACCGGCGTCAGCCGGCTATCGGTCGTCATCCTGCTGCTGCCTCGGGCCGGCCGCCGAACTTTCGCACCCGCGAACCGTAGTCGTCGATGGCAGCCTTGAGGTCCACCACATCGAAGTCGGGCCAGAGCGTGTCGCTGACCAGCATCTCGGAATAGGCGGACTGCCACAGCAGGAAGTTGCTGACGCGGTGCTCGCCCGCGGTGCGGATGATGAGATCGGGCTCCGGCAGGTCGGGAACGTAGAGGCGCGCCGTGATCGCAGCCTCGTCGACCTGGCTCGCGCTCAACCCGTCCTCGACCAGCTTGCGGGCCGCATCGACGATCTCGGCGCGGCCCCCGTAGTTGAGGCAGACGTTCAGCACGCCGCCCTGGTTGCCCGCCGTGCGCTCCATCGCCTCGTCGATGCGCTGTCGCATCTTGGCTGAGAGCTCGTCCCG
>DATARC010000186.1:0-13818 GCA_036264335.1 Candidatus Dormiibacterota bacterium
AGTCACCGAAGGCGCGAGGGTGCCTCCCGGCGCCACCAAGCTTCGCGGCTGGACGGTCCCCGGTTTCGCCAATGTCCACAGCCACGCCTTTCAGCGCGTTCTGCGGGGGGCCACGGAATCCGGCGGCGGGGATTTCTGGGAATGGCGTGAGCACATGTACAGGGCGGCCGAGGGCTGGACCGCGGCCCGCTACCTGGAACATTGCAGCGCAGTCTTTCGCGAGATGCTCCAGGCAGGTATCACCGCGGTCGGCGAGTTCCACTACCTGCATGGTCTGGGCAACGAGCTCGGTGAGGCGGTTGCGCTCGCCGCGACGCAGGAGGGAATTCGTCTCACCTTGATCGATGCCTGCTACCTGCAGGGTGGCGTGGACGGCCGCCCGCTCGAAGGTGCGCAACGGTCGTTCTCAGACGGCGATGTTGACGCATGGGTCGCGCGCATGGATGACCTCACGGTGGGAGAGGACGTGCGCGTCGGAGCTGCGATTCACAGCGTGCGGGCGGTGAACTTGCCGTCCATGCGAAAGGTCGCTGCGTGGGCACGGGTGCACAAGGCGCCCCTTCACATCCACCTGGCCGAACAGCCCGGCGAGGTGGACGAATGCATGGCGGTTCACGGCTGCACGCCGACACGGCTGCTGGAACGCGAGGGCATCCTCGGGCCCGACCTGACTGCGATCCACGCCATCCATGTCGATGACAGCGACATCGCGCTGCTCGGCCGGCATCAGGTCGCCGTGGCCGCGTGCACCACGAGCGAGCGCGACCTTGGGGACCGTGTAGGCCCACTTGGACGTCTCGCCGTGGCCGGGAGCGCGGTCTGCGTCGGCAGCGACTCCAACGCCGTGATCGACATGCTCGAGGAATCACGAGGGCTCGAGCTCGATCAACGACGCGCCACCGGGCGCCGTCTCCACCACCAGCCAATCGACCTTTTTCGAGCCGCCACGATCAACGGGATGCGCGCTCTGGGGTGGGAGGGCGGCGAGCTAAAACCCGGGATGCTGGCGGACTTCATCACCATCGAGCCGCCAAACACTGCGCAAGCCCAAGATCTCAACCTGGGCTACCTCGTGTTTTGCTGCTCGGCCCGCGACGTGTCCAACGTCGTCGTCGGCGGCAAGACCGTGGTCGCGCGATGAAGCGCCTGACCAGGATCGGCAGGCTTTTCACCGGTACTGCAACCGGTGTCATCGAACAGGCCTCGGTCATCCTGGACGACGATCGCATCGCCTGGTGCGGACGCCAAGGCGACGAGCCCCTTGACCTGATGGGCTATGTCAGCCAGGACGAGGATTGCGGCGGCGGCCTCGTCACGGCCGGCCTGATCGACGCGCACACCCACCCCCTTTACGCAGGCAACCGTATGGCCGAGGTGGCGATGCGGACCGCCGGCGCGTCCTACCTGGAGATTGGCAAGGCGGGTGGCGGCATCGTCGCCACGGTGAAGGCGACTCGCGAGGCGTCGTCCGGGGCGCTCGAGGATGCGGCAGCGCTGCGACTCAAGCGGTGGTTCGAGGGCGGGGCGACCACTGTCGAGGCCAAGACCGGGTATCACCTCGAGCGCGAGGGCGAGCTGGAGTCGATTCGCATCCTGAGCCGGCTGGGCGAACGCCCCGACCTCCCACGCATCGAGGTCACGTTTCTGGGAGCTCATGCGCTACCGCCAGACCGGGGGGCCAAGCTGGGCAAGTATGCGAAGGAGGTCGCGCGATGGTGCCCCGATGCGCACGAGGCGGGCGCGCGTTTCTGCGACGTTTTCTGCGACGAGGGGTATTTCAGCGTCAGCCAGTCGCGCCACATATTGAAAGCGGCGCTGGACGCGAAGTTGATCCCTCGGATCCACGCCGATGAGCTGGCCCGCACCGGTGGCTCAAAGCTGGCGGCGGAGCTTCACGCGGTTTCGGCGGACCACCTGCTGTGCGCCAATCGCGGCGATGCCGTGACTCTCGCGCGCGCCGGCGTCGTCGCGACGCTGGCGCCCGGCACCGCGATGTCGATCGGCAAGCTGCCACCGGTCAAAGAGCTCGCGGCCGCCGGCGCGGTCATCGCCCTTGGCACAGACCACAACCCGGGGACGAGCGGAATCACGAGCATGAGCCTCGTGGTAGCGATGGCGGTGGGTGTCTTCAAAATGTCCGCGGCGCAAGCGCTGACCGCGGCCACCGTTGGAGGCGCGCTGTCTGTCTCGCGCTCAGATCGTGGTGCGGTCGCACCTTCGATGGTGGCTGACCTCGTCCTTTGGGAAGCCGATCACGAGGGCGCATTCGCGTGGGCTTATGGCTTGAAGCCCCGCCGGGTGTGGCGTGGAGGGGTGCCAATCTCGTGATCAACGTTGCAAGAAAGTGGCAAACAAGGTACAAGTTCTACAAAAGACCGCCGTTTAACCATCCGATTTACAAAGATGCGGTCATGGAGGAATTGTTTTAGTGGCTAAGTGGAACCCTTTGGCGTTGAAGCTCCTGATGTGGGTCATGGGCGTCTTGATCGTGATGGGCTCAGGTCTGGGCTTTATCGGCAACACCTTCTTCGCGTTCGACACCTGGGCTGGAGTCTCGGCTTCGGTGGCCGGGATCGCGTTTGGCGCCGGCGTCATGATTGCCGGCTTCGACCCCGAGGGAAACGTGAGCTGGGTACGCGCCCTGATTCTCTACGCGATCCTCGAAATCGTTTACCAGATCTTCAATCAGGTCTCGGTCGGTCGGTTTGACATCGTTCCTTTGCTCATCGCGATCATCGTCGGTGTCCTTCTACTCGTGCTGTACCCGAACAAGTCGCAGCTCTGGATGAACTCGAGCAACTCGATGGCCCACAAGGCCTAACCGAAACACCTGCGTCAAGGGGGCAGCTGAGCTGCCCCCTTTTTTGTTTCTCCCGAAAGGGCTGGCGCGCGCTATGTTGCAGGCGTGCGGGTGATCAAGGCAGCCGACCGGATCGGCGGCGACTCGGAGCCGCCGAAGGGCAAGTTCCACGGCCACGCAATGCAGAGCACGCTGCACCACACAGCCAAGGAAACGAGGGCAAGCTTTGTCCGCTTCGAACCTGGCGCGCACACGCACTGGCATGAGCACTCGGGCGGCCAGGTCCTGCACATCATCGACGGCGTCGCCCGCGTCCAGGCATGGGGCGGGGACGTCGCGTCGGTGTCGGCGGGCGACACGGTCATCGCTCCCCCTGGCGAGAAGCATTGGCATGGGGCCGGCGAGGGCGGCCCGATGACCCAGCTCGCCCTCACATCGGGCGAGGTCACGTGGCTGGAGGAGGCCGACTCGGCGTCCTAGGTACCGCCCGCTTTAATCCGTGCCCGGTTCGTCTCCGCTGACTATCCAGCGGCCACCGCCGCCGGCCGAAACCAGGTCGTCAGCGGCTTGCGGGCCCCACGACCCCCTGGTGTAGGGCTCCGGATGGCCTTCGGCCGCCCACGACTTGAGGAGCCCGTCGACGATCTCCCACTGGAGCTCGATCTCTTCGGCGCCTGGGAACGCGGAATGCCCACCGGCCAGCACCTCGGAGAGCACGTTCTCGTAGGCGTCGGGTAGGGGCGCTCTCGTCAGGGCCGCATAGTCGAGCTTCATGCCCGCGGGCACCATCTCGAATCTCGTACCAGGTCGCTTCGCCCCGATGCGGATGGTGATGCCTTCGTCCGGCTGGATGCGGATCACGATCAGCGACGGAACGCCCCGCTGGCGGTTGCCGCCGATGCGGAGGTGCGGAGCATCGCGCAGCTTGATCACCACCTCTGTGACCCTGCGCTGCAGCGCCTTGCCCGTGCGCAGAAATATCGGGACGCCATCCCAGCGCCAGTTCTCAATCGACAGCCTCACTGCGGCATAGGTTTCGCGCCGCGAGTCGTTCGCCACCGCCTCCTCGTCGAGATAGCCCACGTACTGTCCTCGGACCGCGAAGGTGTGATCGATGGGCGACATCGCGCGAAGTGCGGCGCGCTTGGCACGGCGCACGTACTCTGCGTCGAAAGTGGTGGGCGGCTCCATCGTGACCAGGGCAAGCAGCTGGAGCATGTGGTTCTGGATGATGTCGCGCACCGCGCCCGTCTGGTCGTAATACCCGGCGCGCTTGCCGATGCCCTCCTTCTCCGCCACAGTGATCTGGATCGTCTCGACGAGATTGCGATTCCAGACCGGCTCGAACAGCGAGTTCGAGAACCTGAACGCGAGAACGTTCTGGACCGTGTCTTTGGCGAGATAGTGGTCGATGCGAAAGATCTGTTGCTCCTCGAAAGCCTTCGCGAGCTGCGCGTTCAGCTTGCGCGCCGATTCCAGGTCGTGGCCGAGCGGCTTCTCAACGACGATCCGTCGCGTCGCGTCTCCCTTCTTGGTGAGCTTTGACTGGGCGAGCGCGCGGACGATGTCGCCCGCGGTCTCAGGCGGCGTCGCCATGTAAAAGATCACGTGGCCGGCGCCGGTGGTCAGCTTCTTCAAGCCCGCGAAGGTGGTCTGCGACCTGTAATCGACTCGGGACCACTCTGCCGTCGCCGCCAGGCGCTGACTCGCGCTGCGTTTCTTCACGATGTCGCGAAATGCATTGGTCGACATGGCCGTGCGGCCGGCCCCGATCACGCGGAGCTCCATCCCGTCAGGTGAGGCCAGGCGCCTGAGGGAAGGCAGGATTTTGCGCTGGGCGAGGTCGCCTGAAGCGCCGAAGATGACGAGGTCAACGCGGGGAGCCACTCGTGAATCCTAGTGGGAGATAACTACCGTGCCCGCGATCTCATCGTGGACGTTGCGCATTCGGGTCGCTGCCACCGGCAGCAACGCGAGCCTTACGACGGCCTGGCCGAGGGTCAATTTCGAGCCGTCCACAGATGCCACCCGCTGCCTCATCACTGCTCCGCCCAGCGTGACTCCGGATCGAGTCCAGCAGGCGAGGTGATAGCCCGCTGCGAATCCGATCAGCACCGGCAGCCGCCGTCTGCCGCGTCCCACGATCGCTGCCGCCGACACGCATATGCCCGCGTCGATCGCCGCAGCGGCGATGCGCCGAGACCGGTCGGCCGGGGGACCGGGTTGCGGCTCCGGCCCGCGCGCCCGTAGCAGGTGGAGGCGCGTCACCAGATGGTGGACGGGTACTTGCGCCAGCGTATAGATGATGCGAGGCAGCATCGGCCGGTAGCCGTTCACAGATTCGACGAGTCGACCGTATAGCTGCTCGATCCGGAGGTGGCCGCCCGGGCTCCGGGCAAGGAGTCCGCCCTCAATCGGCCACTGGACGCTGCTTTTGCTGATCCGGGGGCGGCCGAATCGGATCAGCTCCAGAGGTCCGAGCCGCATCGAGCCATCCCTCACGCGGATCAGCCCGCAGGTCAACCACTCGATGTCGGCGCGGAAGCTGTCACGCAGGGCCTTGCCCGTGACCGCGGCCGGCATGGCCACGGAGTCCTCGATCGAAACCTTGCCGTCAACCCACCGCACTCTTCTATCTTCGGGAAATGACGCAGCGGGAGTTCTCAGCGGACGTGATCGTCAAGACCACGCCCGAGCGCGCTTTTGACTATTTCGCCGACCACCGTCACGTCGCCGCCGTCCTCCAAGGCGTGACCAGGTGGGAGCCGATCGGCAAGAAGCTCGAGGGGATCGGCGCCCGCTATGAGGTCGAGATGGTTGCCCTTGGCTTCCCGCTGACGAGCGTGCTGCGGCTGAACCGCTGGCGGCGCCCGCATGAGATCGGATGGACGTCGGAGAAGGGGCTTATCAAGCAGGAGGGCGGCTTCACCTTCACCAAGGTGAAGGACGGAGTGCACATCGTCCTGCGCATCGCTTACACGCCACCCGGCGCGATGCTGGGCGGAGCCGTGGCGGGGCGGCTCGACCGGGTGGTGCGCAGCCGCTTGCAGTCGGCGATGGACCGAATACGAGAGGTGCTGGAATCGAAGGCTTGAGCCTCCCGGTGCTTACAGTGATCGCGTGAAGTTGAACAGCGCCGCGCGCGAGATCCTCGGCCATACCCCGATCGGGATGCTCGCCCTCCGCGCCGGGCGGTTGCCTCTCGTCAACCCGGCGGTTTTCCATTTCGCCTCGGGCTCGCTCTGGATGACCACATCGCGCTACGCGGCCAAGATCGTGAGCGCGAAGCGGGATCCCCGCGCCGCCTTCCTAGTCGACGGCGGCTCGAAGGCGCTGCTGCTTCGAGGTCATCTCGAGGTGTACGACCCCCTGTCGGTCTCGAGCCAGGTCAGTGCGATGCTCGAGGGACCCGGCTACTTCCTAGGCATGGCGGGCTATGCGCTCAAGAACGCGCCTTACTTCGCCGGCTATGTGCTGGACATGGCGCGCATCCCTCGCGAATGGCTGCCATACAACCGCGTCGTGCTCAGGCTGCGCCCGAGCGACGCAGAGCTCGTCGACGTCACGCCGTTTCCCGCCGCTCAGGCCGCGCGAGTGCCCGCAGTGCCGGCGGAAGTGAGCCGGCGCCTTGCCGGTGTGCCACGAGGGTACGCATGCTGGATCGAGGGCGGGATGCCTGTCATCCGGCCGGCATTGTGGGAGGTCGAGCGCGGCGAGGTCCTGCTTGCGCCTGTCGCCGGCAAGATTCGCGCAGGCACGGTCGGCGCGCTCGTGGTCGAGTCGCACCACAGGTTCCGGCCCTCGTTGATGGTCGGAGCCTGCGTGCGCGGCACGTTTGGCCAACCGGCTGACGGGACCGCGATCGGGGAGCGTTATGGAGTCGGGGCCTCCGACTTGCCGGCGGTTCACGAGCTGCTGCCCGAGCGGGTCACGTCGTGGCGCGGGTTCTCGATCACGACCGCAGTCCCACGTTCGGCCCGCCATCTGCGGGTCGCGCAGGGATAGTAGGTAGTAGGGCACATGGCGAAGCCTTCAGCCCCTGGCGTCCAGGTTCGCCGCTGGAACGACGGCCAGTGGTCGGAGTCGCCGGACTTGGTCGTCACCGAGGAGCCCCTGCAACTGATGCTCGACGGCGATGCGCTGTCTGTGGTCATGCGCACGCCGGGCCACGACCTGGAGCTCTGCCTTGGGTTGATGTTCGCCGAGGGCATCCTGCGGTCGGCCAAGGATGTGCGGACGATCAGGATCAGCGCGGAGGCGGGTGAGTTGGAGGCGGGTGTGACTGTCGAGTCCTCGCTGGTCGAGTCAAACCAGGTCGACATCCACCTGGCCACCAAGGCGCGGCGCAAACCCGAGCGATCGATGCTGTCGAGCTCCGCCTGCGGTGTGTGTGGAACGGTCTTGATCGAAGATTTGAGACGCGACCTGGCGGTCCTACCTGCCGGCCCATCAGCTGACCCTTCTCTGCTCCCGGACCTGGTCGACAGGTTGCGGTCGGGCCAGGGCGTCTTCGATCGCACCGGCGGGTTGCATGCGGCCGGCCTATTCACAGCCGCCGGTGACCTCGTCTACCTGCGCGAGGATGTCGGGCGCCACAACGCGGTGGACAAGGTGGTGGGTCGCGCTCTGCTTGACGAGAGGGTTCCCGCGAGTGCCTCGATCCTCGTGGTGAGCGGCAGGGCCGGCTACGAAATCGTTCAGAAGTCAATCACTGCCGGGATTCCCATCCTCGCGGCGGTCGGAGCCCCTTCCAGCCTCGCGGTCGCGCTGGCGCGGGAGTTCAACCAGACCCTGGTCGGCTTCCTGAGGAGCGGGCGCTTCAACGTGTATTCGGCCCCAGAGCGGTTGGCCCCAGCGCACAAGACTTGACGATTCGCTGACAACAATCGTCGCCGCGCTCCTTACCCTGTGGTCGTGCGTCGGTTGGCACTCGGCATGGTGGTTCTTGTGGTGACGTGCGCATGCAACAGCTCGACTGCATCACCCACAAGCTCTCCAGCCTTGGCGGCTCCTATCACTGGCATTCACAAGATCCAGCACATCGTCGTGATCATGCAAGAGAACCGCAGCTTCGACGAATACTTCGGCACGTACCCCGGCGCCGATGGCCTGCCGCGAATCAACGGCCAGTTCACTGTCTGCATCCCGGACCCGGCGACCGGTGCGTGCGTGCGGCCGTACCACGACTCCGCCGACGAGGACAGCGGCGGGCCTCATGGCAGCATGAACGCGCGTGCGGACATCAACGGCGGCCAGATGAATGGATTCGTCGCCCAGGCGGAAGCCGGACGGAAACGCTGTTTGCAGAACGTGAATCCCGCCTGCACCAACTCAATCAAAACCGACGTCATGGGTTACAAGGACGCGAGAGAGATTCCCAATTACTGGAGCTATGCCCAGAACTTCGTGCTCCAGGACCGCCTCTTCCAGCCCAACGCTTCGTGGAGCTTTCCCCAGCACCTGTACATGGTCTCGGAGTGGTCGGCGAGGTGCAGCCGCACCAACGATCCGATGAGCTGCGTCACGAACATCGACAATCCAGGAAGCCCGCTCGGGGTCGGCGCAGGCAGCATCAACGGCAATGCCCAGGCTTCCCGCAACTTCGCCTGGACTTCGCTTCCCTACCTGCTGTACGAGCACAAGGTCAGCTGGCGCTATTACGTCGCGGAAGGCCTCGAGCCAGACTGCGAAGACGACGCCGCGACCTGTCCGCCGGCCCAGCAAAAGGTCGGCACCCCCGACATCTGGAATCCGCTCCCAGGGTTCACCGACGTTAGAGCGGACGGCCAGCTCTCGAACGTGCAGACGATCGACCATTTCTATGCAGATGCCAAGGCCGGGACCCTGCCGGCTGTCAGCTGGATCGTGCCTAACGGCCAGGTCAGCGAGCACCCGCCGGGGCTCGTCTCTGCGGGCCAGGCGTACGTGACCACGCTGATCAACTCGATCATGCGGACCCCCGCCTGGAATTCGACTGCCATCTTCCTGACCTGGGATGACTGGGGAGGGTTCTACGACCACGTGGTCCCGCCAGTCGTGGACGCGGCCGGGTACGGACTTCGCGTCCCTGGCCTGCTCATCAGCCCGTACGCGCGCCGGGGCTACATCGACCACCAGACGCTGAGCCAGGATGCGTACGTCAAGCTCATCGAGGACGTCTTTCTCGGCGGGGCTCGTCTCGATCCCAACACCGATGGCCGCCCGGATTCACGGCCGGACGTGCGCGAGAACAATCCACAGCTTGGAGACCTCGCTTCTGAGTTCGATTTCAACCAGGCGCCTCGCGCTCCCCTGATCCTCGATCCGAATCCGCCTCCGGGGCCTGCCTCGACGATCTGAACCCGGCGTTGGCTCGTCTCCGATAATCGGTCTGTGATTGCCGTCTTCGCGACGCGTCCGGCCGCTCGCGCGGCTCTCGTCGGCGCTTACATCCTGCTGGTCGAATGGACGAGAGCGCTGGCGATGACCATCCCCAGCGTTCTGGTGCCGGCGATCTTGATCGGAGGCGGCGCGCTCATGGTCAGCGCGATCGGCTGGCCTGCGCCAAAGCTGGGCCTGGGCACGTCGCGGCTTGGGCTTCGCATCCTCGGTGGCCTGGCCCTTGCAGCTGTGCTGTTACTGCCGGCGGCGGCGCGGGCGAACGAGGCGCCGATCATTCCGGCATCGCTGGCGTTGGTTGCGGTGGTCATCTCCGTCGCTCAGGAAGTCGCGTTCCGCGGCGTCCTGTATGCCGCGCTTCACGAGGCGGGAGGCGCCCCGCTGGCGATAGTCGGGAGCACCGTGGCCTGGACGGCCGCCCATGCGCTGTCGCATCCCCCTGCTTTCCTGTGGGCGGTCGCTGGAGCCGGCCTTCTGCTTGCCTTGTGGCGCTGGGCGTGTCGCGACCTGGTGGCTCCGATCATCGGCCACGTGCTCGCGGACCTGGCGCTCTGAAGCAGACACTCCTGCTCGCGGCCGCCGCTGGTGCGTACGTCGTGGCCGCATGGACGGTGGCGCCGGGGTTCTACGACGGCACGGGCCCGGCCGTGCAGTACAACTGGGTATGCCCTCCCCCAGTCGCGGGCGCGACCACCGGAATCGCGCCAGTCTCCGCCCACGCCAACATCAAGGTGACCAACGGCATGAGCGACGCCGCATCGGTATACACATTCGACAGCGGGCCATCGCAGTATCCGTCGATGCAGATCGTGGTGGGATTCCTACCCGGAGCCTTCGCTGCGGCAGGGATCGGCAGCGTCTCGGTCGACATCAAGCCGGTGCAGTCCTGCTCAAATCCACCGGCGCTGCACTTTGCGACCAACACCTACCTGGTATCGGCAAGCGCCCAGCTGATAAAGCCGGCCAACCTTGCCCTCGAGTATTCGTACCTCGTCCCAGCTCCGAGCTTCGTATACAGGGCGGATAACGTAGACGGGCCTTGGGCATCCATCGGCGGCAACGAGACTCAACTACAGACGATCCAGACCACCACGAACAGCCTGGGTTACTTCGCCGCCGGCTATCCGGCAAATGCCGTGAGCCCTGGCAGCGCGAGTCAGATCCTGCCGATCGCAGTTGCACTTCTCATAGCGGGCGTGCTGGTCGCCGGCATTCCGCTTGCCATCGCCAGACGCCGGCAATCAGAGGGTGGCGAGCTTGATGAGATCGATGACGTCTAGGCCCCCTGGTCGCGCGATCATCCTCGCGGCGGCGGCCGCTGCGTACCTGCTCGCCGCCTGGATGGTGACGCCGGGGTTTTATGACGGCATTGCCCCGCCCCAGCCCTACAACTGGGTTTGTCCGCCGCCCGTCGCGGGCGCGGACAGCGGACAGAAACCCTCGTCGGGCCACCTCGTGATCAAAGTGATCGATGGCAGCAGCGATCCGAACTCGGTGTTCACCGACGACGGCCAGATCATCGTCGGATTCCTGCCCGGTGCCTTCGATGCCACCGGGAAGACCGAGATCACCGTCGACATAACGCCAGTCTCGCCATGTCCAAAACCGGCGGACGTCCACTTTGCGACCAACGTCTACCGGATCACAGCCGACGCGAAGTTGGTCATGAAAGCGAACCTGGTCATGCGCTATTCAAACCTCGTGCCGGCCCCGAGCTTCATCTACGAGGCGCAGGACCCGAACGGGCCGTGGTCGTCAATCGGTGGCAACGAAGGCCAGATCTACACGCTCCAGGCGGCCGTCAGCCAGCTGGGTTACGTGGGGGCCGGTTACCCCGCCGGCGCGACGACGACCAATCCGTCAAGCAGCAGCCAGATACTTCCGATCGCGGTTGCAGTCCTGATCGTCGGCGTGCTGATCGCTGGGATCCCGCTGGCGATGCTGCGCCGGCGGTCCGCCGGGGCGGTCGCAGACGAGGACGACGAGGAGGAGCCGGAACCTACTCGTCGTACTTGATAGCTTCGAACAACGTCCCACATTTCCGGCACCGATACTGAAGCGTCATCGCCTGGGTTCCGAAAAGCGAGATGACCTCCGCGTCACGCTTCGCGCAGTGAGGGCAGCGCGGGTCGGCGCGCGGCTGGGGGTCAGAGTTCGGCTGGGGTCCCCGCGCTTTCATGGTGCGGGAGGGGACTTGGCGAACTTCTTCTCTTCGAGCCCGCGCAGCATCGCGAAGGTGCGGTCATCGATCACGCCGGGCCGGCTGCGCCGTCGGACCGGGTCCCACCCTCTCCAGTCGACCTTGATCGCAGGCGCCTTGGTTTCGAGCTTCTCCTCGAGCCTGGCGCGAAGCTCTGGCGGGCCCATGCTCAAGCGGCCTTCTTCGTGGAGTTGCGCGGTCTCGCCCTCGGGTGGCCCGAACCACTCGATCGCTTCCCGCCACGTCTCGTTCAGCGGCGCCGCGTCCACGCCGGATTTGAGCCAGCTGCGGCCGTGGAGGAAGTGGTACCGCTCCTCCATCAGCATCTTCCGCAGACGGTGCTGCAGCACCTCGACCGAGCCGTTTACGCACGCCTCGATCATCACTGTGAACGCCGTGTCAAGCACGGCGTTGGCGGCGACGAATTGCGCCCATTCGGTCCAGGGCTCATCGAAATACTGGAGCGACCGAAGGCTGCCGGCGTCGCTCTCGCGATCGGGGCCACGCGGATCAGCGCCGAGCGGCTCCAGACACCCATAGAGAACACGGCTGTGACCTAGATCGTCGAGTCCCATGGCGGCGGCAGCGATGTCGGCTTCGAGCGAGGGCGCTCGCGTCGCCCATTCCGCGTAACGCAGCCCAAGCATCTGTTTGTTGTCGGCGATGCTGAGAACCAGATCGGACAGGCTCATATTTCGCCCGGTTGCCACAGCTCGATGACGTGGTCTTTGCGGACGATCGCCATCTCGATCCAGCGCTCCTCGTCGTACGTCGCGCGCGCGTAAGCGATCGCGAGGTCGTCATCGGGAGCGACGACGCTGCCGACCTGGTGCAGCGGCTCGCCGCGCGTCTTGCGGGCGAACACCTCGTACTCGACGGCGTCGCCGCTGACGCGCTTGTACTTTGTCAAACCGCCAGGCCCCATGACTCGAGCGCGTCGCGGCCTGCCTCAGTCACCCTGGCCACCGTCCAGGGAGGGTTCCAGACGACGGTGATTCGGACTTCGCGCACCCCATCCTCTCTGAGCAGTCGCTCGCGCACGTCATCGAGGATGAAATCCGAGGCCGGGCAGCCCATCGCAGTGAAGGTGAGGTCGACCTCGACCAGCCCGTCGGTTTCCGCGATGCGGTAGATGACCCCCAGGTCGACCAGGTTTATTGGCATCTCCGGGTCCTGCACCTCAGCGAGAGCAGCCCAGAGGCTTTCTAACGTGCGCCCTGCGCGCGCCCGGCCGGTCACGAGCCGTTCTGGTGGTGCGCCCTGCGGAACTTGTGGAACTCCTCCTGGAACATCGCGACCATCTCCGCGTTGCGCGGACCGCGGTTGCGCCAGCGCACCAGCACGTCGTCCCAGGAGATCGGCTGCTTGAAATCCCATCGCTTCCCCTCGGCATCGAACTCGCATGGGAAGGGGTAGTCAAGTTCCCAGACATCCTTACCGTCCCTGGTCTCTTTGTGGGACGGCACCTTGATCCCGATCTGTTCGCAGTAAGGCACGACCATCGACAGCCACCACTGCCGGAGCTGGTCGTTGGTGAGGCCCTTCAAGCGGTATTCGAGCTGGGTCGAGTGCATCTTCAGGCTGTCGGGCAGGCCGAACCACTCCACGCTCAGCGGGAACATCCAGTCCACCGCCCGCTGGAGCTCGTCCTTGGCCGAGCCGCCCGCCTGGCTGATGCGCTTCATCCACGTGCGCCCGTTGCGCAGGTGGAAGTTCTCCTCCGCCATGACCTTGTTCAGCCCGCGTTTCCAGGGGCCGTACGAGCACTTCTCGTGGATGTCGCCCAGGAGGCAGAAGCCCGCCTGGTCGTACATGCCGTTGGCGACCACGAGCTCGGTCCAGCTTTCGAGGGGGACGTCGAAGGCGTAGGGGTAGCGGAAGCTCTTAGGGTCGCGGCTGAAGATGAGCTTCTCCTGGTTTTCGCCCAGCTCCTCGAGGATGTGGTAGGCGATGTGCGCGTGCGCCAGCTCGTCCTGGATGATCGCGATGCCGGTCATGAAGGCGTTGATGGAGGGGGCGCGCTTGGCGGCGAGGTAGTAGGCGGGGGCTGAGATCAGCTCGGTGTCGCCCGAGACGATGAGGGTGTGCTTGAGCTCCTTCAGGTAGTCGGGGGTCATCTCGTTCCGAGACTCGATGAGCTCCCCGGACTTCATCATCTGGTCGAACTCGGCGGGAGTGGCCATCGCTCTTTTATTCTCCGACAACCCGGGCGGGTAAAATCGTGGTTCCTACAGGGCTGGAGGTTCCCGGCCCGCACCGTGGTGGCTATAGCTCAGCATGGCAGAGCACCAGATTGTGGATCTGGCTGTCGAGGGTTCAAATCCCTCTAGCCACCCCAATTTTTTCTCGTGGCAGGTGCGGCTTCGACCAAAAGGGCCCAAATGGTGCTGCCTGCACGCGATGGGGCGACCATCTGGGCACGAATGGCGGTCATGCCGGC
>DATARC010000229.1:0-2865 GCA_036264335.1 Candidatus Dormiibacterota bacterium
GTGTGGGCTCCGCGCTGCGCCGAAGGCGCACGGAGCCGCTGGTATCGTTGGCGACCGAATCGGCATGAGCGAAGCATCCGCGTCCCAACAGATCGATGCCATCGTCCGGAAGACCGCGGGCTGGAGAGGTGAGAGGCTGGGCCTGCTGCGGTCTCTAATCAGGAGCGCGGACCCCGACCTGATCGAAGAGGTGAAGTGGAAGAAGCCTTCGCGACCCGAGGGAGTGCCCGTCTGGTCTCACGACGGCATCGTCTGCATAGGCGAGACCCTGAAGAACGCCGTGAGGCTGACATTTCCAAAAGGGGCCCAGCTGAAGGACCCAAAAGGGCTCTTCAACACACGTCTGGACAGCAAGGCGGTGCGAGCCATCGATTTCCACGAGGGTGATGCGATCAACGCGTCCGCCTTGAAGGCGCTCATTGTCCAGGGCGCCCGTCTCAATCGAAGCTGAGATCGGCGCGGCAAGCAGGTCCTTCAAGTCGCCGGCGGGTCTGCACTAAGCCGGTCTCTTCACTCCCGATGCGGCCGCCGCCACTCCGAGTGCGATGTAGGTGACCGCGGCGAACCGTCCGGTCCTCCGCTGCGCTGTTCGACTGCGCATGAACCTGCTCGAGAGGGCGGAGGCCGCCAGCACGTACGTGGAGTCCACGATGAGCGCGATGGCGATGTAGATCACGCCCAGGACGGCGACCTGTGGAGCGATGGCACCAGCCGGGTTGAGGAACTGAGGCAGGAAGGCGACGAAGAACACCGCCACCTTCGGGTTGAGCACCTGCGTCACGACTCCCTGGGCAAAAATGCGCAGGAGCGGCTGGGGCGAGGGCGATGCGATCACGTCCGACGACCTCCACCGCTGAACGCCTAGATACAACAGGTACACGGCGCCTGCGATGCGGAGAAACGTGAGAGCGGAAACCGACGTCGCCAGCAGCGCGGCGACGCCGGTCGCCACTGCCACCAACCAGACCAGCTCTCCGGCCTCGATCCCAAACATCGAGGCGAAGCCGGCCCGGCGGCCCTGGGCCAGGCAGCGCGCCCAGACGTAGAGGACGCCTGGGCCCGGCGACGCGGTGAGCAGAAGGGTGGCAAGTGCGAACAGCAGCAGGGTTGTCGTGCCCGGCATCACCGGGCATAACCCGACACGCGTGGCTATTCTTCCGCCCGCTCAAAGTCCTGGAGGAGCGGGGCAAGCACCGGTAACGGCGTTCGCAACTCAGATCGCCCTCATGCGGTTGTTGCGTGGGTTGTGTTCGACCTCGGCGAGACCGAGGGCTTCGAGAACCGGGGGGATGTAGTTGCCAAAACGCCCCCTGAGGCCCTTCTTGAATCCATACCAGCCGCGGACTGGGTTCTTGGGCGAGCGGCCCCAGGCCTCGACTGTCCCCGCGGGGGCGTCTTTCTGCTCGTCGGTGTTGCCGAGTGCCATCCAGTCGCCGTGCTCGGTCAGCATTTTGTGAAGGTCCTCGATGCACGACAGGTGGTAGCGCAGCTGGGTCTTGCCGACCTGCACCACGAGCGCCGGCGGGTCGGCGTCGGGGTCGCGGTACGCTTCGAATTCGCTGCTTCCAGGTGGAGTTGTCAGATGCCAGGGGTCCCCAGGGGTGCCGGTGCCGTCAACGTCATCTCTAGCCATGGCCGCACCGTAACAGGCTGAACCGGACATCTTCTGTCATGTTCCGAATAGACTTCAAAAGTGCGCGCGGCGCGGGTGCTGGAGATGCTGCAGATCCTTCAGCGCCGGGGCAGGATGACTGCCCGTGAGCTGGCGAGGCAGCTCGATGTCTCCGAACGAACCGTGCTTAGAGACGTGGACGCTTTCAGCGAGGCCGGGGTGCCGATCTTCACCACGCGGGGTGGGCACGGCGGCATCGAGGTGCTGGATGGCTTCCAGACACGGCTTACGGGGTTGACCACCGACGAGGCGGGCTCACTGTTTCTGGTCGGCCAACCGGAAGTTGCCCACCGGCTCGGCCTTGGCGTGCCGGCGCGAGCCACTCGGAACAAGCTGCTCAACGCCATCGCGCCGATGCTCGCGACGGAGGCGGAGCACCTGGCGGCCTGGTTTCTTCACGATCCCGACCCGCCTGAAGGCCACCGGATACCGCACGGCGAGCTCAGGCGCCTGAGTCGAAGCATCAAGCGTGCCAACTGGGTCGAGCTGGTCATCGGCCAGGCGCCGGCGGTCAGCGTCCGACCACTCGGCCTCGTGCTCAAGGCAGGTTCATGGAGCCTGGTCATCGTGGGCGAGCGAGGAGGGGCGAAGGTTCTTTGCATCGACCAGCTTCGCGCGACGCGATTGACCACACAGCCATTCGACCGCCCCGCCGGCTTCAAGTTGGACGAGTTCTGGCGATCGCGTTCATATGCCTCCCCGGTCAGCTCAGCCGGAACGGCGGGTACTGGTCAGTCACGAGCGTGAACGCATAGGCGTTGACGCGGTTGGACCAGCGCATCACGCCGACCACGAAATCGAACAGGCTGCGCGGGTAACGGCCGGTGAACAGAATCGCGAACCAGGCGAAGACAATCGAAACCAGCACCGCGATCCCCAGGAAGAACAGCACGATGTAATGCGGGATGGCGAGCAGCCATTTGACGAGAGGCAGCCAGCGGTTCATCTGCCTCGCTTCGGGATACGCGAAATCGAGGTGGACGCTCTGATCCTCGTCGGTGGACGGATACCGGTCGTCCAGCAGGGCCAGGTATGCGGTGACCCGGTTGGAGAAGCGCAGCAGGTTCAGGTTCCAGTCGAACCACCAGCGCGGGTACTTCTGGCGAAACACCAGCATCAGCACGAGCGGCACGAACACCGCCGCACCGCCGATGACCAGGGAGTTCTGGGTCGAGCGGTCGTTGTCGTTGAAG
>DATARC010000020.1:0-2659 GCA_036264335.1 Candidatus Dormiibacterota bacterium
GCCGCTCTCGATCGCCTCGGCCGCGACGAGGCTGGCGCCGGCCACCAGCGCGGCGCCTTCGTGGAGCTCGTCGGAGATGGGGTTGTCGGCGGATGCGAAGCCCGCGGCATCGATCGCGTCCGGTTCGATACCTCTCCGCTCCGCCGGGTCGCTGAGCTTTCTGACGAGGTCCACGTAGGCCGGTGAGTGGATGAGCTCCAGCTCTTTGATCGTGGCGCGCCGCGGGGGCAAAAGGTGGCAGTGCTCGATGAGCCCCGTCGATTTGATCAGGTCCATCGTGAGCTTCACCCGGATGGGTTGGAGGGGGTGCTGATCCGAGAGGTGATGCTTCATCAGCTCGTCGCCGTAGACGAGCACAACGGGGCCTGACACTGACTATTTACGCTAGCAGTCGTGGAGCTGTTCGAATCGGTTCCAAATTTCTCGGAAGGTCGCGACCGCGCGGTCATCGAAGCGATAGCGCATGGCACGGCGCCTGCACACCTCCTCGACACCGATGCCGATCCCGACCATCACCGGGTGGTCATCTCGCTCGCCGCTTTCGGCGCGTCGCTGGTCGAAGGCCTGGTCAATGCCGTGGGCGTCGCCCGGCGCATCGACCTCCGGGAGCACACGGGCGTTCACCCGCGGGTCGGCGCCGCCGACGTCGTCCCGATCGTGCCGCTGGGTGGCACCTCACTCGAGTCGTGCCGGGAGCTGGCCCACCAGGTGGGTGCGCGCATCTGGAGCGAGCTTCGCATCCCAGTCTTCTTCTACGGCCACGGCGAGCGGACCACGCTGGCCGATATCCGGGCGGGCCGGGCCCGGCCGAGCCTCGGCGGCCCCGAGCCCCATCCGACCGCAGGAGCGGTATGCGTCGGCGCGCGACGCCCGCTGGTCGCCTTCAACGTGATCGTCGACGGGGCATCAGTCACCGAGGTGCGTTCGCTGGCGCGTTCTTTGCGTGAATCGGCCGGGGGCCTTCGTGGCGTGCAGGCGCTCGTCTTCGAGCTTTCCGGCGGCCGACTCCAACTGTCCATGAACCTCTTCAGGCTCGAGGAGACCCCGCTCGAGGCCGTGATGGCTGAGCTCAACCGAAGCGGCATGGTCATCCGGTCCGAAGAGGTGGTCGGCCTGTGCCCGGCGGTCGCGGCGAGCGCCGCGGCGGCCGGCAGGCTGCTGGAGGCTCACCTCGCGGCGGCGGTCGCGCTGACCGGCGCGAGGCGGTGCCGGGGTCTTGGCGACGAAGAGCACGTGGCCCTCGGGCGGCGGCTCGAGTCCGAGGCCGCAAGCCTGGCTGCGCTCGGGGTGGGTCAGGAGGAGCTGCTCGCAGGCTCTGAAAGGGCGGCGGCGATCGCGCCGGTTTTGAGCGCTGCGCGTGTCCTCGATCCCGAACTCCAGGCGATGACGTGGGTGGGCGCGCTGGGCCTTTTCAGAGCCGTCGCACCGGCAACCCGAGAGGCTCACGCGAAGCGGTCGGCAGCCCTCGAGCAGAGGCTGGGCACCCTGGCCGACGGCTAGCTGCGGTAATGGTGGCGCATGGCTGAGCTCGACCTCAGGCGCGAGTCCGTCGCGTGATCAGAAACACGCCAAGGAGGATGAGGACCACCGGCCAAACGTACTTACCGTCAAGCCAATCGAGGTAATTGAGGTTTCGGAGCAGCAAGAACGCCCCGATCACGACGAGGGCAAGCGGGAAGAAGTAGTCCCTGCGCCAGAAGCTCATTGGGCGGGATTCTAGCCCTAACGCCGTAGCTCCCGACTAGACCGGCGCCACCACCTCGAAGAGGTCCGGACGTTCCTTGCGGGCGGCTTCGACGAGGTCGGCGCCCGCGACCGTCGCCTGGATCGGTCGCGGCTGGTCGAGGTAGGCTTTGGCGACGCGCTGGAGGTCGGCGGCCGTCGCCTTCAGGAGCCGCTGCTTGAACTTCTCGCGTTCGGGACGGGTGAAGCCGGTCAGCCGGTTGATGGCCTCGCGCCGCCCTTTGATGTCCGGGGATTCGAGGGGGTCGACGTCGCCGCAGGCGCCGAGAATCGCTTCTTTCAAGGCTTCGGCATCGATCTCACCGTCGACCACCCATCTCACCGCTCGGTCGAAGGTGTCGTAGGTCTTGGTGATGTTCGGGTCGCGATACGAGCCGAGGTAAAAGCTGCCGCCGCCAGTACTGGCCTGTGCGTATGCGCCATAGGCGCCGCCCTTCTCCCGGAGCTCCTTGTGGAGGAAGGTGTCGCGCATGTAGTTGGCCAGCACCAGGAGGACTGGAGCGTCCGGGTGCTGATAGCGGACTGTCATGAAGGTGCGGACGTTGAAGGCCACGGGCAGTGGCGCAGTGCGTGCCTCGCGGACGGGATCGACCGGGTCTGGCCTGGCGGCGCCGCCGTTGCTCTTACCGGTATCGGCGTCGGCTGGCAGGGCGCTCACGAAATCCTGCAGGTGAGCCTTCAGGGTCTCGATCATCGAGTCCTCGCACGTCACCACGAACGTGAGCGAATCGCTTCGAAACAGCCTGGTTCTGATCTTGTCGAGCTTGGCGATGACCTCGTCCAGCCCAGAGTCGTCGAGCTTGGCCAGGTCGCGCATCACGTGGAGCATGCCGATGCCCTGCAGGCGGTCGTTCAGCGCGCCTTCGGAGCTCAGCTTCGACTGGGCGAGCAGGATCGCGAACTGAAACCCGAGGCC
>DATARC010000063.1:0-20205 GCA_036264335.1 Candidatus Dormiibacterota bacterium
GGCGGCGTCAACGTCGCGCAGGGTGGCGTGGTGGACTTCGAGGCGCCGCTCGACTACTCCAACGTGATGCTGCTCTGCCCGTCGTGCTCGAAGCCGACGCGCACCAAGCACATCGTGCTGGAGTCGGGAGCCCGCGCCCTGGTTTGCCGCCACTGCGGCGAGCCTTACGAGCGCGTTCGCAAGACGGAGGCGCAGTGACCAAGCAGAAGACGGCGCCGAAGCCCCAGAAGCAGAAGAAGGCTGACTCGAAGCCCGCGCTGTCGCAGGGCCCCTCGACACGTGCCGAAGGTCCGCCGCGTCTGCTGAAGGCGTACCGCGACACCGTAGTCCCACAGATGACCAAGGAGTTCGATTACGCGAACACGATGGAGGTGCCGCGCGTCGCCAAGGTCGTGGTGAACATCGGTATCGGCGAGGCGAAGGACAACGACAAGGCGCTTGATGCCGCGGTCGGCGACGTCGTCACGATCACAGGGCAAAAGCCCGCGCTCATCAAGGCCCGCAAGTCCGTGGCCGCGTTCAAGCTGCGCGCGGGCCAGCCGGTCGGGATCAAGGCCACCCTCCGCGGCCGCCGCATGTGGTTCTTCCTCGACAAGCTCCTGAACGTAGCGCTCCCACGCATTCGCGACTTCCGCGGCGTCAGCCCAGAGGGCTTCGACGGTCGCGGCAATTACTCGCTGGGCCTGCGCGAGCAGGTCATCTTCCCCGAGATCGATTACGACAAGATCGACAAACTCCGCGGGCTGGAAGTGTCGATCGTGACCACAGCCCGCACCGATGACGAGGCGCGCAGTCTGCTGACGCGTCTCGGAATGCCATTCAGGAAGAGGTAGAGAGCTTGGCCAAGAAATCATCGCTAGAGCGCTGGAAGAGAGACCTCGTGCACCCGAAGTACAAGGTCAGGTTCCATAACCGGTGTCGCCTGTGCGGGCGCCCGCGCGCTTTCCTTCGCAAGTTCGGCATGTGCCGAATCTGCTTCCGCAACCTTGCCGCCGAAGGCCGCATCCCCGGCATCACGAAGTCGAGCTGGTGATGGCCACCGCCGTCGCGAAGCCCGTCAAGAGAGCTCCGATCGGGGTCATCAGCGACCCCATCGCGGACATGCTGACGCGCCTCCGCAATGCGAACAGCGCGCGGCACCCCGAGGTGAAGGTGCCGGCCTCCAAGCTCAAGCTCGAGATCGCCCGGGTCCTGAAGGACGAGGGCTACATCGCAGGCTTCGAGGTCGAGGCCGACGGGGCCTCTCAAACGATGCGTATCATCTTCAAGTCCCGGCCCGATCGCGAGCGCGTGATCTCCGGGGTGAAGAGGATCAGCCGCCCCGGCCTTCGCGTTTACGCGCGCAAGACGGAGATCCCCAGGGTCCTCGGCGGGCTCGGAATCGCAATCCTCAGCACGGCCGAAGGGGTCATGAGCGGGCGCCAGGCGCTGCGCCAGGGGCTCGGCGGCGAAGTGCTGGCTTACATCTGGTAGGAGTAGTAGAGAAAAAGTTGTCGCGAATTGGAAAGCTGCCGGTCGACGTCCCGGGCGCGGTGAAGGTCACCTTGCAGCCAGGTCACGTCGTGGTCGAAGGGCCGAAGGGCAAGCTCGAGCGCACCCTGCCGGCGGACATCACCGTCAAGCAGGACGGCGCCCAGCTGATTTTCGAGCGGCCTTCCGACGGCTACAAGCACCGCGCTCTGCACGGCCTGGTCCGCAGCCTGGTCGCGAACATGGTCACGGGAGTGAACACGGGCTTCACGAAGCACCTCGAGCTGGTCGGCGTGGGCTACCGGGTCGCCAAGCAGGGCGATGAGGTGGTCCTCAGCCTCGGCTACTCGCACCCCATCAAGTACAAGCCGCCGCCCGGTGTCTCGATCGAAGTCCAGGACCCCACCAAGTTCTCAGTGAACGGGATCTCGATCGAGGACGTGGGCCAGGTGGCCGCCAACATTCGTGGGATGCGGCCGCCCGAGCCATACAAGGGCAAGGGCGTGATGTACCGCGGTGAGAAGATTCGGCGCAAGGCCGGCAAGGCCGGCAAGGGCGCCAAGGCGGCCGGATGATCAAGCAAACCGACCGCAAGGTAAACCGGCTGAAGCGCCACAAGCGCGTGCGCGTGCACGTGAGCGGCACGAAGGAGCGCCCCCGATTGGCGGTCTTCCGCAGCCTCAATCACGTCTACGCGCAGCTAATCGACGACGACGGCAGCCGCACGCTTGCCGCCGCCTCCACCGTCGGTCTGAAGTCGAAGGGCAATGGCATGGCCGAGGCGATCGAGGTGGGGAAGGCCATCGCGGCCAAGGCCAAGGCAGCCGGCGTCAGCAACGTCGTCTTCGACCGGGGCGGCTTTCTCTATCACGGCAGAATCAAGGCTCTGGCAGACGCCGCGCGCGAAGCCGGACTGGAGTTTTAGGGCATGGGATCTCGCTATCCACATTCGAGCGGTGAGCGCTCCGAGCTCGCCGATCGCGTCGTGCGAGTCAACCGCGTCGCCAAGGTCGTCAAGGGCGGCCGCAAGTTCTCGTTCAGCGCGCTGATCGTGGTCGGCGACATGAACGGGCGAGTCGGCGCGGGCATCGGCAAGGCACGCGAGGTGACCGAGGCCATTCGCAAGGGAATGGAGGTGGCCAAGCGGAACATGATCACCGTCCCCATGGTGGGAACGACCATCCCGCATGAGGTCAGGCTCAAGCTCGGGTCGGCGAAGATCATGCTCAAGCCGGCCGCGCCCGGCACCGGGGTCATCTCCGGCGGCGCGATGCGCGCGGTGATCGAGACCGCGGGCATCAAGGACATCCTCACCAAGTCGCACGGCACGAACAACCCGATCAACACAGTGCGCGCCACGCTGGCCGCGCTCCAGCAGCTGCGCACCGTGCAGCAGGTCGCCGAGCTGCGCGGCAAAGAGGTCGAGCAGATCGTCGGCCGGCGCCTTGCCAACGTGTACCGGAAGGCGGAAGGCAAGAGCGAGCTCGGGGTCACCAACGGCACAGCCCAGACCACCAACGGAGAAAGCAAATAGTGGCCGCCACCAAAACCGCCGGCAAGACCGCCAAGGCTGAGAAGGCCGAGAACGAAGGCAAGATGCTGAAGGCGACCCTGAGGAAGAGCTCGATCGGGGCCGTCCCGTCGGTCAAGGCGACCATCGTGTCGCTGGGCTTTCGCAAGATGAACCAGACGCGTGAGCTTCCCGACAACCCCGCCGTCAGGGGCATGCTGAAGGCGGTGGACTTCCTGGTCGCGGTGGAAGGCGAGCCGTACCTGCGGCCGGACCGCAGCCGCTACAAGATCTGGCGGTCGCGCTCGAACAAGAAGCACCAGAGGGGCAACTGATGGAGCTGCACGACCTTCGGCCCGCCGCCGGCGCGCACCGCAAGTCGCGGCGAATCGGTCGCGGCACCGGGTCCGGCCGGGGCAAGACGTCAGGGCGAGGCCAGAAGGGCCAGAACGCACGCAGCGAAGGCTTTCGCCTTGGCTTCGAGGGCGGGCAGATGCCGCTCTCACAGCGCCTCCCGAAGCTGCCCGGCTTCAAGAATCCGTTCCACAAGCTGTATGCGGTGGTCAACCTCTCCAAGCTGAGCCGGTTTCCGGAAGGATCGACAGTCGACGCCGCGACTCTCGTCGAGGCCGGCCTGGTTCGTCCCGGAGAGGAGATCAAGATCCTGGGCACTGGCGACTTGAAGCGCAAGCTCGTCGTCGAAGCCCACTCGTTCAGCCTCAGCGCGCGTGAGGCGATCGAGGCGCGTGGCGGCAGCGTCAAGGTCCTGGGCGAGCCGCGGAAGATCGGCGCCCGGCGGCTTGCGGCCAAGACGGCGAAGAGGGTGCCGAAGCCGGAAGAAGCCGAGCCGGTCGCCGAGAAGCCTGAACCCGCCAAGCGCGCGGCCGGGAAGCCTGTCGCCGACAAGGACGAGCCCGGGGAGGCCGCTCCCCCCGACGAGTAGAGGGCGCGAAGCCTAGATGAATCTCCTGGAAGCCCTGGTCAACGCGATTCGCCTGCCGGAGCTGCGCAACAAGCTCCTGTTCACGGGCGGGATTCTCGTCATCTTCAGGCTCTTCGCCAACATAGCGGTCCCCGGCGCCAGCCAGACCGCGCTCACACAGCTGTTCCAGGGCCAGGCTTTGCTGGGCCTTCTCGACCTGTTCTCAGGCGGTGGCCTCTCGCGCTTCAGCGTGGTCGCGATGGGCATGAACCCCTACATCAACGCCACGATCATCATGCAGCTCATGACAGTGATCTCCGAACGGATCAAGGAGATCTCGAAAGAGGGCGAGGCCGGGCGGCGCCGGATCACCCGGTGGAGCCGCTACCTCACCGTCGCCCTGGGCGCGGGTCAGGCATACGGATTCACCGTGCTGTTCCAGAACACCAGCCCTCCAATCCTTGGCACCCTCGACTGGTTCCAGCGCCTGCAGATCGTGCTGGTGCTCACGGCCGGCACGGTCATGCTGATGTGGTTCGGTGAGCTCATCACCGAGTACGGCATCGGCAACGGTGTATCGCTGATCATCTTCGCCGGCATCATCGGGCGCGGCCCGCAGGGCGTCGCTGCAGTGTTCAGCGCCCGCGGAACTGGGGGCGGCCTTGCCGACTACGTCCCCTTCATCCTCTTCGGCCTGATCGCGCTGGTCATGACCGCAGTCATCATCGAGGTGCAGCAGGCGGTGAGGAAGATACCCATTCAATCGGCGCAGCGGACCGTCGGTTTGAAGCAGGTGCAGAGCAGAGCGAGCTTCCTGCCCCTGCGCGTCAACCACGCCGGCGTCATCCCGATCATCTTTGCGATCTCGGTGATGTTCCTGCCCACGATCGTGGCCAACTACTTCACAGGCGCGCCGCCCGACACGTGGTACTACCAGACGGCGGCTTGGATACGGGGCAACTTCACGCCCGACACCGCCAATGTGCCGATGGCGATCACTTACAACGCGCTGTATTTCGCGCTGACGTTTGGGTTCACGTACTTCTACACGGCGATCACGTTCGAGGTGAACGACGTGGCCGACAACCTTAAACGTTACTCAAGCTTCATCCCGGGAATCCGCCCGGGACGTCCGACCGCGGAATATCTCGCCGCGGTCATGAACCGCGTGACGTTCGCGGGTGCGTGCTTCCTGGGCTTCATCACCGTCATCCTGCCTATCGCGACCTCCACCATCTCAGGCATCCCACATCAACAGATGTACCTCGGAGGGACGGCCATCCTGATCGTGGTCGGTGTTGCGTTGGACACGATGAAACAGCTGCAGACGCAGCTGGTGATGCGCCAGTACCGCGGCTTCATCTCATGAATTTGCTCCTCTACGGAGCCCCGGGCAGCGGGAAGGGAACGCAGGCGAACATGCTGCGCTCGAAGTTCGGCATCCCGCACATCGCCACCGGCGACATGTTGAGGGCTGAGATTGCGCGCGGCTCCGAGCTTGGACGCCAGGCGCAGCCGCTCCTGGCGGCGGGCGGCTACGTGCCCGACGGCATCATGATCGACATGATCCGCGACCGCCTGCGCCGGCCCGATTGCACGACCGGGTTCATCCTCGACGGCTTCCCAAGGACGATCCCCCAGGCCGAAGCCCTGGACATCCTGATGCAGGAGCTCGGCAAGAGGTTCGACCGCGTGCTCTATCTCAAGGTCGACCTCGACGAGCTGCTCCGCCGTCTCTCCGGCCGGCTGGTGTGCCCGGCGTGCCAGCGCACGTACCCGCCTGGCACCGAGCGGTGCTTGGCCGACAGCACGGCCCTGGTCCAGCGCGAGGACGACAAGAAGGAGGCCGTACAGCCGCGGATCGAGATCTACCTGCGCAAGACCATCCCCGTCCTGGACCACTACCGGTCGGAGGACCTGGTTTCGGAGATCGACGGCCGGGGCAGCATTGATGAGATAAGCAGCCAGGTCCTGACCGCGATTGGCCAGAATGGCCAGGTATCGAGAAGATGATCAACCTCAAGACCGCCCACGAGATCGACCTCATGGCTCGGGCAGGCAGCCTGCTCGCCTCTGTGCTGCCCCCGCTCCGCGAGGCCTGCGTCCCGGGCGTCAAGACGATCGAGCTAGACCGCATCGCCGAGCGGCTGATCCGCGACGGGGGAGCCACCCCCGGCTTCCTCGGCTACCACGGCTACCCCCGCTCGATCTGCGTCTCGATCAACGACGAGGCCGTCCACGGCATCCCTGGCAACCGCAAGGTGGCGGCCGGCGACCTGGTCAGCCTGGACCTCGGCCTGGTCCTCGAAGGCTTCTGGGCCGATGTCGGCATCACGGTCGGGGTGGGCAAGATCACCCCGGAGGCCGCCAAGCTCCTCAAAGTGACCGAGGAAGCCCTGTACGTGGGCATCCAGAAGGCCAGGCCGGGAGGCTGGCTGGGCGACATCTCATCGGCGATCCAGAAGCACGTCGAGGCCAGCGGTTTCTCAGTCATCCGCCAGTTCGTCGGCCACGGGATCGGGCGCCAGATGCACGAGGACCCCCAGGTGCCCAACTTCGGCACCCCTGGGACGCCTCCGAGGCTCAAGGCGGGGATGACCCTGGCGATCGAGCCGATGGTCAACGCCGGCTCCCACGAGGTCTACATGAAGCCCGACGGTTGGACGATCTGCACCGTGGACGGTGGCCTCTCGGCCTACTTCGAGCACACCGTGGCGATCACCGACAACGGGCCTTTGATTCTCACAGCCCTCCCGAAGCTTTCCGCCTCCGCCCCGCGCTCCTGACCGCGAATACGAACTTGACGTACAATCATCGTTCGTGCCCCAGCGCCCCCCGCTCGTGAAGGGGGTCGTGGTCGAACCTCTTCCCAACGGCGTTTACCGGGTGGAGCTAGAGAACGGGGCCAAAGTCCTGGCTCACGTCGCCGATCGTGCAGGCACCCACTTTACCCGGCTGCTGGCCGGAGACAAGGTGGGGGTCGAGCTTGCTGAAAGCGATCGATCACGCGGGCGAATTCGAGAGATTTGGAGATGAAGGTACGTCCGTCCGTCAAGAAGATGTGCTCGAGCTGCAAGGTGATCCGGCGCAACGGGGTGGTCCGGGTGATCTGCTCCAAGACGCCCAAGCACAAGCAGAGGCAGGGATAGTGGAGGAGCTGAGCTAAATGGCGCGTATCGCCGGTATCGACATACCCCCGCAGAAGCGGGTCGTGATCGCCCTCATGTACATCCACGGGATCGGCCGCACCACGGCCGAGAAGCTCGTGAAGATGGCCAACATCAACCCCGAAACGCGCACCAAAGACCTCAGCGAGGAGGAGGTCGGCCGCCTTCGCCAGATCATCGACCGCATGGCCACCGCCAAAGAGGTCCTCATCGAGGGCGACCTGCGGCGCGAGGTGGCGATGAACATCAAGCGCATGACGGAGATCGGCTCCTATCGCGGCGGCCGGCACCGCCGAGGCCTGCCGGTTCGCGGCCAGCGCACCCGCACCAATGCCCGAGGCCGCCGCGGTCCGAAGCGCGCAGTCGCAGGTAAGAAGAAGGTCAAAGCAGGCAAATAGTGGCCAAGACAAAGAAAGTCGTTCGCACACGCCGCCGCGAGCGGAAGAACGTGGTCGCCGGCCAGGCCCACGTCCAGAGCACTTTCAACAACACGATCATCTCGATCACCGATATCGACGGGAACGTGATCTCGTGGGGCTCGGCCGGAGCGCAGGGTTTCAAGGGGAGCCGCAAGTCGACTCCCTACGCGGCGCAGGTCACCGCCGAGGCCACCGCCAAGAAGGCGCTCGAGCATGGCATGCGTTCGATCGAGGTGTTCGTTCGCGGGCCGGGCGCAGGCCGCGAGGCCGCGATCCGCTCGTTGCAGGCAACAGGTTTGGAGGTCAGCGCAATCACCGACGTCACACCGATCCCGCACAACGGTTGCCGCCCGCCGAAGCGGAGGCGTGTCTAGTGGCCAACTACAGCGGCCCGGTCTGCCGCTTCTGCCGCCGCGAGGGCGCGAAGCTCTACCTGAAGGGCGAGCGCTGCTACACGCCCAAGTGCGCCATCGAGCGACGCGCTTTCGCGCCTGGCATGCACGGCCAGGCCCGCAAGCGCAAGACGTCGGACTACGGCCTGCAGCTCCGCGCGAAGCAGAAGGCTCGACGCACGTACGGTCTGCTCGAGAAGCAGTTCCGAAACTACTTCGAGCTCGCCGAGCGCGAGCCGGGCGTCACCGGCATCAACCTGCTCCGGCACCTCGAGCTCCGGCTTGACAACGTCATCTACCGGCTCGGGCTTGGCGCCTCGCGCAAGCAGGCGCGGCAGCTGGTCTCGCACCGCCACTTCGAGGTGAACGGCAAGACGGTGAACGTGCCGTCGTACCAGCTGAAGCCAGGCGACGTGCTCAAGGTCAAGCCCGCGAACGGCGTCACTGACCTGGCGCTCGAAGCTTCCAAGGCGCGCCCCGTGCCGGGGTGGTTGTCGTTCAGCGCGGATGACAAGTCCGGAAAGATCCTCGCCCACCCGGAGCGACACGAGATGGAGTCGGGTGTGGAAGAGCAGTTGATCGTCGAGTTCTATTCACGGTAAAGGGAGTTCTTAATTGGCTATTGACACTCAGATGACAGTTACCCCGAGCGTTCGCAAGCTCGAGACGAGCGCGAACTACGGGAAGTTCGACATCGAGCCGCTCGACCCCGGCTTCGGGACGACGCTTGGCAACACGCTTCGCCGCGTCCTCCTCTCGTCCCTGTGGGGCGCTGCGGTGACCTCGATCCAGATCGACGGTGTGGCGCACGAGTTCACCGCCATCCCGCATGTGAAAGAGGACGTGACCGAGGTCATCCTCAACCTCAAGAAGCTCTGCCTGAAGAGCCACACCGAGGACCCCGTGACCCTGCTGCTCGACGTCAAGGGTCCGGCGGAGGTTCACGCGTCGAACATCCAGGCGAACTCCGACGTGGACATCGTCAACCCCGACCTGTACATCTGCACGCTGGCCGCCAAGGGCCACCTCCGCATGGAGCTCAACGTCGAGCGTGGCAAGGGCTACGTGCCGGCCGACCGGAACAAGCGCGAGGGCCAGCCGATCGGTGTCATCCCCATCGACGCGATCTTCTCGCCAGTCGAAAAGGCCAACTTCACGGTCGAGAAGACCCGCGTGGGTCAGTCGACCGATTACGACAGGTTGCTGATCGAGGTCTGGACCGACGGCACGATGTCGCCGGAAGAGGCGGTCAGCCATGCCGCGTCGCTGTTCACGCAGCACCTGGCGTTGTTCACCAGGTTTGACGCTTCGATCAAGGAGAAAGAGGCGAAGGACCGTGGCGCGGGCGGCGGCCAGAGTCAGGTGATGAACACGCCGATCGAGGAGCTCGACCTGTCGGTGCGGGCATTCAACTGCCTCAAGGCCAACGAGATCCAGACGGTCGGCCAGCTTCTCCAGAAGCGCGAGGAAGAGCTGCTGTCACTTCGCAACTTCGGCCGCAAGTCTCTGGACGAGATCAAGGAAAAGCTCGTCGAGAAGAACTTCATCAAGCCCGAGGAGATGGGCACAGTCCTCCGCGGCTAACCATGCGACACCAGAAAAGCGGCCGCCGCTTCAACCGAGACACCGATGCGCGCAAGGCGCTGATGCGCAACCTGTGCACGTCGCTGCTCGAAAGCGGCCGGATCACGACGACCGAAGCCAAGGCCAAGGAGCTGCGCCGCTGGGTGGAGCGCCTGATCACCACGGCCAAGGACCAGGACCTCACCGCGCGCCGCAAGGTGAGCGAAGAGGTGTCCAAGCCAGAGGTCGTCGAGCGCCTTTTCTCCAATCTCATCCCGCGCCTGGCCGAGAGGCCCGGTGGCTACACGCGAATCATCCGAAAGGGTCCGCGCCTGGGCGACTCAGCGCCAATGGTGGTCATCGAGCTGGTCGACTAGCGCGGGTTCTCGGCTGATGCCGGAAACGACGGTTAACAAATGAATATCAAAGTCGTGCTGGAGTACGACGGAAGCGGATTCGCCGGCTGGCAGCAGCAGGCGCATGGCCGCACCGTCGAGGCCGAGCTGAAGCGGGCGCTGCGTGAGCTGACGGGCGTCGAGCACAAGGTCTTCGCAGCGGGGCGCACCGACGCCGGCGCGCACGCGGAGGGCCAGGCGGTCAGCTTCGAGATGGACGGGCGCATCACGCCGATCCGGCTGGCGGCCGCTCTGAACGCCAGGCTCCCGGAAGACGTCTCCGTGCTTACCGCCGAGGTCGCACCGGACGGGTTCCACGCTCGCTACTCCGCTCGCTGGCGGCGCTATCGCTACCGCTACCTGGACCGCAAGGCCAGGCCCGCGCTGGCACGAGGGCGCTGCTGGCATATCGGCGGCGCCCTGGACGTCGACGCGATGTCGGCGGCAGCGAAGGCGCTGGTGGGCAAGCACGACTGGACCAGCTACTGCTCGGCCTCCGAGCCGCCAGATGGCAGGATGCGCGAGATGCGCTCCGCCGGCGTGGCGCGAAAAGGAGATTTCGTCGAGCTGGAGCTGGTGGCGGAGGGTTTCCTTCGCGGCCTGGCGCGCAGCATCGCCGGCGCGCTGGCCGAGGTGGGACGAGGCCGCAAACCGCCCGAGTGGGTGGGCGAGGTGTTGACGGCAAAAGACAGGCGGCTGGCGCCGAGGACGGCGCCGGCGGGCGGCCTGACATTGATGGAAGTGATTTACTGAAGGACCTTAATGAGCAAACAGAAGACCTGGACGGCAAAAACGGCGGACTTGAAGCGCCGGGCGCGCGCAGGGCGCATATTTTGAGGAGACGGTGAGCAAACAGAAGACCTGGACGGCAAAAACGGCGGACTTGAAGTCCGACTGGTTTGTGGTCGATGCCACAGATCAGGTACTCGGCCGCCTTGCTTCGTCTGTGGCCAAGATCCTCCGGGGCAAGCACAAGCCCACCTTCACGCCACACCTCAACACCGGTGACCACGTGATCGTGATCAACGCCGCGAAGGCCAAGGTCAGCGGCGCCAAGCTCACGGGCAAGCACTACACGCGCTACACCGGCTACCCGGGTGGCCTGCGCACGCGCAGCCTGCAGGTCGCGCAGGACATCGACCCGACCTTCCCCCTGATGAATGCTGTCAAGGGAATGCTTCAGCACAACACGCTAGGCGCGGACATGCTCACCCGACTACGCATCTACGCCGGGGCCGAGCATGGGCACCAGGCCCAGAGGCCGAAGGCGATCACCTTCGACGAAAGGGGAGACATCAAACTTGGCTGACGCCTTTCACAGGGGAACCGGTCGCCGAAAGAACGCAGTCGCTCGCGTGCGCATCCAGCCAGGTGAAGGACGCGTCTTGATCAACGACAAGGAAACGCTGACCTACTTGGGCCGTCGCGTGCTGGAGATGGCCGCCCTTGCGCCGCTCCGCGTCACCAGCACCCAGCGCAAGTTCGACATCAGCGTCAAGGTGATCGGCGGCGGCACCAGCGGCCAGGCAGGCGCCATCTCGCACGGCATCGCCCGTGCCCTCATCAAGTACGACCCGGACTTCCGGCCCGCCCTGAAGAAGGCCGGCCTGCTGACCCGTGACCCGAGGATGAAAGAGCGCAAGAAGTACGGCTTGAAGAGGGCCCGCAAGGCTCCGCAGTACACAAAGCGCTAGCCGTGCCCTCGCGGCGACTGGACTGGCCGGACTGCCGCAATACACGCGACCTCGGAGGACTTCCCCTGGCGGGCGGCCTCACGCGCACCGGCATGCTCATCCGGTCCGACAACCTGCGCAGCCTCACAGCTGCGGGCCAAGCGGCGATGGTCGCCTACGGCGTGACCGACGTCATCGATCTGCGGAGCGAGTCGGAGGTCGCATCCTCGCCCAGCCCTTTCGCGGCGGCTGCGCCGTTCGACGGCTTGGCTCCGACCTACAGGCACATGCCACTGGTCGACGACGCGACCATGCGCAAGCTGGCTGAGGCGCCCGACATGTTCGATCGGTACCTCATGATGCTGGAGCATCGCCCCGACGCATTCCGCCAGATCTTCACCGCCCTGGCGCGCACGGAAGGGGCCGCTGTCTTCCACTGCTTTGCCGGCAAGGACAGAACGGGCATGGTGGCGGCGATGAGCCTTGCGCTGGCGGGAGTCGACGTCGACTCGATAGCTGCGGACTACGCGGAGACCGACGCGCAGATGGCGACTCGCTATGAGGAATGGCTGGCGGCGGCTCCGCCCGATCAGCTCGTCGAGATGCGCGAAGACCTGCGGTGCCCGCCGGAGCGGATCGTGGCGGTGCTGGAGCACCTCGACGAGAGGTGGGGAGGAGCCGAGGGCTACCTGGAGACTGCCGGCGTGCCGTCGACCGAACTGGCGACGCTCAGGTCGAAGCTGCAGACCTAGCTCAGCCGCCGACCAATTCCCCGACTGCCTGGCTGAACACCTCGTGGTGCTTGTCCACGTCCTGTCTGGTCGTCGCCGGCGACATCAGCGCCATGTTGTGAAACGGGGTCATCAGGATGCCGCGGTTGGCCAGGTAGACGTGCAGGTAGTCCTCCAGCTCGCCGTCGGTCACGGCATGCGACTCGGTCCCGTTTGAGGGTGGCGGCGAGGTGAAGCGGTACTCCGTCCGGGCGCCGAGCTGGCTCACCGACCACGGCAGCTCATGCGTATCGATCACCTGTTGCACGCCTGCGGTGAAGCGGGTGCTGAGGGAGATCATTGTTGCGAACGCCTCGTCCGTGAGCACGTGCTCGAGCGTCGCTCGCGCCGCGGTGATGGAGACCGGGTTGCCAGCCAGCGTGCCGCCGACACCCCCTACATCCACCATGTCCAGGTCGGCTCGATTGGCGAGGTGGTGGGCCAGCTCTGCGGACATTCCGTACGCGCCGACAGGAATCCCTCCCGCGATCGCCTTGCCGATGGTCAGCATGTCAGGCGTCAGGCTCCACGCGCGGGTCGCACCGCCGGGCCCGGCCGAGAACGTGTGGGTCTCGTCATTGATCAGCAGGGTCCCGTATTTCTTCGTCAGCGCCCTGACGCCGGCGAGGTATCCCTCCTCAGGAAGGACGATCCCCATGTTGGTCAGGGCGGGCTCCATCAGCATCGCGGCGACGTCGCCGTGGGCGAGTTCGCGCTCCAGCCCTTCGAGGTCGTTGTACTCGGCGACGCGGCTGGTTGTGGTCACGTCCGACGGCGCGCCCACGTTGCCCTCGCGGCTGGCCGCGTGGCCGTCGGGTCCGACGACGATCAGCGATTCGTCGACGGTGCCGTGATAGCAGTAGCTGTTGAACAGGATCTTCGGACGCCCGGTGATTGCGCGAGCCAGCCTGATCGCCCACCGGTTGGCGTCAGTGGCGGTCAGCGAGAAGCTCCAGAAAGGCAAGCCAAAGCGGCGCGCCAGCTCGGTCGCGACCCAATCCGCATCGGCGGTCGGCATCATCGTGGTCACGCCGCCACTGCCGCCGATCTGCTCGACGACGGCGTCGACCATGGGCTTGGGCGAATGGCCCGCCATCGCACCTGTATCGCCGAGGCAGAAGTCGATGAGGACGTGGCCGTCGATGTCCTCGACCCGCGCCCCCGAAGCTTTCGCCGCGTAGAGGGGAAAGCCGCCCGCGGCCTTGTTCATCCAGGTCATGGGCACGCGCCCGAAAAGATGCCGGGCGCCGGTGTATGCGGCGTGCGATCGAGGGTTGCGCTCCTTGAAGGAGGCGCGCTCCCGCTCAAGAAGCTGACGCAGCCGTCCGCGGTCGATCCGCGCTGAGCTCTCCACGCCTGAGATTGTCCAGCATCGCGGCAGGCGCTTAACAACCGGGGTTGGCGCGCGGACCGATCGGGTCGAGGATTCTTGGCGCCCCGACCAGGAATCTCAGGAGGAACGAATGAAGGACAAGACCCCAGCCGTCAAGCAGCTGTACCGGCTCAGCGTGGAGCCACGAGTCGTCGAGCGCCTGGCCACGCTGGCCACTCGCACCGGCGAGCCAAGGAGCCGCCTCGCCACCAGGCTGTTCACCGATGCCGTCCTCACGGCCAAGCCGGCGCCGGCCAGATCGACGAAGAAGGCGCGGGCCAAGCAGCCCGCCTGAGGGCCGCGCCCTTCAGCAGGTGAATACCGACCAGCAGATGTCGTTTCGCAACCGCTGGTCGTCGAGCACGAGCTCGCGAATCGCGTCAGGGAGCTGGTCGCGCTGCCAGCGGCACTCGAGCCGGCCTGCGCTTTCACGCTCTCCCGCCGCTGCTGCGGCACGCGCCGCCTTGATCGCATAGGCGGCCGCACCGAGCTCGTGCGCCGCGACGTGCGCGACGACCGCCGCCTGGCCGGCCGCATACGCGGCATGGCGTGCTGCCCCGCTCAAGTCTCGGGCCGCGCCCATCGCATGGCCGCCCGCCGCGCGAGCCTGGGACATCGTGATCTCGCCGCGCGCCCAGGCACGGGCTTGGTCGATCGCATGACGCGGTCTCCGGTCCTCAGGCCTGGCCGCCTCGAAATGGACGAGCACGTGCTCCGCGCACGAGGCTGCCCACAGCGCGAGGAGGTGGTGATCCGAATCCTGGAGGCTCCCGCCTCGGCGGATCGTCACGAAACGAAGGTCGCGGACCTTAGGGAGGATCACGTCAGGAGGCTCGGATGGACTGCTAGGCCGACGCCACGCTCCCGTTGTGCTCGGCGTCGACCGAGTGCCCGCCCGGCGGATCGGCGTACATCGCCGCCACCTGGTCCTTGTACTTGGAGTGGATCACGCGCCGCTTCAGCTTCATCGTCGGCGTCAGCTCCTCGGACTCAGGCGACCATTCGGTGGGTAGGATCGTGAACCGCTTGAACTGCTCGATCCGCGACAGGTGCGTGTTGGCGATCGTGAGCGCGCGCCGGACCTCTGCGATCGCCGATGGGTGCTCGGCAATCTCGGCCAGCGATCCAGAGGTGATCCCGTGTGCCTTCGCCCACATCGGAGCGACCTGCGGGTCGAGCACCACCAGCACCGTGATGTAGCTGTGACCGTCGCCGAGGGCGACCGCCTGCCCGATGATCGGGCTCGACTTGGCCACCGCCTCGAGGTTCGCCGGCGAGATGTTCTTGCCGGACGAGGTGATGATCAGCTCCTTCTTCCTGTCAACGATCCTGAAGTGACCATCGGCGCCCAGCTGGGCAATGTCGCCGCTGTGGACCCAACCGTCGGCATCGATCGTCTCCGCCGTCTTCACCGGGTCGTGGTAGTAGCCGACCATCACGTTGCCGCCTCGAATCAAAAGCTCGCCGTCCTCGCCGAGCCGCCCTTCGACCCCGGGAAGCAGAACCCCGACTGAGGGCGCGCGATGGTCGTTCCGCGGCACGGCGGTCGCCGGCCCGGTGAGCTCGCTCATGCCCCACACCTCGAAGAGCGGCATTCCAAGCGCGGCGTAGAACTCGTGCACCTCCGGCCGGCACGGTGCCGTGCTCGTCACTGCGAACTGGCAGCGCTCGAGACCGATCTTGGAGCGGAGCAGCGTGAACAGCGGCTGCGCCCGCTCGACGACCGCCGACAGCTCCTCGGGTACCGGCTGGCCATCCCGCTTCAATCGGTACGCCTGGATGGCAGCGGCGAGAGCGCCTTGCGCCATCTGCCGCTTTGCCTCGTCGGGTTCCGCCGCCAGTCCTGCGTTGATGCCGGCCATGAGCTTTTCCCAAACGCGAGGCACGCCGACGATGGCGGTCGGCCTGGCTTCGAGAAGGTACGGCAGGAGCTCGGCCACATCGGGGCACATGTAGACCTCATGACCGTTGTAGATGCCGCCCCACTGGGAGTTGAACCGCTCGGCGACGTGGGCGAGGGGCAGGTAGCTCACTGACGTCTCGCTGCGCAGCTGCATCCCTGCTCGTGCCGACTCGAGCGTCCACACCACGTTGTTGTGTGAGTACATGACGCCTTTAGGAGGGCCCGTCGTTCCCGAGGTGTAGATCAGGCTGACCGGATCCTCCGGCCCGACGGCCCGCGCGGCGGCCTCGAAGGCTGACGGGTCACGTTCGTACGCCGCGCGCCCCTCGGCGACCAGGGACTCCCACGACAGCACGCCCTCGGGCGCATCGCCGCTGATCAGGATGAGGTGTCGAAGCTTCGGGGTTGACGGTCGGATCTGGAGGAACTTCGCGAGAAACGCCGCGTCCTCGACGAAAGCGACGCTCGCCTCGGAATGGTTAGCGACGTACTCGACCTGTTCGGGCGCCAGCGTGTTGTACACGCTGATCGCGGCGCCGCCGGCATGCACGATTCCGAGGTCGGCGATCACGTGCTCGGGCACGTTGCGCGCCATGATCAACCCGAACTGACCTGGGCCGAAGCCCAATCCCTTGAGGGCCATCGTGACGGCGGCGACCTCATCGCGATACCCCTTCCAATCGAGGGTGTGCCATTCGCCGTCTCGCTTCCAGTGGAGTGCGGGGCGATCTGGCCACTTCTTGGCCGCCTCGGCGAAGATCGTGCATACCGTCTTGCCCGAAACAGCGGCGTCGATGTCCGCTCGCTGGGTCATCACATCCATGTCAAATCCCTCTCGCCACCCATGATTGGAAAACGCGTCCCAAACATCATGCGGCCCTCGTCGCCCCATGTCACGAGGGCGCCTAAACTACCCGGGGTGGGGCGTCGATGATCTACGTGCGATCGCGCCGGCCGATCGTGACCCTGGGAGCCGCCGGACTCGCTTTCGCCGTGCTCTTCGGCCTGCTTGCAGCGGGCGCCGCGCGGCTGGTCGACGGGTGGGTCGCCTCGGTGGCCCTGGCGGCCGGATCCATCGCCGCTGCGGCAGTTGCGGTCTCGGCCGCGATGAAACTGCGATCGTGGCCCCTGGGCAGGCTGGGCCTCTTCCGCGACAGGATCGTCATCATCCAGGGCCGGCATGAGATCACAGCCGTCTGGAATCGCATGGAGACCATCACTTTGGCCGACCCAGGCTCCTGGCCCGACCTCCGTCTGACCGACCAGTTGACGATTCAGTGCCGCAACGAGGCGCCGGTGGCGTTCAGGCCGGCGCAGTTCGGCCTGCATCCCGTCGCCTGCCGCGACCTCATCCTTCGGCTGCGCGACCACTCGACGCTGCGTGCCCGCCTGCCGGAGTTCGACTCGGTCCGGGACCTGGCGGGTTCAGAGGTTATGGCGGGCGAGCTTATCGAACCCCGTCTGTAGCGCGCGGCATCATGATCACCTCCGTGGGCTCCATTGCCGGCCGCGACTTTCTCGACATCGCCGATCTCCAGGCGGCGCAGCTCCGCGACGTGCTCGCCCTGGCTCACGCGATCAAAGCCGGGCGGTGGAGCGGCCAGCCGCTCGAGGGTCGCCACCTCGCCCTGCTCTTCCAGAAGCCTTCGCACAGGACCCGGGTCTCGTTCGAGGTGGGGATCGGGCGGCTCGGCGGCCGGGTGACAAACCTGACCGAGCAGGACGTTCAGCTGGGCGTCAGGGAGACGGTCGGCGACGCGGCCCGGGTGCTCGACAGTTACGTGGACGGGGTGGTGGCGCGTTTACGCTCACATGGCGACCTGCTCGAGCTCGCGGCGACCTCGGACAAGCCGGTGATCAACGCGTTGACCGACCGATCGCACCCCTGCCAGGTCCTCGCCGACCTGATGACGCTCGAAGAGGTGTGCGGCCCGCTCGATGAGCAGAAGGTGGCGTACGTCGGCGACGGCAACAACATCGCCGCGTCTCTGATCGAAGCCGCGGAGCTGATGGGTTTCGCGCTCACGGTGGTCACGCCTCCTGGCTACGCTCCAGGCGCCGACCTTGTGGATGGGAGGGGATCCGGGATTACCCTGAGCAGCGATGTCGCGGATGTGGCCGGCGCGACGGCGATCTACACCGACGTGTGGGCCTCGATGGGGCAGGAAGGCGAGAGAGAGGTGCGGCGCAAGGCGTTTGCCGGCTACCAGGTGAACGAGGCGTTGATGGACAGGGCGCCAGGCGCCGTGTTCATGCACTGTCTGCCCGCCCACCGGGGCGAAGAGGTGACCGACGCGGTCATCGACGGCGCGCGCTCGGTCGTTTTCCAGCAGGCCGCCAACCGGCTGCACGCGCAGATGGCGCTGATGGCCCAGCTTTTCGGAGCTGATTGATGCAGGGCCTGTCTGACTTCCTCTACCAGCTGCAGGAGGTCACAAGGCACATCGGGTGGGGAGAGGTCATCGATGTCGCGGTGGTGGCCTTTGTCCTGTACCAGCTCCTCCGACTGCTTCGCGGCACGCAAGGCACGCAGATCCTGGTGGGGCTGGTGGTGCTCGCGGTAATCGGCGTGCTGGCCATCCAGTTCAACCTCATATTGCTGAGCTGGCTGTTCAAGAATGCGGGCTTCTTCATCCTGATCGGGGTCATCGTCATGTTCCAGCCCGAGCTGCGGCGCGCACTTGACCAGATCGGGCGCCTCGGCAAGCTCGGCCGGCCGCTCTCCGCCTACAGCACGAGCCTCTACAGCCAGGCCATCTCGGAATCGATCCGCGCGGTGGAGCGCTTGAGCACGCGCCGAACGGGCGCCCTCATCGCCTTCGAGCGCGACGTTGGCCTGGAGGACTACGCAAATACAGGCGTCCGCATCAATGGTGAGATCTCGGCCGAGTTCCTGCAGTCGATCTTCTACCCCAACTCGCCGCTGCACGACGGCGCCGTCATCGTGCGCGGCAACCGGATCATCGCCGCCGGCTGTCTTCTGCCTTTGCCCGAAGAAGGCCTGGTGAGGGAGCGATTGGGCACGCGGCACCGGGCAGCCCTCGGCCTGTCGCTGGCATCTGACGCGCTCGTGCTCGTAGTGTCAGAGGAGACGGGAGCGATATCCGTGATCGAAGAAGGCAAGATAACGAGGAACCTGGACGGCGACGGCCTCCGAAGAGTGGTCAGCGTCAAGGTGCCGGGGCATGTATCCAACGGCAACGGTTTCCTGGGGCGGCGTAAGTGAACTGGATCACCGACAGCTGGCGCCTCAAACTGCTCGCAATCGGGCTGTCGGTCTTGATGTTGGGTGCCGTCGCTTTCGCGCAGAACCCGCCCACTTTCAAGACACTGACCGTGACCTCTATCCAGTACACCATTCCCAACAATCTGATCGTCATCAACGCGCCGACCAGGGCAACGGTCAGAGTCACCGGCCTCGCCGACGCCATCCAATCGGTGACCGCGAACAGTCTGACCGCCAGCTTCGACCTGTCGAAAGTCAGCCCAGGTCCCGCGGTGAAGGTCAACCTCACGGTCACAGCAGTAGGCACGGGCGTCACTGTGCAGAACCCCTCCATCCCGTTCCTGCTCGACGTCGATCGCCGCGCCACGGTCCCGCTTACCGTCCAGGTGAGGCCGCCGCGCGCTGTATCCGGATGGACGGTGACCGTTGCCCAGGCCAGGTGTCCAGGCAACCCATGCGTCGTGAACTTCGAAGGTCCCGTCAGCTGGGAGACCGACAGCAAGGGCCAACCTAACTTGAAGGCGTATGTCGATGTGGGAAGCCCGGTGTCCGGTGAGGCGTTCGATGTCGGAAACCTGCCCGTGACCCTCGAGCAGGGCGGAACGCCGGTCGACGTCGGCAGCTTTGCAAGGACGGTTCCCCAGTCTGGGCTCGATCAGCCCTCCGTCGGCGTACATGTCCAGGCCAAGACCGCCACCACCAGCAAGCAGGTCGTCCTGGTCGCGGCGCAACCGCCTCACCTGCCGCCGGCCGGCTACTCGCTCACGGGAATCACGTTCGATCCAGTCCTGGTGTTGGTCAGCGGCCGAGCAGACATCCTGGCGAAGGTGACCTTCTTGACGCTGCCTGCAGCCGATCTAAGCGGCCATACGTCGACCTTCACGGTCAGCGTGGCCATCCCCTACCCGGCAGGGGTCACAGGGCCCCAGATCCCGGTCCGAGTGACCTATTCGATCTCACCCAACCCGGCCGCCCAGCCGACGCCAAGCCCGACGCCTTCGCCGTAGGCCTCTTCTGTAACCTGAATCCAGCCCGTACCGTTCAAGGAATGCGTCGAAACAACCCCGGGTAGGAGTTCATTAGATATGTGTGGAATCATCGGCTACCTCGGCGACCAGGAGGCGACTCCGATCTTGATGGAGAGCCTGAAGCGCCTCGAGTACCGCGGTTACGACTCGGCGGGCGTTGCCGTGCTCGAGCTGCCGACCGCCGGCAAGCCCAACCACACGAGCATCACCAAGTCCGAGGCCAAGGTCGACATGCTCATCGACAAGCTCAAGGCCAATATGCCGACGGGCAAGCTGGGCATCGGCCATACCCGCTGGGCGACCCACGGCAAGCCGACCTACATCAACGCCCATCCGCACACCGATTGCCACAACCGCATCTTCGTCGTGCACAACGGCATCATCGAGAACTTCGC